>NZ_LT629786.1:1865977-2176973 GCF_900105675.1 Pseudomonas synxantha | reverse complement strand
GTTCACCTTGCTGGGTTTGTCGTTGTCGATCTTCATGAGTTTTCGCAACAATGCCTGCTACGACCGCTGGTGGGAGGGCCGCAAACAGCTTGGGCAAATGATCATTGAGGTGCGTTCGCTGATCCGCGAAACCCAGGTGCTGGGCGACACCGTCGAGCGTAACGGCTTGTTGCGCGGCCTGTGCGGTTTTGCCCACGGCTTGATCGCTCATCTGCGCCGTGAAGATGAAACCCGCGCGATAACACCCTGGATAGCGGTGCAAGCAAGCCACCCCAACCTGCCTGACAGCGTGCTGCAAACACTCGGTGCGCGGTTTTCCGCACTGGCCTGCCAGGGTGTGATCAGTGAGTGGCGCTACACCCAACTGGAGGCCCGGCTGGTCAGCCTGAGCCAGGTGCAGGCGTCGTGCGAGCGCGTCAAGACCACACCGCTGCCCTTCCCCTACACCCTGCTGCTGCACCGTACCATCTACCTGTTCTGCATCCTGCTGCCATTCGCCATGGCCGAGCCGCTGGGATGGTTGACGCCGGTGTTCACCGCTATCGTCAGCTACACCTTCTTTGGCCTGGATGCGATCGGCGACGAATTGGAGGACCCGTTCGGCTTCGACGAAAACGACCTGCCGTGCGATGCCATCCTGCGTACCCTGGAGCGCGAGATCCTCGCGGCCCTTGGCGTAGACGAACTACCTCCTGCCCTTGAGCCGCTGGATTACGTGCTGACCTGACGCCGGTTTGACACCTGCCTTGCACTGACCGAAGCTTGGGGCTTTGCTGCTCGAGCTTTCGGACACCCGCATGTCAAAGTCACGCCGTTATTCCATCATCGGCCTGTGTGCCCTGTTGCTGATCGTACTGGTCAGCTGGTTTTTTTCCCGCACCGCACCTGTCGCCGTGACACCGGCCATTGCCCATGGTTACTCCAAGGCATTGAAGCAGGCACACAACGGTGAGCCGGGCGCGGCGCGGGTGCTGTATCAACAGCTGGGGCGCCCGGACCTGTCGCCTGAACGCCGCGCCGCCTTGCATGCCGAGTTGCCCAATTACCCCAGCCCTCAAGCACTTAAGCTGGCGGATAAAGACTTGGCCAATGAATCGCCAGTGGTGCGCGAAGCCGCGATTCACAGCATCGTCGGCCTGGTACCCAGCGGCCAGCGCACCTTGCTGCTCGGCCCGGTCCTGGATGATCCCGAACAGCCAGTGCGCTTTGCCGCCGCCAATGCCTTGCTCGGCCTGTCGCCGGATACCCTGGGCTTGTATTTCGGCCCCCTGCAGCAGGTGCTCGACGAGTTCGTGAAAACCCTCAAGGCCCAGCCCGAGACCGCCGAAGGCTGGATTCAACTGGCACGCCTGTACATCCACAGCGCCCTGTTGCCGCAGGCACAAAACGCCCTGGAGCAGGCGATGCGTTTGCAGCCGGATAACTTGCAGGCGGTCGTGTCGCAGATCGAACTGCTGGACAAGCAAGGCAAGAGCGACGAGTCGCGCCAACTGTTGGCGCGGCAATTGGCGGCGCACCCGGAGTCGGCCTACCTGCAGCATGCCTTGGGCATGTGGCTGCTGCACCATGGCGAGCGCCCGTATGCGCTGCTCGGCCTGTCCAAGGCGGTGGAGCTTGAGCCGGACAACCAGGATTACCGCTACGACCTGGCCACCACCCTGCATGCCCAAGACGAAGTCGAGGCAGCCCAGCGTCAACTGGAAGAAATCGTCCAGCGTCATCCGGCCAACCGCAAGGCCCGCGTGCTGCTGGTCAACTACTGGAAAGAAACCGGGCAACTGCAGAACGTCCAGGTACTGCTCGCGCAACTGGAGCAGCAGAACCCGGACGACCCGGCGCTGCAACAAGGTCTGTAGGCGCCAGCTTGCTCGTGCCGTACCGGGGCCTTCTGCAATTTTTACGAAACGTTGAACCGCCACTGGCCACTACGGTCAAGTAAATATGGCGCGTCCCTCTCGGCGCGCCCCTCTACTTGTACGTGACCCGAGGGCACTTCTTGTCTACATCCAAAGAGCTGTTCAGTGAAAAGGCGGCCACCGGCATCGAAGGTCTTGATGACATTCTTGCCGGGGGGCTATCGCGCAGCCATCTGTTCCTCCTGGAAGGCGAACCCGGCACCGGTAAAACCACCGTGGCGTTGCACTTCCTGCAGGCCGGCGCGCAAAACGGTGAACGCTGCTTGTATATCACCCTGTCGGAGACTGAGCGCGAATTGCGCCAGGGTGCCAAGTCCCATGGCTGGGACCTGGATGACAATATCTTTATTTTCGAATTGACCCCACCGGAGAGCCTGCTCAACGCCGAGCACCAGCAAAGTCTGCTGTATTCCTCCGACCTTGAACTGGGTGAGGCCACCCGCCAGATTTTTGAAGTGGTAGAACGGGTCAAGCCGACCCGCGTGGTGGTCGACAGTCTCTCGGAAATCCGCCTGCTGGCGCAAAGCTCCCTGCGCTACCGCCGGCAGATCCTGGCCATCAAGCATTACTTCGTGCGCTATGACGCGACTGTATTACTGTTGGATGACCTGACCACCGAATCCCTGGATAAAACCGTGCACAGCGTTGCCCACGGGGTGATCCGCCTTGAGGAACTGACCCCCAACTACGGTGCCGAGCGCCGCCGTGTGAGGGTGGTGAAATACCGCGGCCAGAAATACCGTGGCGGTTTTCACGATTTCACCATCATGGGCGACGGCATCCACGTGTTCCCGCGCCTGGTGGCAGCTGAGCATCGTGGCGGCTACAACCGCCAGACATTGACCTGTGGCATCCCGGAACTGGATTCGCTGCTCGGCGGCGGTATCGAGACTGGCTCCAGCAGCCTGATCCTTGGCCCGGCCGGCACCGGCAAGTCGCTGATCTCGATGATCTTCGCCGCCGCCGCGGTGGCTCGTGGCGAGAAAGCCGCATTGTTTATCTTCGATGAAGAACTGGGCCTGCTGTTCGAGCGCATGAAAAACATGGGCATCGACCTCGCTGCGTTGCAAGGCACCGGCAACCTGCTGATCGAACAGGTCGACGCCGCTGAGTTGTCCCCCGGCGAATTCTCGCACCGCGTACGTCGCTGCGTGGATGAAGGCGGCATCAAGACCGTGGTCATCGACAGTATCAACGGCTACCAGGCTGCCATGCCGGAAGAGAACGCGCTGATCCTGCACATGCACGAGCTGCTGCTGTACCTCAATCGCCGCGGTGCCGCGACCTTCATGACCGTGGCCCAACATGGATTGGTTGGCGATATGCAAACCCCCGTCGACATTACCTACCTGGCCGATACCGTGATTCTGCTGCGCTATTTTGAAGCCCTGGGCAAAGTCCGCCGGGCCATTTCAATCATCAAGAAAAGGACCGGCTCACACGAGTCGACCATTCGCGAATACCGTATCGGCAGCCGCGGCATGACGGTTGGCGAACCGCTGGATAATTTCCAGGGTGTACTGCGCGGCATTCCGATTTATATGGGCGCCGGTTCCCCACTGCTGAAGGATGAGGGCTAGTGCCGGCTCTTTCTCCGGTCTCAGAACGTGCCATCGTCCTGGCACCCATGGGCCGCGACGGTTCGCTGGCGCTGATGATGCTCAATGAGGCAGGCTACAGCGGCATGGTGGTCAGCAACCTAAGCGCGCTGTGCGAAGCCATGGAGCAAGGCGCCGGCATGCTGATCATTGCGGCCGAGGCGTTGCGCGGCGTGGATCTTGAGCCGCTGCTCAATCATTTGCACCAGCAGCCGGCGTGGTCCGACCTGCCTATCGTGCTGATGACCCATCACGGCGGCAACGAGCAGAACGGCACATCGCACTTGAGTGGCTTGCTGGGTAACGTAACGTTCCTGGAGCGCCCCTTCCACCCGGTCACGCTGATCAGCCTGGTCAGCACTGCCCTGCGCGGTCGGCGGCGCCAATACGAAGCACGCGACCGATTGATCGACCTGAGCGAAAGCGAACTGCGCCTGCAACGCATCCTGGAAACCCTTGAACAGCAAGTCGAAGAACGTACGGCGCAATTGCGGCAAAACGAAGAAGCCTTGCGCCAGTCACAGAAAATGGAAGCCGTCGGCCAGTTGACCGGCGGCATCGCCCATGACTTCAACAATATGCTTACAGGGATCATCGGCAGCCTGGAGTTGCTCCGCAGGCGCGTGTCCCGCGGCAAGCTGGATGATCTGGACAGCCTGATCGACCTGGGCGTCACCTCGGCAAACCGCGCTGCCGCCCTCACCCACCGCCTGCTGGCTTTCTCCAGGCGCCAGTCATTGGATTCCAAACCCGTGGAAATCAACCAATTGGTGTCCTCCATGGGCGAGTTGCTGCAACGCAGCATCAACGAAAGCATCGCACTGGACATGCGCCTGGCGAGCACGCTGTGGACTGCCGAAGCCGACCCCAATCAACTGGAAAGTGCACTGCTCAACTTGGTCATCAATGCCCGAGATGCGATGCCCAACGGCGGCAAGTTGATCGTCGAAACCTGTAACCGGCATCTGGACAGCGTATTCACTGCGGCCTACGGCACCTTGCAGCCCGGCGATTACGTTGAACTGAGCGTCAGCGATACAGGCTGCGGGATTCCCGAACATCTGATGAACCGTGTGTTCGACCCGTTTTTTACCACCAAGCCCATCGGCCAGGGCACGGGGCTGGGACTGTCGATGATCTACGGCTTCGCCCGCCAATCCCACGGCCATGTGACGATTCACAGCCAACTCGGCAAAGGCACCACGGTAAGTTTGTTTCTGCCGCGTTTCATTGGCGAGATGCAGACACAGGAGCCGATCAACCCGACATTGTTGCCGTTTGCCAGTGCGGGGGAAACCGTACTGATCGTCGAAGACGATCCCGCTGTCCGGGTATTGGTCAGCGCCGTACTCAAAGAGTTGGGCTATGGATTTGTCGAGGCGTGCGACGCGGATACGGCGGTGCCGATCATTGAGTCCGGGCAACGCATTGATCTAATGATCAGCGATGTCGGCTTGCCCGGCATGAACGGGCGGCAATTGGCAGAAATTGGTCGGCAGATTCGCCCGGCTCTCAAGGTGTTGTTCATCACCGGTTATGCCGAACATGCGGCGGTGCGCGGGGGCTTCCTGGACCCCGGGATGCAGTTGATCACCAAGCCGTTCACCTTTGATTTATTGACGGCCAAGGTGCGGGAGATGATCCAGGTGTAGAGCAGTCAGAACTCGTAATAGGCTGTAATGGTTTAACAAGCAGCAGATGGAATCGATGTAGGTTTCTTTCCACATAGGGTTGCGAACAACTTTTGTAAAGAACCCAAACTACATCGATCTGGACCATTTCTGATGACTATTATTCCTAATTCACGTCTGCCTGAACTGTCTACGCCTGCGCGGATTAATGCAGGTTCCTCCCCCACGCCACTGACGCTTATCGATACAGAGGTTTCCAGGCACGACGTTGAAACACCCCAGGACAAGGGTGAACGAAGCCTGGCCAGGTTGTATGCGCAAGCGTTGAATCAACCGCCGGGGTCTGATGAGAAACCTGGACAGAGGACCGTCAAGGATATCCCGCCGGCATCTGCTTTCGGACAGTGGAGGACACTTCTTCATGAAATCCTCGATAGCCCGCAAATGAAAAGTTGGGCAGCCGAGAAAGGCGTCAGTCTGTCAGCTCGTAACATCATCGATATAAATGGAACCCTATACGTCCCGGGCTCGTTCGGTTTTGGAACCGTTGACCTGCGTGAATTTGTTGGTTGGCCTTTGCTTAAGAGCGTCGTTACGGCTCTTGCAGGTTCTGGCACCTCCGTACGGTCAGACACAGCCACCACGGCAAGGATCTCGGACATCGGCCAATTTTATGGCCACTCCCTGCCTTTTGATCCCTCCCTCTCACCCTCAGAGCAAGAGGCGTCCATCACCGATTACATCGCCGGGTGGGACCGCAAAGGTACCCTTGGCGCAGACAGTTCCAATCTCCCTTCCAAGATGGATCTGGACCGTTATACCGCACAACTCGGTGACCAGAACAACCAAACGACCGTGATCGCGGTAGTACCCAAGCTGGCAGCTGAGGCATCCAAAGGCATAATGGAAGATCTCGCTAGCGCAAGTGAACAGTCGAACCTTACCGAAGACGAATATTTGGAGGTGTCCAAGCAGTCCAAGCGCCAGCGGATGCAGACTGCTCTGGATACGCCCATCGATATAGACCCTGCCTCCTCCTACGCCCTGAACCACGGGCTGAAGCCTGGCGTGGCGGTGACCCTTCGCGAGTATATAGAGGCCCATGGCTTGTTGGTTCCAACGGAGCCTTCAGAGTTAGAGGCCATTGCAAAGTCTCTGGCAAGTCCGCCGCTGGAAAAGCCGGCACACGGTAATATGGGTGGGGCCCTGTCGTGGCCTACGCTATTGAGCAATCAGGACCAACGCCAACTCAGTCGCGTCGTTGATGATGTCTTGAAAACAGAGCCAGAGGGCGATTTACTCGAGTATCTGACCCGTGATATCGAATTGGATGAGAACGCTGTCAAGAATGACCCGCGTCGCGTCATTGACGACATCCTCAAGTCAAGCAACGCTCAAACCCTAGGTCGCGCTGCCGAGCAGGAAATCGGTGAAATCGCTTCGTCGGAACCTATCAACGACTGGGTTCTGGCAGCGCTCCATGTCTCCCTGGAGAAGCAGAACGTATTCACCAGCCCGTCGCTCTCTACCAGAACCAATATCGCTGGATTCGATTTGAATAGCGTTGCTGGGCGAAGCGCTTCCTACATACGCGCAGCGTTGGCTGATTACTTGATCCAGACTGGCAAAGCGACGCCGCGAACGGTCGACCTTGCGGTGTTTGTACTGTTGTCACGCAAAGCCCCGGAACTCTTGGTGAAGGATATACCTGAGAGCTTGGTCAAGGGTTCCCACGCATGGGTGACTTTTACGACGGCTGTGGCTCGTATTGAGGCGCAATCTCCGGGTTCGACCAGCTCAATGACTTATGCGCAGATCATGCTGCGACATGAGCTGGCTCCCGTCACACGGGCAGACAAACTGGTGGAATCACTGGCCCAAACTGACGCACTCAAAGATTGGGGCCGCAACAACGGCTTGCTCGGAGGCAACGCGGAAGATAAATACCCAGACACTAAAATGAACGAAATACGCTTTGAGTTCAGCAAGCAAGTGTTTGAGTTGAGTAATGCTTCCAATACGTTTGCGATGGAAAGCCCTGACCTTCACAAATGGGCAGTCGCTGAAATAAAAAGTCAAAACCCACATTTATCAGAAGAGCAAATCAAAGAAAAGGTCTTAGACCCTAAAGAATCCGGCATTTTAGAGTCCCTAGGCCCCTACTCACTGCTGGATATATTTCTCAATACACGCGACTACCTTAATGACATCGATTTTTCCAAGTACACCTCTCGAAGCAAAAGCATAGATCTCAATGCAATAACAGTTAAATCCGGCTCAAGAGCTGATATCAAGTCCCGATTTGAAAATGGTGTTGAGTTATATTTCAATCGCTTTGAAGCGGCTGTGCAGGCGCAAACCAAATACTTGATTTCGACACTGCCGATCGAAGACCGCGAGATCATTGAGCATGGCAAAGTCTCGGTTGCCAGAGAAATGTCAGTTAGTACAAATAATTCTGGTGCATCCGATAAGAAATCAACGCCCGGAACCCTAGTAGTGCGCAGCGAGTTCAAGGACCGGGAGGGTAATGAAAGCACCCATACCTATGAAATAAACATAGCATCTAACACCATCAGCAAACGTGACGACTTGAACGATAGGGAGATCGCCCCTCTTCCTGACGACTTTAACGCAGGTGTCAGCTCGACGTTCCTCGAACCCCTTGTTCCTGACGGCGATCATGACGAAACTGCACTTCAGGGCTCCTCCCTTAACACTGTCAATGATACGCCCAACAGCTATTTCAGCGAGAAAACCCGGTATATCGCCGACGCCATGGTAAAAAGCGTGGATATTCGTGATACAGAAGAAAAGCTGCGAGGGAAAACGACGTTCGATACAGAAGTTCCTTTTTGGGCAAAAGCCGAGTACTTCGCACGAGGGCTCATTCCAGGCTATAACGCCATCAATAACTTTATTGACGGCAAGTGGCGTGAGGGTCTTGTTGATTTGTCATTTGATGTCTTTGGCTTTCTTCTATCAGGCGTGGGGGGCGCTGCAAAGGCTATCGGCTCCGGGCTGCAGGCCGGAGCGACTGCCGGCCAAGCGTTCGCGTATGGCGCAAAAAAACTGGCGCGTGGCGCCATAGGGGCCCTCAACCCCGCAGATCCAGTGGGACTGGGGCTGGCCGGCGTGCAATCAGGCCTGGAAGCACTGGATAGGCATGCCCGCCAAGGCGACAGGGCTTCCAGGCCTATTTTCAAATATGACTTGGTCAACACGTTCAGGGGCGTTGATAACGCCACAATAGGCACAGCCACCATGCAAGGCGCGACGGAGGACGTCGCAGCAACCCAGAAGAATGGCAAGTGGTATGCCCTGGATCCCGTCAGCAAACAACCCTATGGACTCCCTCTGAAGGATTTCAGCCCTTCCAATTGAAGTACCTGGGGGCTCGAAGAATCTTGCCAGGCTAGAAAGGTTCTTCATGGCCAACCATGAAGAACCCTGCAACACCTGCTATAAGCCGATACCACCTCGCAATAGAAAGTCACGGATTCAAGAATAAAGCATGGAATCGATGTGAGTTTTTTTCCACATACCTTGACGCACAACGTATGAAAAAACTCTCAAACAGCGTCGACAAGGAATATTCCGATGACCGTTATTTCTCACTTGCCTATACAGGACCGTTATTCACCAGCACTCGAAGAGGGAAAACCAGCGCCACTGCCCGCCAACGACACTCCGGTTGCAGATACTTCGGAACCCACCCAGGAATCCCCTCAAGCCAGGGGAGACAAAACGTTATTCAACCTGTTCATCAACACCCTGAAGAATCCGACGAGCTATCATGAATTAATACTTGAAGACATCCCTGCGACGTCTACTTTTGGGCAGTTGCGAACCCAGCTTCGCAGTATCCTCGTTAGTCCTGCGATGACGAAGTGGTCCATAGAGAAGGGAGTGGATCTGTCAAAAGATGTTCAAATCTTTCCTGACAAGAATCAACTCTCGGTACAGCTTGCCGATGGCCGTATACAGTATGTTGACCTTACTGACTTCGCTGGTTTTTATTTGCTTAAGGCCGTTATTAATGCACTGTCGCCTTCAGCCCTCCCTTTCACGGTCTTCGCAGAAAACAAGGCGGATCTGCACGACATTGCCCATTTTCACGGCCATGCGCTGCCATTCATCGGCGGTTACGTGCTGCCGCCGCAGATGGCCGCACTCTCAGCATTTGCCGATCAGTTACTACAAGGCGCTGTCTTCGAGCCCCCTCGGGAGGCGTCCGCTTTTATTGACCCAGCATCACGCCTAAGCGACTTGAACAATCGAACGGCTTTAAGTGCGGCCATCGCCAACGCACTGCCCACCCTACGCGCCGACATTATCAACGATGCTAAAGATGAACTGCGTAACCCACACAGAAACAATAAACAGGTCATTGAGCAATTCTCCCGCCCCAAGGTACAGGCCTTTCTCGATACCACGATTGAAATAGCCCCCAACTCTTCCTACTTTCGCAGCAAACACTTGAAAGCAGATGTTCCTGTCACGCTACGTCAGTTCATCGGCGATATGGGCTGGTTGCTTCCAACGAGTTATGAAGAATTGAAGACCTTTCAAAAAGCACTGCTAAGCCCGCCCCTGGTAGCACCAGCTCATGGCAACCTGGGTGGTGCACTTTCGTGGCCCACGCAGTTGAGCAACCAGAATCAACGCAAGCTCGACGGTGTGATCAGCAACGTCCTGAAAAAGACTCCAGACTCCACCTTGCTTGAACATTTGACCCGTGGCTACCAGTGGGACCCAAAGGCCTTCAAGGACGATCCTCGTCGCGTCATCGATGACATTCTCAAATCAGCCAATGCTCAAAACCTGGGCCGCGCAGCGGAACGCGAAATTGGCGAGCTCGCCTCCCCCGACGCTATCAGTGATTGGGTACTGGCAGCGCTATACGTCTCGCTGGATAGGCCAAGTGTCTTCACCGACCCAGCCTTCTCGACCAGGACCCAGATCGCGGGGTTCGACTTGGCGGACATAGAGCTAGCGGGCAGAAGCGCATCCTATGTGCGCAATGCCCTGGCGAACTACTTGATCGGCAAGAAGATAGCCACCCCCGAAACCGTTGACCTCGCAATGTTTATACTGTTGTCCCGCAAGGCACCGGCATTGCTGGTCAGGGATATACCTGAGTCCGTGACCTTTGGCTCTCACGCATGGGTCAGTTTCACCACTGCGGTGGCGCGCATCGAAGCCCAGGCTCCAGGATCGACCAGCAACATGACTTATGCAGAAGTCATGATGCGTGGAGATCTGGTGCCTATTACCCTGGCGGATAAGCTGGTTGAACAACAGGCCCAAAGCGACGCCTTGAAGGACTGGGGCATCAGCAACGGCGTATTGGTAGCGAATCGGCAAGATGAGTACACAGCTACACAGATGGAGGGCTTGCGTACCGCCTTCAGCAAACAAATCAGCGAATTGAGTGCGGCTTCCAAGGTTTTTGCGACGCCCATGCCTGACCTTCATGAGCGGGCACTGACCGTACTGCAGCGGCAAAACCCACATTTGTCGCGAGAACAACTTACCCAAAAAACGTTGGATGCCAACGAGTCCGGAATTCTCGAGTTCCCAGGCCCCTACTCGATACTCGATGTTTTCCTCACTCCATGGAAAGACGGCAGGCGTGTGGGTAAAGACAGCTATACCTCCCGTGATAACAAGATCGACTTGAGTAACGTCAATATTGACCCTGTTTCATTGGCCTATGTCCGTGAGTCTTTTGAAGCGGACATAAAAGAGTATTTCAATGACTTCGAGGCGGCAGCGAAGGCTCAGACCAAATACCTGATTTCAAAACTGCCCTTGGAAGATCGGGACATCATTGAGAATGGAAAGATCACGCTCGCAGTGGAGCGGTCTGCCCATAGGGGCGCTAGTGGCATCTCGTCGAGTAAAAGCAGCCCTACGCTGCTGACCGTGCAGAGCGAGTTTGAAGGCAAGACCCATGCTTATGAAATTGACTTATCAGATAACATGATCCGCAAGCGTTCTGATTGGACGCGTCCTATTTCGCTGCCTACCAGCCTCGCGCCAGGCATAACCTCAGGTGTTATCTACGAGGCTGTGAGGCCTTCCGGCCAATACCGAAAAGACCTGCTAGAAGCGACTTCGCCCCATGCATCCGTAGGCGTACCCAAGAGCTATTTCAGCGAGCGGTCGCAATATATTGCTGACACGTTGGTACAAGATATCGACATCCGGCAGTTCGAGGGCGAGCTTCGCGGCCAAACCACGTTCAATACTGAAGTCGCCTTCTGGAAAAAAGCCGGTAATTTCCTGCTGGGTCTGATTCCTTTCTACAATGCCATCAACAACTTCGCGGCGGGCAACACCCGCGACGGCGCCATTGACCTGGCGTTTGATGCCCTGGGTTTTATCCTCTCCGGCGTCGGGTCGGCGGTCAAGGGCGCCAAGGCGGTGACGGCCGGTGTGGCTGCCAGTAGAGGACTCAGCCAAGGCGCGAAGAAACTCGCGCGTTTCGCCATCGGCGCGCTCAACCCCGTGGACCTCAAGGGATTCGCGTTGGCCGGTGTGCAAGAGGGCTTGAGTCAGGCAGGTGTCTTTGGTGGCGGGAGCGACATGAAGCTGCCCAGGACTGCTTACAAGTATGATGTGGTCAAGACTTTCAGGGACGTCGAACATGCCACGATAGGCAAAGCCAGTAATATGCATGGCGGCATCGAGGATGTCGCGGCAACGCAAAAGAATGGCAAATGGTATGCGCTTGACCCTGTCAGCAAACAGCCCTACGGCCTACCTCTAGAGGATTTTGTGTCATCTTCCTGATTGAAGAAACCACCGAAAAAGGTTCTTCACGGTGTACCGGAAGAACCTTGGCAGCCAGGCTGGCTGTGCACTGGGCGTTTATGGTTTTCAGCAAGTCACGCCAGCAAGCGCTGGATATGCTCCTGCAACGTATCCAGATCGAACGGCTTGGCCAGTATCGGTGCATTGCGCGTGATCGGGCTGTTGCAGTCGCGGATTTCCTGCGGGTAGCCGCTGATAAAGATCACTTTCAATTCCGGGCGCAGCTTGATAGCCGGCTCGGCAATCTGTACCCCGGAAATGCCACCCGGCAGGCGATAGTCGGTGACCATCAGGTCCAGGTGCGGCTTGGTCGCGAGGATTTCGAAGGCCTGCTCCCCATCGACCGCCTTCAAGACCCGGTAGCCCAAGCCTGCCAGGTACTCACCCAGCACAAACATAATGGATTCGTCGTCCTCGACGATCAGTACGACATCTTGCGCATCTTCACTCATGGGAAGCCTTTGTCCGGTCAATTGCTGCTGTTACGACCATGGGGTCACGCAGAGGTTGCGTCGAGGTGACGATTGATTTCACTCGCTCGCCTCAAGGGGCAGGCACACGCGAAACAACGCGCCCTCGCCTATCTGGCTCTCGACCTCGATGGTGCCGCCATGGGCCGCGACGATCTGCTCGGAAATAAACAAACCCAGGCCCAGGCCCGCTGCCACGTGGTTGGCGGAGACCCGCTCGAACTGCTGGAAAATGCGCTTCTGGTTCTCTTCGCTGATACCGATGCCATGGTCACGCACCTCTACCCGCGCTTCGCCATGCTCACTATACACCCGCACTTCCACCGGGCTCTTGGCCCCGTAGCGCAGGGCGTTGGTCAACAGGTTGGTGATCACCTGCTCGATGCGGAACTCATCCCAATGGCCTTCCACCGTGCCGTCAGCTTGCAACTGCATGGAGGACTCGGCGGCCGCCACCTGGGGTGCGAAGTTCTGCACCAGGTTGCGCACAAGTTGGCTCAAGTCACAGCGTGCCGGGCGGATCGACAGCTTGCCGGTGCGAATGCGCGACACGTCGAGCATATCCTCGATGAGGCGGATCAGGCTCTGGATCTGGCGTTCATCGCGGTCGACCATGGCGTGCATCTTGTCCAGGGTAAACGCCGCGGCGTTGTCCCGGGCCAGGTGCATCTTGCGCAGCTGGGTCTCCAGGATCAGCCCGTTAAGGGGCGTGCGCACTTCGTGGGCGACAATCGACATGAAGTCGTCACGCATGCGCACAGCTTGCTCCAACTCAGCCTGCGTGGCCTGCAGGCGCGCCAGCAACAGCTCCTGCTCGCGGCGGCTGCGCTCCAGCTCCTCCACTTGCAGCTTCATGGCCTTGCTCTGGCGATACAGGTCGACGAACACATTGACCTTGCTCTTGACCGCGTGGATATCCAGCGGCTTGTGCAGGAAATCCACGGCGCCGCTTTCATAGCCCTTGAAGGCGTAATTGAGTTCGCGGCCGGCGGCGCTGACGAACACGATCGGGATGTTCTTGGTCTTTTCGGTGCCGCGCATCAGTTCGGCCAGCTCGAAACCGTTCATGCCGGGCATCTGCACGTCGAGGATCGCCATGGCGAATTCGTGTTCCAGCAACAGGGACAACGCCTCGTCGGCACTCAATGCCTTGAACACCTGGCGATCCTCGCGCTTGATCAGCGCTTCGAGAGCCAGCAGGTTTTCCGGCAGATCGTCGACGATCAGCAGTTTGGCCTGGACAGTACTTAACATGGGGAGGGTTCCAGGGAAGCCAGCAATGAGCCGATACGGCCCAAGGAAAGAATATGGTCAGGCGTGTGTAAGGCCAGGGCGGCCAGGGGCATCACGGCAATGCGCGCCTCCTGTGGGTCCTGGACGACGGTGGTACCGCCCGATTGCTTGACGTGGGCCAGGCCGCTCGCGCCGTCGTGGTTGGCGCCGGTCAACAGGATTGCCAGCAGCCGGCGCCCATACACGTCGGCAGCTGAGGCAAACAGATAGTCGATGGCGGGCCTTGAGTGGTGCACGCGGTCTTCCTGGCTCAGGGACAGGCTGCGGTCATGCTCCACCGACAGGTGATAACCGGGGCTGGCAAAGTACAAGGTGCCCGCCTCCACCGCCTCTTTGTCCCGGGCTTCCTTGACCGGAATGCTCAGGCGCCGCGCAAAGACCTCCGCAAGTTGGCTGTGGCGTTCATCCGGCAGGTGCAGCACGGCAATGATCGGCAAGGCGAAGGTGTCTGGAAGTTGGCCAAAAATCGTCAGCAGCGCCTCGACGCCGCCGGCGGAAGCGCCGACAACGATGGCTTCAATCCCGTGAATCCGGGTGTCTGGCGCGTCACTCATGATTTTCGGTAGATCCGTTCCTGTTTGACCAAGGGTTCGAATTGCTTGCTGTAGGCGGAAAAATCCAGGGTTTCCTTACTGCCCAGCACCAGGAAGCCGCGATGACACAACGACTCATGAAACAGTCCAAATGCTCGATCCTGCAACTTTTTATTGAAGTAAATCAATACGTTGCGGCATGAAATTAATTGAGTTTCGGAGAAAACACTGTCGGTGGCCAGGCTGTGATCGGCAAAGGTCACGTTCTCGCGCAGGGTCTTGTCGAAGATCGCGTAATCGTAAGCCGCTGTGTAGTAGTCGGCAAATGAACGGTGCCCGCCGGCTTGCTGATAATTGGCGGTATAGGCGCGTACGTTCTCCAGGGAGAAGATGCCCTGCTTGGCTTTGTCCAGCGATGCCGGGTTGATGTCCGTGGCATAGATGATAGTGCGTTCCAGCAAGCCTTCTTCTCGCAACAGGATGGCCATGGAGTACACCTCCTCCCCCGTACTGCAACCGGCGATCCAGATCTTGATCGACGGGTAGGTCTTGAGCAGCGGCACCACTTCCCGACGGATTGCCAGGAAGTGCGACGGGTCGCGAAACATTTCGCTCACCGGGATGGTCAGAAATTGCAGCAACTGCATGAACGCCGCCGGGTCGTGCAGTACTCGCTCCTGCAATGCAGAAATGGTCGCGCAGTCGAACTGGCGCAAGGCATGGGCCACCCGGCGCTTGACTGACGCGCCGGAGTAGTCGCGAAAGTCATAGCTGTACTTGAGGTAAATCGCCTCGATCAACAGGCGCAGCTCAATCTCGCTGTTTTTGTCCAAAAAACACTGTTCCACTTAAATGCGTTCCATTTTCGGTAGCCATACGCGAATCAGTGAGAACAGACGGTCCAGGTCAATCGGTTTGGCCAGGTAGTCATTGGAACCCGCTGCCAGGCACCTTTCCTGATCATCCTTCATGGCCTTGGCCGTCACTGCAATGATTGGCAGTTTTTTCCAGCGCGGGTCCTGGCGGATCAAGGCGGTGGCCTCGTAACCGTCCATTTCCGGCATCATCACGTCCATCAGTACCAAGTCGATATCCTCGACTTCATTGAGTTTGTCGATGGCCTCGCGACCGTTACGCCCGATCACGACCACCGCGCCCTTGTGCTCCAGGGCGCTGGTCAGGGCGAAGATATTGCGTACGTCGTCGTCCACCAGCAGGATCTTGCGCCCTTCGAAGACCTTGTCGCGACTGCGGGCAGTCTTGAGCATCTTCTGGCGGTCATGGGACAGCTGGGATTCGACTTTGTGCAGAAAGAGTGTGACCTCGTCCAGCAAGCGCTCAGGGGAGCGAGCGCCCTTGATGATGATCGAGCGCGAATACTTGCGCAGTTCGGCTTCTTCATCGCGGGTCAGGTTGCGCCCGGTGTAGACGATCACTGGCGGGAATGAGCAAATGTCCTCGGTGGCCATGCGCTTGAGCAGCTCGTTGCCGAGCATGTCCGGCAGCTTGAGGTCGATGATCATGCAGTCGTAGACGTTAGTTCGCAGCAGGTCGAGAGCCTCCTGAGCGAAGCCGACGGCAGTGATCTCGATGTCATCGTCGCCGATCAGGCGGGCAATGCTATCGCGTTGCAGGTCATCGTCTTCCACCAGCAGTACGCGCTTGACCTTCTGGGTCAGCTTGGCTTCCAGGCGCGCGAACACGTCCTTGAGCTCTTCGCGGGTGGTGGGCTTGACCGCATAGCCGATAGCGCCCATGTGCATGGCGGCTTCGACGCGATCTTCCACGGAAATCACATGCACGGGAATGTGGCGGGTGTTGGCGTGTTCCTTGAGACGCTGCAGCACCGTCAACCCGGAATGGTCCGGCAGGCGCATGTCCAGCAGGATCGCGTCGGGGATGTATTCCTCAGCGAGGCTGTAGCCTTCGTCGGCACCATGGGCAACCAGGCAGTGGTAACCCAGCTCATGGGCCAGGTCGAACAGGATACGCGCAAAGTTCGGCTCGTCCTCCACCACCAGGATGCACCGGGTGCTGAACGGGGCTTTTTCGCGGTCATCGGCAAACCGTGGAATCTGCTGGGTGTCGGCCACCGGCAGGGGCGAAACGCGAACTGGCATGGGGGGCGGCACGACCACCGCTTGACGCGGTTGCTCCACAGGTGCCGCGTCTTCTTCACGCTCCACGTATTGCTCAGGCAATACCAGGGTAAAGATGCTGCCCTTGCCCGGCTCGCTGGTCACGCTGATGTAGCCGCCCAGCAAGGTGGCCAGGTCGCGGGAGATCGACAGGCCCAGGCCGGTGCCGCCGTAACGGCGATTGGTGGTGCCATCAGCCTGGCGGAAGGCTTCGAAGATACTTTCCTGCTGGTCCGGGGCAATGCCGATGCCGGAGTCGCGCACGGTAAAGGCAATGCCCTCCCCTGGCGCACGGGACACCGTCAGGCTGACCTCGCCCTGTTCGGTGAACTTGATCGCGTTGGACAACAGGTTCTTGAGGATCTGCTCCAGGCGCTGGCGATCGGTAAACAGCAGGGTCGGTGAGCCCTCCTGCACATCCACCTGGAAGCCCAGCTTGCGATCCGCCGCCAGCGGTTCGAACATGCCGCGCAGGCCGTCCACCAGCCGCACCACGCTGGAGTTCTCCGGGCGCACTTCCAGTTTGCCGGCCTCGACCTTGGAAATGTCCAGGATGTCGTTGATCAGGTTAAGCAAGTCATTGCCGGCCGAGTAGATCGACTCGGCAAACTTGACCTGTTCGGCGCTGAGGTTTTCCTGGGGGTTTTCCGCCAGCAGCTTGGCCAGGATCAGCGAGCTGTTCAGGGGCGTACGTAGCTCGTGGGACATGTTGGCGAGGAATTCGGACTTGTATTTGCTGGAACGCTGCAGCTCATCGGCGCGGTCTTCCAGCTCGAGCTGGGCCTGGTTCAGTTCGACGTTCTTGCGGTCCATGGCGTCGCGTTGCTCGGCCAGGGTCTGGGTCTGTTCGGCCAGTTGCTCGTTGGTCTGTTCAAGCTCGGCCTGCTGGGTTTCCAGGTGGGCCTGGGACTCCTTGAGGATACGCGACTGTTCTTCCAACTCTTCGTTGGCGGTCTTGAGTTCTTCTTGCTGCACTTGCAGCTCTTCATTGAGCTGCTGGGTCTCGGCCAGCACTTCCTGCAAACGCTGGCGATAACGGGCAGCTTCGATGGAGGTGCCGATATTGCTGGCGATCAGTTCCAACAGTTCGACATCACGCTCATCCAGCGCTCGCAGGAAGCCCAGCTCGACCACGCCATTGACGCGGTCGTCGTCGCTGGTGGGCATCACCAGCACGCTGCGGGTAGCGCCTTCGCCCAAGCCGGAGCTGACCTTGAAGTAATCCACCGGCACATCGTCCAGGCGAATCAGGCGATCCTGTTGGGCGGCTTGGCCAACGATGCCTTCGTCGCTGTAGATCGACTGCTCCTGTCGTTCCTGCTCGCGGGAGAAGCCATAAGTAGCCACGCGCTTGAGACCACCATGTTCTTCGCGCACATACAGCGCCGCCACGGCCGAGCCCATGTACTGGGCGAAAAACTGCAGGATATTGCGCCCAAGCATATTCAGGGTCAGTTGGCCGAGGACTTGTTCGGCCAGCTCGGTCTGCCCATTGCGTAGCCAGGCTTGGCGTTCGAGGCGTCGCGCTATCTTCTGTTGGGACGCGAGATTTGCGCTGTAACTTTCTGAAAGAGAAAGTAAATTTTTCCTGCCGATGTACGCAAGAAAGCCGCTCAACCCCAGTACGAATACCAGGTACAGGGTGACGCTGATCACCGTCGTGCGAGTGACTTCTTCGTTACGGGTGATACGGAATTGCTGCTCCATCGCCACCGCATCGTCGTACTCCTTGCGAATTTCGTCCGTCAGGCGCTTGCCACGGCCCGCCTTGACCGCATTGCGGTAGTCGCCGTTCTGGCGCTGCATATCAATCATCGACTGGGCGTAGTTGTTCCATTCGACCTGCAAGGCTTCCAGACGCTTGAGGCGGTCGACCTGCTGGGGATTGTCCGCCACCAGGTCCTGCAGATTGCGCAGATCGGCAATGATCCGCGGCTTGGCCACTTCATAGGGGTCGAGGAAATGCTCGTCGCCGGTGATCAGGAAACCCCGCATGCCGGTTTCCAGGTCCACCGTCAGCTTGGACGACTCATTGAGGTTATTGATAACCCGGTCGGTGTGTTCGACCCACTGGATCACCGAGAGCAAATAGGTAATCAGGCAGACGAAAAACACCGCGCTGAGCACGCCCACACCCAAGGGTAGGGCCACGTTTCGGCTCAACAGGGTACGGAAGCTCTTTTCATCGACGGACGACGCGGGAGTCATGGGCATGCCTTGGCCAAGTACGGAAAAACCGGGAGTTTGCCCCAAAGTGGCGCCTGAACGCTATTTTTCTGCGGGCGACGAGGGCAAGAAACATCTGCGACGGGCAAAAAGGACGCCATAACAGCTAGCTGGCGGGACATTCGCCCGCCCAGCGTTCACAATGCCATCAATTGCTTCGGAACTTGCTGGCATTGCCGTCACTCACAATCAAGTTGCCTTTAAGCCCTACGCTCTCACTTTTCAGGAATACCCGCCATGTCCGCAGCCGCCTCCACCATCCTCGTAGTCGAAGACGACGCCATCGTGCGCATGCTGATCGTCGATGTACTGGAAGAATTGGAGTTCAAGGTGGTTGAGGCGGCTGACGCTGCAGAGGCGCTCGCAGCCGTAGAAAACACCGAGCAGGTGATCGACCTGATGATGACCGATGTCGGCCTTCCGGACATGGACGGCAAGGCACTGGCGAACAAGGTCCGTGCATTGCGGCCTGCCCTGCCCATCCTGTTTGCCAGTGGCTATGCCGAGAACATCGACGTCCCGGCCGGGATGCAGGTCATTGCCAAGCCGTTTTCGATTGATCAATTGCGTGACAAGGTCAAATCCATGCTGCCCGGGGCCTGATTTCTCCCTTACAACCCCCGACCTTCTGTGAGTAAGCACCCGACGAGGCTGAAAAGCGTCGCAGGGATTAACGTGACGTGCGGCCAATAAAACTGGAAACTCAGCGCCTTGCCCCCACGCCCCCTTAAAAGCACTCTGGAAGGACGCTACAACATGATTGGAAAACCGACGCGCCTGCTGTTGGCGAGCCTCTCGATAGTCATCAGTACCGGCGCCTGGGCCGACTTCACCGCCAGCCCCAGTGAAGCACGTGCCATCGCCAAGGAAGCGTACCTGTACGGGTTCCCGGTGGTGCAGATGTACAAGACGCTCTACACCCAGGCCGTTGATAAGGGCGGTGCCAACTTCAAGGCACCGTTCAACCATATTGGCAACTACGCCCAGGCGTTCACTCCCAAGGACGCGGCGTTCGCGAGTCCGAACTCCGACACCCCCTATTCGTTCGTGTGGATGGACCTGCGCAAAGAGCCTCTGGTACTGACCCTGCCCAAGATCGAAGACAACCGCTACTACTCGGTGCAGTTGATCGACCTCTATACCCAGAACTTTGCCTACCTGGGCACCCGCAGCACCGGTAACAACGGCGGCCACTACATGGTCGCCGGGCCTGACTGGAAAGGTCAGCAACCGGTGGACATCGACCGCGTGGTCTACAGCGAAAGCAATATCGCCTATGCCCTGTACCGCACGCAGCTGTTTGATGACAAGGACCTGGGCAAGGTCAAACAGATCCAGAGCGGCTACAAAGTCCAGCCGCTGAGCAGTTATGTGAAGCAGCCTGCCCCGCCCAAAGTGCCGAAGATCGAATGGCCCAAGCCAACGGCGACTATGACTGAAGGCCCGCAATTGTTTCGCTACCTGAACTTCATGCTGGCCTTCGCTGCGCCCCAGGACAGCGAAAAAGACCTGCTGGCACGCTTCGCCAAGATCGGTGTCGCCCCGGGCGCGCCTTTCAAGGTCAACCAGTTGACCGCCGAACAGCGCAAGGCCTTGGAGGAAGGTATTGCCGATGGCCGCGCCGAATTTGCCGCGCTCAAGAAGGACAAGGTCGACACCCACCAGGTGGCCCACGGTGACTTGTACGGCAGTCGCGACCGCCTGCAAAACAACTACCTGTACCGTTACGCCGGTGCCGAAATGGGCATGTTCGGCAACTCCAGCGATGAAGCCGCTTACCTGACCTACCTTCTCGACAGCGAAGGCAAGCCAGCCAATGGTGCGCGCCACAGCTATACCGTGCACTTCGCCAAAGATCAGTTGCCACCGGCCGATGCGTTCTGGTCGCTGACGATGTATGACAGCAAGACCAAACTGCTGGTGCCCAACCACAAGAAGCGTTACCTGATCAACTCGCGGATGCTACCGGCTCTCAAGCGCGACGCCGACGGTGGGCTGACCCTGGCGTTGCAACACCACGAGCCGCCGAAGGCGGAACAGAGCAATTGGTTGCCGGCACCGCCCGGCCCGTTCTATGCGATCTTGCGCATCTACCTGCCTAAGCCCGAGGTGGGTAACGGCCAGTGGAAGCTGCCCCCGCTGACACCGCTGAAGTAACACCACGGGCCGGCTGGGTCAGCGCTTTTTCAGGCGCAGGTAGGATTGATGCAGGTCCGAGGCCCAGCCATCAATCACGCTTTTCACATCGTCGGCCTTCATCACCTGCGAGTCATTGGCCAATGGCTTGCCGGTGCCTTTGCGCACTACTTGGGCCACCACTTTATTGCTGGCGCCATCGAGGAACTGCGCCTCGGTGCCCAAGGTGGTTTCCTGGTCACGAATCCCGGTGCCGGTACTCACCGCAGCCGCAACCAGGGCCACGGGTACGAACTCATAGGGTTTGAGGCCTTCGGTCTTGCTGCTGACGGCGGTGATCGCCGCACGCACCACCATCACCCCGGGGCCGGGAGCGTTGGCCAAGGGCAGCGACTTGGCCAGCTCGCGTTTGAGGGCCTGGTTGAAGTAATCGTTGATACCACGCAGGGTGCTGTCTGGAATCTTCGTGGTGGCCTGGGGCTTGGGGTAGAACTGGGTGGGTTCGATATACACCGAGGTGTACCGGCTCAGGTCCAGTTGCGGATCAACCCAGCGCATCACCTCCGCCCCCGACGGTGACTTGGCCTCCTTGAGCTGGCTGTAGCTGGAAAGGAACCCTGAATACTCGTCCGGTTGCGGCACCTTGCTCGCGCAACCGGCCATGCCGAGTGAGGCGACGCACAGCGTGCTGATCAATAGCCCTAGCTTCATCGTGGAACTCCCTGGCGACCATCATCGTGATGAATGAGTTGTAGGTATAGCCAATGCTTGGCAAATACACCTAATTTAACGCGCCGCCAGCCATGAGTTATTTACCTGCGATTAAAGCGTGCAGGTCAGGCTCGCTCGCGTGGGATCAGGCTCTGCAACTGCGAGGCCAGGAAGTTGGCATCGAAACCGAAGGTGTCGGGGTCTTTGAGGCCGTTGGTTTTCTTCCACAGCCAATCGTTCTTATCGGCCGGCAGTACCAACGACACGCTGCCATGGCGCGCAGCGGTGAGCCCCATTACCGCTACCGAAATCAAACCGCCGGCGCCCATGACGTCCGGCACGAACTCAACGCTTTTGCCGGTGATATGCACGCTGAGTTTTTCGCTCTTGAAGGGCGAACTCTCCACCGGCACGCTCGGGCCGCTGGCGGTGTAGGCCTCACGCTGTACTTCCAGCAAACCCACAGTCTTTACTGGCTCCAGCCATTGTTCGATCTGCTGGAACAACTCACCGAGCTTCTGCGCCCAACGCGCCGACTGCAGGTCAAATTGCTGTTTTTTATGCGCTTCGCTATCGGCGTAGTGACGAAGCATCTCGCCTAGTTGCTGTACATCGTCCATTGCGGATTTCCTTTGGGTGAGCCAGGTTGCGAAGCGTGATCATGGCAGATGCCGCGGCCTGGCGTATGGCTAAACATCAGCCCAGGCCTCAAAGGGAATGTAAGGCAGGTGTATCGAACGAAGGGTGCTCCGATAGAAGGCGACGCATTTTACCGGCTGCGCGACGCTGAAGCAGATGACGCCCCTGGCTATCGATCAGATGCACCGAAAATGCACGATGCAGACGGCCCACGCCCAGGTGTGCCTCGCGTTTATCACACACTCCGATTTGCGCATTGTGGGTCATCACCCGAATGCCAGGAATATCGGTCAGGAATCGGGTGTCGATGTCGGTCGTGGTCACAGTACAACCTCCAGTTGCTCAGGGCAGCGGTTGAGGAAGCCCCGTTCGATGGGCTTGAAGCCCGGAGCCCAGCGCAGAGCACCTTTTGTGGACACATCTGCGATCTGACAGGCGTAGTTGAACTGCTCCGGTGAATTTGCTGGCAACTGCCTGTGACCAACCGGCCTTCAATGGGTAAGGTGAAGCCACATCCCTTGTCCTGGAGTATCAGATGCGCACCATCGGCCTTATCGGCGGCATGAGCTGGGAGTCCAGCGCCGAGTATTACCGCATCATCAACCAGCGCGTGCGCGACCAGCTCGGCCCGCTGCGTTCGGCCCAGATCCTGATGTACAGCGTGGACTTCGGCCCGGTGGAGCAGGCCCAGCATGCCGGACGCTGGGACGATACCGCGCTGATCCTGGAAGACGCCGCGCGCCGTTTGCAGGCCGGGGGCGCCGAGTGCGTGGTGCTGTGTACCAACACCATGCACTTGGTGGCGCCGCGCATTGAAGCGGCGGTGTCGATTCCATTCCTGCATATTGCCGATGCCACGGCGGGCGCGGCCGTGGGGGCCGGAACCTTGACGGTAGGTTTGCTTGGCACCGCATTTACGATGGAGCAGGACTTTCTCAAGTCCCGCCTCGCCGCCCAGGGCCTGACCGTGCTGGTACCGGATGCGGATGAGCGCAAGGAGGTGCATCGAATCATCTATGAAGAGTTGTGCGTGGGCGTCATCAGTGAAGCCTCTCGCCGAGTGTATCAGCGCGTGATCAAAGGCCTGGCCGCTCGTGGCGCCCAGGCAATCATCCTGGGCTGTACGGAAATCTGCCTGCTGATCCAGCCCGAACACAGCGACCTGCCATTGCTGGACAGCACCGCACTGCATGCGCAGGCTGCGGTGGCGTTTGCTCTAGCGGATTAAGCCGACTTGCGCAGGCGCGCCATGCTCAGGGTGTCTACAAACACACCGTCACGCAGGGCGTAATCGCGCAACGTCCCCTCCACTTCGAAGCCGAACTTGCGATAAAGGTTATGCGCCGCCTCGTTGTCGGCGTAGACCGTCAGTTCCACGCGGTGCAGGTTCATCCAGTTGTCGGCCACATCCAGCGCAGCAGTCAACAGCCGAGAGCCTACACCCTTGCCCTGCCAGGCAGTCGCCACGCCCATGCCAAACGAACCCACATGACTCTGGCGTACGCGCAGGTACTGCTCCAGCCCCAGCTGACCAATGACCTCACCGCCATGCAATGCTACCAACTGTAGCCGCCGCTCATTATCCATCACCAGGCGTTTGCGCCAGGTTTCAACTGACTGGAAAGGCATTTGCAGCACCTGACGGCACACGGCCGGTTCGTTGTAGAGCGCGGCGACGCCCTCAAGGTGGGCCTCGGTAAAGCGCTGGATCACGATATGGGGTTCAGGTGTGTGCATTGCGTTTCATCCTATGAAAGACAAGTGGCCGGCCAGTGTAGAAGCAAAACTGTACGTCTGACGAGCCCAGAGCTTTCCCACATCGTCAACCGCACCCTCCTGCATCTGAACGATGGCGATCAAACCTGACAGCACCGATACTCAGCCCAGGCCCTGCCACCTCTAACCAAGGTTGTGGCCTTCACCCTGTGACGAGAACAACAAAAATAGTCCCACAGAGGAATATCCATGAGTCGCCTTGATCCCCTTGGCCTGTTGCAGGCCTTCAGCACCCTGACCCTGGACCTGCAGCGCCTGGCCCAGCATCAGGACATCGAGCATTTTCAGCACCACGCCTTGAGGCGGCTAAGCCAGTTGCTGGCGTTCGATAGCGCCTGGTGGGGCCGCGCAGCGGTGATCGACGGTTTGCCGGAAGAGCACAGCAGCTACCTGCACCATTTGCCACCGGGCTATCTGGCGGACTGGCAGTCGATCCGCCATCTGGACGTCACTGTTGCGCAGGTGCATGCCAAGCCTGGTCAAGCAGTGATCATTGATATGCGTGACCCTGCCAACGGCGCCGCGTTGAATTGGCTGGGCCAACGCCACGGCCTTGGTGAGCTGTTGTGCGTTATCCATATCGACCCGCAAACCCACCTCAGTGACCACCTGACTCTTTACCGCACACCTGGAGCGCCGCGGTTCAGCGCCCATGATTGCCTGTTGCTCAACAACCTGATGCTGCACTTGGTCGCGGCTGTCTCGGCGAATCAGATCCGCACCTTGGTGGCCATGCGTGAAACCCTCACCAGCCCGCGCAACCTAGCCCTGGCCGTATGCGATCCCCGGGGAGTGCTGCAATGCGCCGAGCGCGGCTTTATCGATCTGCTGCTCAGCGAATGGCCACGCTGGAGCGGCCCCACCCTGCCGGTGCCGCTGGATGAGCACGGGCATGACGGCAAGCGCATTCATCTCCAGGTTTCGACAGTGGGCGACCAATTGCTGTTGGCGGCGCGCATCAACCGCGCCCTGCCCCAGCTCAGCCCGCGGGAAAACGACGTGGCCCAAGGGTTTGGCGAGGGCAAGACCTATAAGGAAGTCGCTCGCGACCTCGGCCTCTCGCCCAATACCGTGCGCCATCATATTCGCACCATCTACACCAAGCTCGGGGTCAAGGACAAAGCGCGCATCGCGCACTTGATGCACGCCCCGCCGGACTGATCCCCGCCCCTATCTCGCGGTTCTACCAGGGTCGTTTTTCACGATCACGGGCTGTTGTTGCCCAGTTTTCGGCCTCCCAATACATGAGACACCTTGCCATGACTCACACACGCCTACGTAACCTGACGGTGCTGCTCAGTGGCACCTTGCTCGGCCTCGACAGCCAGGCTGCCGACCTCAACGCCCGGGATTTTTTCGCCGCCCCGCCGGGCACCAACCTGGGGGTGCTGTACCTGCCTGCGACCCGTGCCGGGAATTTCCACGGCCCCGCCGACAGCACCGGCAAGGCCGACCTCAAGGTCAACGCCGTGGCTTACCGCCAGGTGTATTTCACCGACGCCTGCGGCACGTTGTGCACGCCACAATTAATCCTGCCCTTTGTCGACATCACGGCGCGATTGCCCGGCGCCGAGCAACGGACCGGTGAACGCGGCTTGGGCGACCCGCAGATAGGCGGCACGGTGTTTTTCCTTAACGATCCGGCCTCGCGCACCTACAGCGGTCTGTTGAGTCTGATCACCGTGCCGGTAGGCCAATACCACAGCCAAAACCCGGACGTGTCCCCCGGCACCAACCGTTGGGGCGTCACATTTGTCTACAACTATACCCAGGGCGTTGGCGACAAATGGGTGCTGGAAGCCAACCTCGAAGCCCAGCTTTATGCCAGGAATGATGACTACTTCGGCAGCGAGCTCAAGCAAGACCCGCTGTATCGCCTGCAAGCCTTTGCCTCCTACGACTTCAGCGCCGCCACTTATGGGGCGCTGCGCCTGATCCAGGCCGACGGCGGTGCGCTGCGCATTGACCATCGCCGTATCGACAACACCCACAGGCGCTACACCCAACTTGGCTTCGAATTCGGGCATTGGCTCGACCCACAGAACCAACTGATGGTCAGCCTTTCGCAAAACGTCGCGGCCTCCAACGGCTATGCCGGGACCGAGGCATTGTTGCGCCTGGTCCATGTGTTCTGACCCCCACTCCTGGAGCTTGAAGATGCCCACACAACCCTATCGGCTGGCGGCAATCGTACTGTTTGCCGCGATCACTCCGACCATCTTGATGACCGCCCCCGCCGTGGCCGCGCAGCTGGCGAGCCAATGGCAACTGAACCCTGCGCGCATCGGTGACCTGTTTTCCGTTGAGCTGGGAGCCATGAGCCTGGCGACCTTGCCTGCCTGGTTTTGGCTCAAACGGGTTGACTGGCCAAGCGCAGCCCTGGTCGCCGCGCTGGTGTTTATCGTGGCCAACCTGTTGTCGATGCTCGCCGACACTTACGCAGCTCTACTGTTGCTGCGCTTTGCCAGCGCCCTGGCCGGCGGCTCACTGATGATCATTTGCCTGGCCAGCGCCGCCGCCAGCGCCAATCCTGGTCGGGTCTATGGATTGTGGGTAATGGGGCAGCTGATTGTCGGCGCCCTCGGCCTTCTAGTACTGCCGGGGTTATTCGGACAGTTTGGCTTGAATGCCTGTTACCTGATCCTGGCGGGCTTGATGACCCTGTTGCTGCCTCTGGCCAAGGCGTTTCCTGCCGGCAGCTCTGTGGCACAGGCAAGCAGCGGCAGTTCTCTGCCCGGCTCACGCTGCAAAGCAGTGCTGGGAATCGGCGCAGTGCTGGGTTTTTACATCAGCCTCGGTGGCGTCTGGACCTTTATCGGCGCCTTGGGCGCCAATGCCGGGGTCTCTGCGTCGCACAGCGGCGAAATCCTTGCCATCGCCACGCTGATGGGGATTGCCGGTGCCGCAAGCGCATCACTGATCAGCGCTCGCCTGCCACGTGGAATGTTGTTGCTAGTGGGCTATGCGCTGATGGCGGCTGCCGTATTACTTTTACTCGGCCAGCCCGCGCTGCTGCGCTTTGCTCTGGCGGCGCTGCTGTTCAAGTTCAGCTGGACCTTCATCCTGCCGTTGGTCCTGGCCTGCCTGGCCGACCTCGATCACAGCGGCAAGCTGATGAACGCCTCCAACCTGGTGATCGGCGGCGGCCTGGCCATCGGCCCGGCGGTTGCCGGGCGCCTGATTGAGGTCAGCGGCGGGTTCACCCTACTGCTGCTTGGCGCTGCCGTTATCACGCTACTGTCCCTGGTGATGATCCTCACCAGCCGTCCCAATTACCCCACTGAACTGGAGCCGGTATGAACCGAACCACCGCATTTTTCTTCGATGAAATGAGCCTGTGGCACAGCGCCGGCGCCCACGCGCTGACCCTGCCCGTGGGCGGCTGGGTACAGCCGCCGGCCGGCAGTGGGCATGCCGAATCACCGGAGACCAAGCGCCGCTTGAAAAGCTTGTTGGACGTGTCCGGATTAAGCCACCATCTGCATCTGCGCAGCGCACCACCGGCCACCGAAGAGGACTTGCTGCGAGTCCACGGCAGCGCCTACCTGCAGCGCTTCAAGACGCTAAGTGATGCCGGCGGCGGTGAGCTTGGTCCCCAGGCACCGATCGGACCGGGTAGCTATGAAATCGCGCAACTCTCCGCCGGCTTGACCCTCGCCGCCGTGGACGCCGTGCTCAGGGGCAAGGTGCATAACGCCTATTCGTTATCCCGGCCACCGGGCCACCACTGCCTGGCAGACAGCGCCATGGGCTTCTGCTTTCTCGCCAACATTGCCATCGCCATCGAAGCAGCCAAGGCCCACAACGGGCTCGGCAAAGTCGCCGTGATCGACTGGGATGTGCACCACGGTAACGGCACGCAATCGATCTTTGAGGAACGTGCCGATGTGTTGACGATTTCACTGCATCAGGATGCTTGCTACCCGCCCGGCTACAGCGGCGAACAGGACCGTGGTCGCGGCGCTGGCCTGGGCGCGAACATCAACATTCCCTTGCCGCCGGGCAGTGGGCACGTCACCTATTTGCAGGCGATGGAACGCATCGTGGTGCCAGCCCTTGAACGTTTCCAACCGGAGCTGATCATCGTCGCCTGCGGTTATGACGCAGGCGCCGTCGACCCTCTGGCGCGCATGCTGCTGCACAGCGAATCGTTCCGGCTGATGACGCGCACCCTGCGCCTGGCTGCCGAGCGCTTGTGCCAGGGCCGCCTGGTGTTGGTGCATGAAGGCGGCTACAGCGAGGCCTATGTACCGTTTTGTGGGTTGGCGACCCTGGAGGAATTGAGCGGCGTGCGCACAGCGGTGGACGACCCGATGCTGGAGTTTGTGCAGTTGCAGCAGCCCGCAGAGGCGCTGCTGGAGTTTCAGGCACAGTGGGTGCAGCGGTTGGCGCGTGGGGTTAGTGATTAGATGCAAGGCGCCAAACGCGTGCGATGTCCGCAGCTCGCTCACATAATAGACGCGGAGCCTCACGGCAGGCTTGCTCCAGGCTCATCGGCCCCGAGGGCAAGGCAAATGCCGCATCCACGCCATGGGCGTACATCTGCTCGTAACCCTCGCCCAATGTGCCGGCGATCACGATAACCGGCACGCCATGGCGCTGGGCGATGCGCGCCACACCAAACGGGGTCTTGCCGCGCAGGGTCTGGGCGTCGAAGCGGCCCTCACCGGTAATGACCAGGTCGGCGCCGCGTACGGCATCATCAAGGCCGACCAGTTCGGCCACCACCTCCACCCCTGGGCGGAACTGTGCACCGAGAAAGGCCTTGGCGGCAAAACCCAGGCCACCGGCGGCGCCGCTGCCGGGTTGGTCGCGCACGTCGTTGGCCAGCACTTGGGCGCAGTGATCGGCGAAGTGGCCGAGGGCGGCGTCCAGTTGGGCCACTTGCTCGGGGCTCGCACCTTTTTGCGGGCCGAAAATCGCCGAGGCGCCGTGGGGGCCGCACAGCGGGTTGTTGACGTCGGCGGCAATTTCAAAGCGCACCTGGGCCAGGCGCGGGTCGAGCGTGTCAAGGCTGATACGCGCCAGACGCGCCAACGCCAGGCCGCCTGGAGGCAGTGGCTGACTGGCTGCGTCAAGAAGTTGCACGCCAAGGGCCTGCATCGCCCCCGCCCCGCCATCATTGGTGGCGCTGCCGCCAATCGCCAGGATGATGCGTTGCGCCCCGGCGTCCAGGGCGGCACGGATCAATTCACCGGTACCGTAAGTGGTGCTGGAACATGCGTCGCGCTGCCCCGGCGCGACCAATTGCAAGCCGCTGGCCTCGGCCATTTCGATCATCGCGGTATGGCTGTCGGCCAACCAGCCCCAGTGCGCCTCAACGGAGCCGCCCAGTGGCCCTTGCACCCTTTGCCGACGCAGTTCGCCCTTGCACGCGGCGAGTACTGCCTCCACCGTTCCTTCACCCCCATCGGCCATTGGGCATTCGACCAACTGTGCATCCGGCCAGACCTGGGCCAACCCTTCGGCAATCGCCTGGGCAGTGCCTGCAGCACTGAGGCTGTCCTTGAACGAGTCGGGAGCGATGATGATCTTCATGATGGGCTTTCTCCGGTTTTTATAACGCCCATGCTGCCAGTTGGCTGGGGTAATGACGCCTGTCAATTGCACAGATGCGGACAGGGTTTGTTGGTCATTTCTACAAAGTCTGGGGCAACAACTGCACGCCCAGGTACAAGGCCAGCATGCCATCGAGCGTCAACGGGTCCACGCCGCTGAGTTCAGCAATGCGTTCCATGCGATAACGCAGGCTATTGCGATGAATGCCCAGCGCGTCTGCGCAGGCCTGGCTTTGCCCGTCGTGTTCGCACCAACTGCGCAGGGTGGCGAGCAGTTGCCCGTTGCTGTCCTTGGTCAGCACTTTGCGCAAAGGGTTGAGCAGTTCGTCCAGGGCATCGTCATTGCGGTGACGCCAGAGCATGACCGGCAGACGATAACGGTTGAGGGTCAACAGCCGCATTTGCGGGAGGATATCGCGGCCATACGCAAGTAGATCGCCCACCCGACGATAACAACGGCGTAGCCCCGCCAAGCCCTCCGCTTGCCCACCAATGGCAACGCGCAGGATGTTCCAACCCAGGCCGTCGAGCTTTTCCAGCAAGCGGGGGTTGTCGACCTGCAACGCGGCGGGTCGGCACCACAGCAGGGAAAACTTCGCGGGGCTGACACACCAACTGTCCGGGTAACGGCTGGTGAGCCATGTACTCAAGTCTTCCGCCGTTTGGCCCGGGCCCAGTTCGAACAGGTACGGCGTGCGCGACAGCTGCGGCTTGAGACCCAGTTGCCGGGCTTCGTCCACCAGGCGTGGTGAGTCGCCACTGTCGGCCAGCAGCAAGGCCAGCAGATCATCGCAGCGCTGGCGCCGCCATTGCTGCTCGGCTTGCTGGTGGCGATGGCTGACCAGCATTTCAGCGGTCATGCGCACCAGTTCTGCATAGGTGCGCAGCCCGTCCGGTTCACCGGTGATGCCCAGCACACCGATCAGGCGTTGATCATGCAGCAACGGCAGGTTGATGCCCGGCTGCACGCCTTTGAGATGTTTGGCAGTCTGCCCATCGATCTCCACCACCCGGCCATTGGCCAGGACCAGTTGCGCGCCTTCGTGGCGGGTATTGATGCGTTCCGGCTCGCCGCTGCCAAGGATCAGGCCCTGGCTGTCCATGACGTTGACGTTATAGGGCAGGATGGCCATGGTGCGATCGACAATCTCCTGGGCCAAGGCGTGATCGAGCTCGAACATGGGGCTAATTTCCTAAAACAGGTTGTTCACTGGCACAGCGCAAAGCCTGCTTCACTGTGCGCCAGCACAAAGACAGTCGCCCATCACGTCATCGAGACTGTCGGGGCGGTCAACGTTAACCTCGCACCGCGAAAAATCATAATAAAGAGAGATTCCCATGTCACAGAGCGCCACTGCCGCACTGGCCAGCGATGACGATAAAAACGCCATCTACAAGCGCATCACCCTGCGCCTGATCCCCTTCATCTTTATCTGCTACCTGTTCAACTACCTGGACCGAGTGAACGTTGGCTTTGCCAAGTTGCAGATGCTCGATGCGTTGAAATTCAGCGAAACCGTATACGGCCTGGGGGCCGGGATTTTCTTTATCGGTTACGTGCTGTGTGGCGTGCCGAGCAACCTGGCGCTGACCAAGTTCGGCCCACGGCGCTGGATCGCGTTGATGATGATCGTGTGGGGCACGCTGTCTACCTGCCTGCTGTTTGTGACCACGCCGACGCATTTCTACACGTTGCGCCTGTTTACCGGTGCCGCTGAAGCCGGTTTCTTCCCCGGTGTGGTGCTGTACCTCTCGCAGTGGTTCCCGACCTTCCGCCGCGGACGGATCATGGCGCTGTTCATGTCGGCGATCCCGGTGTCCGGCTTGCTCGGTAGCCCCTTCTCCGGCTGGATTCTCAACCACTTTGCCGCCGGTCAAGGTGGCCTGGCGGGCTGGCAGTGGATGTTCCTGCTGCAGGGCATCCCGACCGTGATCCTCGGCGCCCTCGCCTACTTCCTGCTCAGTGACAGCTTCGCCAACGCCAAGTGGCTCACGCCCCATGAGCGCGCAGTGCTGGAAGCCGACCAAGCCACGGACCTGGCGAATAAGCCTAAAACCACCAGCGACTCCCTGGCCGAAGTGTTCAAGAACCCGGCGATCTGGGCATTTGGCCTGATCTACTTCTGCATCCAGAGCGGCGTGTATGCGATCAACTTCTGGCTACCATCGATCATCAAAAACCTGGGTTTCAGCGATAACCTGGTGATTGGCTGGCTCAGTGCGATCCCGTATCTGTTGGCGGCAGTGTTCATGTTGCTGGTAGGCCGCTCGGCCGACTTGCGCAAGGAACGTCGCTGGCACCTGGTGGTGCCAATGCTGATGGGTGCAATCGGTCTGCTGATTGCGGTGAACTTCGCCACCACACCGGCCATCGCCATCCTCGGCCTGACCATCGCTACCATGGGCGCCCTTACCGGCCTGCCGATGTTCTGGCCGGTGCCTACCGCCATGCTCAGCGCAGGTGCCGCAGCGGGTGGCCTGGCTTTGATCAACTCCATGGGGCAGATGGCGGGCTTTCTCAGCCCGTATATCGTGGGTTTTGTGAAAGACGCCACCGGGTCCACGGATGTGGCGCTGTATCTGCTGGCGGCCGTGATTGTCGCCGGGAGTGTGTTGGCGTTGCGCATGACGCGGACCTTGCAGGCATAAGACAGTCCAGTGTGAGAGGGGCCTTGTTTCCGATGATTTAGTGTCAGTGCGCGCATCTGTGACTGAACCACCGCCATCGGGGGCAAGCCCCCTCCCACATTTTGATCTCTGTTGCCTTTGCAGGCTGTGTCAGACCTTAGGCAAGCAGCGAATACACCAACGCAGTAATTGCCCCCCTGTGGGAGGGGGCTTGCCCCCGATACAGTAGTTCAGTCAATTCATAGTTGACTGATACACCGCTATCGGGAGCCCTGTGTCTACAGCAAGCCGCCGCCATCGATATCGATAACGGTGCCGGTCATGAAGCCGTTCTCCATGGCCAATACATACCCCGCCGCGACTTCTTCAGCCTGCCCTACCCGGCCAACCGGCAATGTCTCGCCGGTCTTGGCAAACATCGCCAAACGCTGCTCTTCGGCCAACCCGGCATAGGCTGGGGTGTCGATTACGCCGGGGCTGATGACATTGACGCGACGCGGCGCCAGCTCCTTGGCCAGTTGCTTGCCCAAGGCTTCGGTCGCGGCGTTGATGCCAGTCTTGATGAACTGCCCTGCTGCCAGCTTGCGCCCCAGTTGACCCGAAGTCAGGCTGATGCTGCCGTGCTCACCCAGGAATGGCAGCGCCTGTTGAATCGCACGTAGCGCGCCCCAGAGTTTCACATTGAAATTGTCCCGGGCTTCGTCAAGGTCGGTTTCGATCAGCGTTTTGGCCCGCACCGAAGGTCCCGAGGTGTAGACCAGGTGGTCAAAGTGGCCCACCGTTTCGAACAAGCGCTGCAACGATGCGCTATCGGTGACGTCCACCGGTTCGCTGCGTACGCCGTTATCGCTGCCGGAGGTCAAGCGCCGCCCTGCCAGCACTACGTGCGCACCGCGAGCGGTGACTGCCTGGGCCACTGCGGCGCCGATGCCGCTGCTGCCGCCAATTACGATGACGGTTTTACCGCTGAGGGAAGATGTCATGGGAGAACTACCTGCATGAGAAAGTGAGCGTTCATCTTCCCAGCTTGGCAATCAGCAAAAAATCCCGGTAAAACGACAAGATCTTTAAAGGATTTTTAATAATGAGCTCAATTCTCGACCTTGAAGTCTTTGTACGCAGTGCCGACACCGGCAGCCTGACAGCCGCCGCCCGTGGGCTTGGCTTGACACCGGCAGCGGCCAGCATTGCCCTTAAGCGCCTGGAAACCCGGCTCGGTATCCGCTTGCTCGCCCGTTCCACCCGCAGCATGCGCCTGACCGAAGAAGGCCGGCGTTATCTGGACAGCGTGCGGGTAGCGCTGGAGGCGCTGTCGGAGGGCGAACACGCCATCAAGCAACAAGGCCAAAGCCTCAGCGGTTTATTGCAACTGGCGGCGCCCTCGGATTTCGGCCGCAATGTGCTGCTGGGCTGGCTGGATGAGTTCAAGCTTGAGCACCCCAATATCCGCCTGCAACTGCTGCTCAACGACAGCAATGCCGACTTGTTTCGCGATACCGTCGACATTGCCCTGCGCTTTGGCGTACCAAGGGACTCCAGCCTGGTGGCGTTGCCGGTGGTGCCCGGCCACCAGCGCATGGCCTGCGCCAGTCCTGACTACCTCGCGCGCCACGGCACACCGCGCACGCCGGCGGACTTGGCGCAGCACAGTACGTTGCGTTACATGCGCCGCGGGCAGGCCAATAGCACGTGGTACTTCCGCCAGGGCGCGCTGCTCCAGGAGGTCGACGTCAGCGGCGATTACCTCAGCGACGATGGAGAAATCGTCCGCCGCTGGGCGCTGGCGGGCCACGGCATCGCCTATAAAGCCAACTTGGATATTGCCCGTGATATCCAGGCCGGTCGGCTGGTAGCGCTGTTGCCCGACTGGCAGGGCGAGCCGACCCCTTTCAACCTGATGTGCCCCCACCGTCTGCAAGTGTCGGAACGGGTGAAAGTGCTGCACCGTTTTCTACAGGCACGCTGCCAGACGTTACTGGGTACATGAAGAAACGCGCCCAGGGCTTGTTCCAGAGGCGTCGGGTCTGGTATTGCAGTACTCACGTTTCCCTGCGATGAGGAGCTCTCCATGATTTACCGCACATTGGGCCAGTCCGGCTTGAAGGTCAGCGCATTGACCCTCGGCACCATGATGTTTGGCGAACAGACCAGTACCGAAGACTCGCTGCGCATCATCGACAAGGCCTGGGGCCAAGGCATTAACTTTATCGATACCGCCGACGTCTACACTGGCGGGCGCTCCGAAGAGATCGTCGGCGAAGCCATTGCGCGTAACCGCCAGGACTGGATAGTAGCCAGCAAGGTCGGCTTCGGCCCCGCCGATGGCTTGCCCAACCGCAGTGGTTTGAACCGCAAGCGTATTTTCAACGCCGTGGAAGCCAGTCTTGGGCGCCTGGATACCGATTACCTGGACATCTACTACCTGCACCGTGAAGACCATGACACGCCGCTGGAAGTGACCGTGTCGGCCATCGGCGACCTGATCCGCCAAGGCAAGATCCGCTATTGGGGCCTGTCCAACTATCGCGGTTGGCGTATCGCCGAGGTGATTCGCGTGGCCGAGCGTCTGGGGGTGGATAAACCCGTCATCAGTCAGCCGCTGTACAACATCGTCAATCGCCAGGCCGAGGTCGAGCAAATCACCGCGGCGGCTGCCTACGGGTTGGGCGTGGTGCCTTATAGCCCGCTGGCCCGAGGGGTGCTAAGCGGCAAATATGCGCCGGACGTCACGCCCGAACCTGGCAGCCGGGCCGCACGGCAGGACAAGCGCATCCTGGAAACCGAATGGCGGATGGAGTCGTTGCGCATCGCCCAGCAGATCCAGCAATACACCCAAGGGCGTGGCGTGGGCATGGTCGAGTTTGCCATTGCCTGGGTATTGAACAATGCCTCAGTGAGTTCCGCGATTGTCGGGCCGCGCACCGAGGCGCAATGGGATGCGTACACCGGGGCGCTGGCGGTGAAGATCACTGCTGAAGACGAGGCATTTATTGATTCCTTGGTCACACCCGGGCATTCATCCACGCAGGGGTTCAACGATGTCGGCCATTTCGTCTCAGGCCGTGTAGCGTGGCGAGCAGGCTGAAATCTACCTGATGCATGGAGATTAAAATGTCGGCGGGGCTTGCTCCGGTAGCGGTGCTGCAATCGGTTCATCTGTAGCTGCCACACTGCCTATTAGGAGCAAGTCGAATCGTCGCCCGCCCCTCCCACATTTTATTTCTCGCAAAAACCGCCATACTCCGCCCCAGGAACTGGATATGAATCGGCTTTCGCGAGGACAGCGTGTCTAAAGGTGTAGTGTTATCGGTATTGGCCTCGGTGTTGTTTGCCGTGATGTATTACTTCACGTCGCTGCTCACGCCCTTGAGCGGCCTGGAGATTTTCGGCTGGCGCATGCTGCTGACCGTACCATGCATGACCGTGTTCATGATCGTCAGCGGTGAATGGCGAAGGGTGTTGGAACTGCTGCGCATGCTTGCCACCAAGCCACGTCTGGTCGGCGGTGTGCTGGCCTCTTCGGCCTTGCTGGGCGTGCAATTGTGGCTGTTCATGTGGGCGCCGCTGAATGGACGCAGCCTGGATGTATCGGTGGGGTATTTCCTATTGCCGCTGACCATGGTGCTGACAGGGCGCTTGGTGTACGGCGAACGCTTGTCGCGGCTGCAGCAGATTGCGGTGGTGTTTGCCGCGCTCGGCGTTTTGAATGAGCTGTATCAGGCCGGCGGTTTTTCCTGGGCAACCCTGGTAGTGATCATCGGTTACCCGGTGTACTTCGTGGTGCGCAAGTACCTGACTACCGATCACTTGGGTGGCCTGTGGCTGGACATGGCGCTGATGCTGCCAGTAGCTTGGTGGTTTGTGCAGAGCGGCGAACAGGGATTTGCCGTGCTCGATGTGCACCCCAGGCTGTATGCATTGATTCCGATGCTGGGTTTGATCAGTGCCTCGGCGCTGGTGAGCTATATCATTGCCAGTCGCTTGCTCGCATTCAGCTTGTTCGGGCTGCTCAGTTACGTGGAGCCGGTGTTACTGCTGGTGGTGGCGCTCTTGCTGGGAGAAGGCATCAAGGGTGGCCAATGGCTGACTTACATTCCCATCTGGCTGGCGGTGATGGTGCTGGTATATGAAGGATTCAAGCATTTGGTGCGTCAACGTCGGGTTTGAGTAAAAGACTGGGAATGGGTGCCGGTTGCGGGGGTATCCGTACCCCTTCCGTACTGCAGGGGGATGGCCTCAGGTCATTACCTGAGTCGTGGTTTCTTCGGGCGTACCGACCACGCTCTCGATGAAATCGGCTGCGGTATTCAGGTTTTCCCTCGCTGTGCCGTAGCGGGGAATATTGCTCTGGACCTCATTACCGAATTTTTCCAACTGTTGATCCATAATCTCCTTCTCAACACCAAACACATTGCCGAGCCGATTGTCGTGGTTCAGCTCAAGCAGCGTTCCTGTGACGGGGTTTTTCACGATTTCTTCGATGGATTCGGCTATGTCGTCAGGAACACCAAACTGTTTCAATGCAGTCCCTAGACCGTGCCCCGGGTTTCTGAGCTGCTTGCCGAGGTAGGCCCAGAAGTCACTCAGATCATTAGGTCCTGCTTTTTCCATAGCCTGGCGCGCGACGTGCTTTTTGGCGAACTTGTCGGGTGACTCTGAACTTGGTTCGCCGAGCGGTTCTTTATTGTTCAGCCCGTCTTTCACAAAGTAATAACCGCCCTCACTGCCACCCCGAAAGTTACCATAAGCATCGTAATCATATACGACATGTTTTCCATCCTCCCGTGTACCGACATAGGTCGCTTTGCCATCGGAAGCGAGGTTGTAAAGCCTGGTGTTGACTAGCCCGTTGACCTCCACTGGCGGAACCGTTACATCCCTGTTCAAGCGCGCGAAAATATCATCGCGCTCTCGACCAAAACTTCCCACTGCAACGCTGGATTGTTCATCCTTGCCAAACTCCTTTAGTTGCTCCCTGACCCGCTCCTCCTGCCCGAGAGCTTCAGGGTGAGAGAAGTGTCCGGCTAATCGGTCTAGTTCGGCAGGGTCTTGGGCCATATTCCTAACCCATTCAGTCATCTGTTCAGCGGTTTCGAACTTGTAGAACGACATGACTTCATCCTCCGGCATATACACGATGAAATTAGTCATCCCCTCCGTTACAGGCACGCGCTTGATCACCATCATGTCTCGGGATTGAGCGCCATCGACGGCAAAAGTCGAGACACTCACGAAAGGTGCCCCCGGCTTGTCTGGATTCACCACCGCCTTTATCAACTGATGCTCGTCGGCAGTTAAACCGCCATTGAGGTGCTGTAATTCACCTTCGTCGAGGAAACGCTTTCGCGCCACCTCGATCGGGTCCCCATCATCGGTCGAGCGGACATTGCGAATGGGGCCAGCCTGTTGCGGCGGGATGGGATCACCTAACCTTGGCCGAAGAGAAGGAGTATGCACAGTCGTCATATGAGGGCCTCGTCTAAATTAGGGTGCAGGTTTTTTCCTACGCCCGGCCCTTATGTGATACTTGGTGAAACATCTGTTCCCGTTTGGCCGTCGCTAAATTGCAACTCGATGCAACACACACAAAAAAGCCCGGTATAAACCCGTAATGCTGTTCACTTAAGCGGAGCAGCCTTACGGTTTACTGGAAACCTGGTTTTTGAGATCTTCACCGTCCTTGGTCTTGATGGCCTTGGGCGGTGATCCAAAAACAGCCCTCCGACTCCCGCCCTCAGTTCTGACAAGCGCCTTCCTGTCGCCGAAATAGGATTAGCCGCAGCCATCACAATCAATTGCACCGCAATGTATTGGCACGCCGGCTTGAAACGAATATCTGATGGTGTGCGACCGAACGCTACGGCAGCTAGACTGGCCTCCCGCCGGATCACGTTGTAAGCCAGTAAAAGCCCCCATACTTCTTGGTATATCAGGTCGATCTTCTTGCTACGCAGAGTCACTGCGTTCTGCTGCATTGAGCTTTTGATGTCTCTGAAGCCCAGCTCTATCTCCCATCGCTCCTGATACAACTTGGCAATCATCTTGGCGCTATAAGTTTCGACGGGCAGTGAAGTCATCACCGTTTTGAGCTTCCCTTGGACTTCATAGCTGACCGCGCGCACCTCCCAGTGACGGGGTAAATTGGGGTTTTGCTTTCTAGCTTGTTGGGACACTTTCATGCGTAACAATCGGTCGTGCTTGCCGTAACGAGCAACCTCTTCGCTTACCACCCCTTTGCGCTCCGGGATCAGCCAGTGGCGATTGATGCCGGCACCGCTCAAGCTCAGTAACAAATTCGCGCTCCAGAAACCCTTGTCGAACAGCGTCACTGAGTGGTCAGGGATTTGTTGAAGAAACTCGTCAGCCAAGCGCATTTCACTGCGCCGATAGGGACTCAGCTGAGCATCCAGAAGCAGGTGCGAACGCACATTCATCAAGGCGACAAGACGCAGCATTGGAAACGGTGTCTGACGATCAGTGCCGGTGTTTCCTGAGCCAAAATGATCTCGTAGCTCCTGATTATCGGGAGTTCGCAGAAGCGCTCCGTCTACTGCAAACACTTGTAAATCCTGCCAGGTATCTCCGTTGTAACGCTCGCCGCCCCATTGACTACCGGTCTTGCGGAACAGCCATTCGACTGGATCAGAGCCTAATCGTTTGCGAGCTTCAGTCACGCCGCTTCTGGCCAGCAAATGATCGCTAGCAAGCCCCTGAGCACAAATATTCAAACGTCTAGCCACTTCATGAACGGGTTCGTCACGAAACAACGCCATGCCCAGAACGAGCCAAAGCACCTGATCGGCTGGCAAGCGGCGCCTACGGATGGTGGCTTGGGAGGAGAGCCCGAGTGCCGATGCGACCCACTCGACGGGGATGTTCTGGGTGAAGGTGCTCAGGTCTGAGAAGTTAAAAAGATCGCCAAGGTCGAGCAGTTCTTGTTGAACAGACATAAAAAATCCGATGCCAGGAGTCTGGCATCGGATTTTCTAGGAAGCCCAGCGTGAGCTCAAATGCTTAAGTGAACAGCATTACGGTATAAACCCGGGCTTTTTGCTTATCCAGTGGGTCAGTCGGCGGTCAATACACCACGACGTACTTGGTCACGCTCAATCGACTCGAAAAGCGCCTTGAAGTTGCCCTCGCCGAACCCATCGTCGCCTTTGCGCTGGATGAATTCAAAGAACACCGGCCCCATCAGGGTTTCCGAGAAAATCTGCAGCAGCAGGCGCTTGTCACCGGCGACCGACGAACCATCCAGCAAGATGCCACGCGATTGCAGTTGGTCGACCGGTTCACCGTGGTTGGGCAGGCGGCCTTCCAGCATTTCGTAGTAAGTATCCGGCGGCGCGGTCATGAAGCGCATACCGATCTTCTTCAGCGCGTCCCAGGTCTTGACCAGATCGTCGGTGAGGAATGCTACGTGCTGGATGCCCTCGCCGTTGAACTGCATCAGGAACTCTTCGATCTGCCCGGCACCCTTGGACGATTCTTCGTTCAACGGGATGCGGATCTTGCCGTCCGGCGCGCTCATGGCCTTGGAAGTCAGGCCGGTGTATTCGCCCTTGATGTCGAAATAACGCGCTTCACGGAAGTTGAACAGCTTCTCGTAGAAATTGGCCCAGTAGATCATGCGTCCGCGGTAGACGTTGTGGGTCAGGTGGTCGATAACCTTGAGACCGGCACCGACCGGGTTGCGGTCAACACCTTCGAGGTAGACGAAGTCGATATCGTAGATCGAGTTGCCCTCGCCAAAACGGTCGATCAGGTACAACGGCGAACCGCCGATACCCTTGATCGCCGGCAGGTTCAGCTCCATCGGGCCGGTTTCGATGTGAATCGGCTGGGCACCCAGTTCCAGGGCACGGTTGTAGGCCTGTTGCGAATCCTTGACGCGAAACGCCATGCCGCACACCGACGGGCCGTGTTCGGCCGCAAAATACGCCGCCAGGCTGCCCGGTTCGTTGTTGAGAATCAGGTTGATCTCGCCCTGGCGATACAGGTGCACGTCCTTGGAGCGGTGAGTCGCCACCTTGGTGAAGCCCATGATCTCGAAGATCGGCTCCAGGGTACCCGGGGTGGGCGAGGCGAATTCGATAAATTCAAAGCCCATCAGGCCCATTGGGTTTTCGTATTGGTCGGTCATGTTCGTGCCTCATCATTCTTGTGGGTAGCAATTGTCTATTTGCAAGCAAGGATGAGGTCCGAGGGTGGCGCGCAGGAAAGGCCTCGCACGCTGCGGGCGAGGAAGTCACCAAAGATGAGGGGAGAGCCAAGTAGCTTCATGGTGTCATCAGTCTCTGACGGCCGAGGCTTGCGTGAGCGCAAGTCCATATTCTTGTATGCGTAAATCGATTCTACACAGCGTAAACCAGTTTGTCCGTACTCTTATCAAATCCCTGTTGCCCTGCCCCGTGCAAGAGGTTTATTGCACAAGTAGATGCCCAACAGGATGACCGCGCCACCCGCCAGCATCGGCGCCGTCAAGGCTTCGTCCAGCAGCAATCCGCCACATATCACCGCCGTCAGCGGGTTGAGGGCGATGAACACACCGGAGCGGGTCGCGCCGATTCGCCGGATGCCGTCGTAATAACCAATATAGGCCAGGGCCGAACCCAGCACACCCAGGTACAGCAGGCTGTACCACTGCGCCAGCTGCAGCGCACTGAAACCTTGCAGCGTCAGCCGACCGGTGGCGAGGGTAGCAAGGGTCAACATCAGCGTACCCCAGAGCACCGACCAAGTGACGGTTTGCACCGGTCCCAATGTCTGGTTGAGTTCCCGGGACAGCAGCGAATAGGCGCCCCAGGCCATTACGCAGCCCAGGATCAACAGGTCACCGATCCAGGCGTTGCGCGCCCCCTGCATGAGGTTGGGATTGCGGCTCACGATCACCACTGCCGCCCCCAGCAGGCACAGCCCGATACCCAGCCACTTGACCCGGCCCAGGCGCTCCTTGAACAACAACCAGGACGCCAAGCCAATCACTGCCGGGTTCAATGCCACGATCAAGGACGCCCGCGACGCATTGATGTAGTGCAGGCCATAGAAAAAACACAGGTTGTAGAAAAAGATGCCGCATAGGCCCAGCAGTACCAGCCGCGCCATTTGCCCCGTAGTTGGGCGCGCCAGTGGGGTCCGCGCACAGGCCAGGAACAGCAGCAGCGCCAGGCTGGCCAGGATAAACCGCAGGCTGGCCGCGAACAGCGGGTCCACTTGATCGGCCAGAAAGCGCCCGGCGACGAAGGTCCCGCCCCAGATCATGGTGACAGCGGCCAGCTTCAGGTAAGTAAGGCCTTCGCGGGCATGCATAAGAAAGTGCTCAACGTGAGAAAGGATGGGATTATTCTTTTACTAATGATCAGTCATCGTAAAATAAGGCTTTACTCATGACCCTGACCCAGTTGGAAATCTTCTCCCTGGTCGCCGAACTCCGAGGTTTCACCAGTGCGGCGCATCGCCTGGGCATCAGCCAATCGGCGGTGTCCCATGCAATCAAGGCCCTGGAGCAGGAACTGGGGGTGGAGTTGTTTCGCCGGCACCAGACCCTGGTGGAACTGAGCGATATCGGCGAGCAGTTACTCGGGCGCGCACGGGGCATGCTGGGCCTGGCCAACACTTTGCAGCAGGAAGCCGCCGATGCCCGCGGGATGAAGCGCGGCACGCTGCGCATCGGCTCATTCGGCCCCACTGCTTCGAACCGTTTGCTACCGACCATTCTCAGCCACTTTCGCCGAGACTATCCGGGTATCGAAGTGCATGTAGACGAAGGGCCGGATCGGCAGGTCATCCAATGGCTGGATCAGCGCCGGGTGGATGTGGGTTTCGTGGTACTGGAGCAGGAACGCTTCGACACCGTGGCCCTGCTCGAAGACCAACTGGTGGCGCTGATACCGGTCGGCCATCCCTTGGCGGCAAGCATGGCGGTACCCCTGCACGCGTTGTGCGATGACCCGTTCATCCTAACCGAGGCAGGCTCCGCAGAGCTGGTCACGCGTTTGTTTGGTGAAGCGCAGTTGCAACCTAAAGTGCGTTATCGCTGCACCCAGCTACTCACTACCCTGGAGGCGGTCAGCCGTGGCGACGGTCTGAGTATCGTGGCCCAGGGCTCACTGCCGACCGATGCCGACCAGCGCTACGTTGCCCGCCCCTTGTCGCCGGGCGTACCGCGCCGCATAGGCCTGGCGGTGCTGGATCGCCGCCAGGCCTCTCCCGCAACCCTGGCGTTTATCGCACTGGCACAAACGCTGTACCCCGATCCCCGGGCTCAGCGGTAGCTCAGGGTGAACGAGGCCAGGCCGTTGGCGCTCCCAGGCTTGATGGTCGATGCGGTTTGAACGTAGCGGGCGGTCAAGGGAATCGTCAGGGTGCCGTTGCCCGTGCTTGCGACCTGCCATTGGTTGGGGTTGCCCACGCCGGAGGAATCGGGCCCATAGCTTACCAACCGGTCGCCACTGAGCAATTGCAGGGCGACGCCACGGGCGTCCGAGTTGCGGGTCAAGGACAACTGGTTACTGCGGTTGCCGGGTTCCGTCTGGTCAGTCACGGTGATCCATACATCCAGGATGCCGCCGGTGCCGCCGGCACAGTCCAGGGTGATGCTGCGACTGACGCTGCCGGCGCTGCTGCCGACTCCCTTGAAATCGCGGCTGGGCACCTGCCCCAGCGGCATGGCAAGCGACGGCGTGCTCACCCGACAAGTCGGCTTTTGCGGCGGCAATATCACGGTATCGGCAAAGTTGACCGAGGCTGCACCGGGGCTTTCGATATTGACATTGGTCAGCACATACCTGGCGACTGTGTTCCCAGGAATGGTGCCCGACGTGATCGGGCCCGTTGCCACCAGGTACACACGCCCTTGCAGGCCCCAGCCATTGGGTTTGTTGTGCTTGATGTCCAACAGCGTGACGCCGGTGTGGGTGATGACCTTCAAATACTGGGACGGATCCCCGGCCATCATGACGAACCCGACGCCAGGGTAGCTGGTCGCATAGACGGGCAACGTCAGACCATTGGCGTTGAACGTCATGCCGGTTGCCGGCGAATTGACCACGCTGAGGTTGGCCGACACCGGATGCGACAATGGCCAGTCAGTGTAGCGGCACTGCATGACAAAGCCATTGCTGGCGAAGTCATAGCCGCTTGGGTAGCCAATCGCCTCGCCCACCTGCAGGTTGTTAGGCAGGGTGATGGGCGGGAAGGATAGCGTCACCGGGGCTTGGGGGGTACAGACGCCTGCATTGAAATGCGCCTGTGCGTCCATCGCGAATGCGCCAATACTCAAGCACACGCCAATCTGTATAAGCCTGAACATAAATTGCCGGATACCGTTCATAGCGCCAAATCCTTAGTGCGACCCAAAGACACTGCGTGCGTACGCGTCATGCCATGGTCATCCAGGGTGGTAAATCGCAGCGCGGCCGTACCCTGCCCCCGCGGCGCCCGGCCCTTCAGCACGATGCGGGCAACCGAATGCGGCAACAGCATCGGCGGGGCCTCACTGGGGTACTCGACGCCATCCACGGTCAGCAACACGCTGGAAAGCGTCACATGAAAGGCACTGGGATTGCGCACCTGCAGGGCCGGGCCGTCGCCCGCCAGGCGCCACTGCAACGTATCCACCGCCTGCTGCGCTTGGCCTGGCAACGCATCGGGGCGCAGGAACAGTTTGATCCGTGTGCGAAAGGCAAATTGCAGCTGGTTGCCGGTGTCGACGGTCGGCCGGATCCCCAGCACATTCAGCCAGTACACCGACTCCTGGGGTGCGGCCATGGCCTTGTCTTGGGGCGCGTGATACATCACCCGCAATGCGCGGTGCTTGCCGGCATCCAGGCGCAGGATCGGCGGGGTCACCGTAAAGGGCACGTCACTCGACTCAGGCGCGACCTGCGGGTCGCCCGCATCGATCCACACCTGGACCAATCGCGGGCCGTCGGCCTCATTGTGCAGGTTGACCGTTACCCCTGGGGCGCTGGCCGTGTAAATGATGCGCGTGCGGTCAATGACGATTTCCCCATGGGCCAACACCGCCTGCACCGCCAGGGCCAGGCCAAGCATCGCGTTGAACAATCGATGAGTCATCAGCTGCGCTCCTCGTCCGCATCACCATGCTCGGCACATTGACTGACCAACTGGTCCGCGTTTTCCTGGCGTTGCTCGGGCCTGCGCGGCGGCAAACGGTAATGGATAAAGCACTGGTCACCCGCCCCTGCATTCCAGCGCACCGTCAACCGTCCCTGGTCGGCAACCCCGCGCACAAAAGCCTTGCCAGCCTGGCCGATCACGCCGATTTCGACGCCGCGCTCGTCAAACACCTGGGCGGCAAATGGCAACGGCTTGCCATCCATATGGGTGGCCTTGATCACCACGGCACGGCCACTGACGGTCTCGAACCTGACCAGTGAGACGGCCCCCAGCGTCGGCACCACGGCGTGACTCGATTCCTTAAGTTCCACATCCATGGGCATGCCCTCGGGATCGATATCTACTTCATTGCGCTGAAAAGCCCTGAGGGCTGGCAGCACCGCATAACCCTGCTTATCGATACGCGCCCCGCTGCTGCCGAGCCGGGCACCTTGTGCATCCGGCGCATACACCAGTGCCGAGGCTTCACCGAGGTTTTGCGCCAAGGTCACGCCCCCCTTGTGGGCTATCAGCCCGCCATCGGCACTCATGGATAGTTGTGAACTGTCGCGGGCCTGGGCATAGCCGGCCCGCAGGCTCGCGGCGCGGCTGCGATAGCCGGCGTAGGCATTGAAGCTGGAGCCTTGCTGGTGGCCCGTGCCACGGCTGCCGGTCAGCCCGTAGCTGGCTTCACCGGCGTCACCCAGCAAACCATTGACCCCCGCCTGATGCTGGCTGCCGCGTGAATCGCCAGCATCGTGCGACAGGCTGCTGCTCAGGGTCGGCGCATGCGTTCCTGCGCCCAATGGCATGGACAGTGTCAGCACCAGGTGATTATCCACGCGCCCGGCCTGCGCCGACCGGCCAAAAAAGATTTCGTCGCTGCGCTCGTGATCGTTCAATTGATGGGTTTCACTGACACGTGAGCGCTGCGCCGAGAGGTTCCAGTTAAGTGACTTCCAATTAGCCGCATAACTGAGGGTGAAGGATGTCTGGCGCCCTTGGCGGCCCGCCCAGTAGTCGATGGAGCTGCCATACAGGCTCAGCGAGCCTGCGCCCAACTGCTGGCTGATTGTCAGGTCGAGGCGGCTTTTCTGCCTGGCGTAACTGTTGATACTCCCGCCTTGGCGGGCCAGTTCCCGCACATTGAGCGCATCAGGCAGGTTCAGGTACCCGGCCGTGGAGAAACGATAGGCGCCCAGCGCAAAGTGCGTCCCCGAGAACGGCAGGTTCTTGTTATAGGCCAGGCCCCAGCTTTGCCCACCGACTACCCCCAGCCCCTGAACCTGGGTGCGCGAGTGGGTGCTGTCGAGGGAGAACGCGCCAATCGGAGTACTCATCGCCAGGCCGGCCTTGGCCTGGCCGTAGCCTTGGGAAAGCGTACTGCCACCATAGGCGCTCAGACGATCGCCCAGGCCATGCTGCAGCGTACCCTGCAAGATCAGCGGGCTGGCGTCGCTGACGCCGTATTGCTGCAACTGCCCCAAGGTCATGCTGTAGTGGCTGGCACCGTCACGCAGCAGGTAAGGCGCCACGGAGTAAGGCACCACGAAGCTGCTGCGCCGGCCGTCGACCTCGGTGACACTGACATGCAGGTCGCCACCGTACCCGGTGGGGTACAGGTCATCGATGACAAACGGCCCCGGGGCCACTGTGGTTTCGTAAAGGGTGTAGCCGTTCTGGCGCACTGTCACCGTTGCATTGCTGTCGGCAATGCCCCGCACCTGAGGCGCATAGCCTTGTTGCGACTGGGCAAGCATGCGGTCATCGGTGGCCAGGGTGATGCCGCGTACACGCACACCGTCGAGGATCTGGCCACTGCTGAAGCTGTCACCGACGGTCAGTTGTGAACGCCAGGCGGCAAGGGACCGTTGCAGGTAGGTGGCGGTGTGTTGATAAGGCGCCAGGCCGCCACCGGATGCCCATGCCTGCCCACCCTGATGGCGTAGCCGCCAGTCGCCCAGGTTGAGACCGCCGTTGAGACCCAGGTAGCCACGATCCTCACCAGCGCCCGCTGTCACCGTCGCAGCACTGAAGTTGTAGTTGAGCAGCGCGGCGTCAATGCCATTGTCCCACTCAGACGGGTCAATGTAGCCGCGCGCGGAACGGTTGATATAGATCTGGGGGATGCTGACATCCAGGGTCAGGGTCTCGATATCGACGCGGCTGCTGGCCATGGGTATCCACTCGGCAAAATCCCGGCAGGCATGCTCGGTGTTATCCGCCAGCGCCTGCACAGAAACCCCCAGTTGGCCAAGCTCGGCAGCGTTCAGGCAAGGCTGGGCGTCGTCCTGCCCGGCAAGGGGGGCGAAGGTGATCTCGCGGCGTCCCATCGATTGCCCGTTGAGCATCACATCCACGCGGTAGACACTTGGCGCCAACACGTTGCTGGTATTGAAGCGTGAGATATCAGCCGAAGAGGACAGGCCGCTGGCGAACGCCTCGATGTCAAACAACAGTGGCGCGGCCTCTGCCGACATCAATAAGGTACTGAGCAGGCCCAGCCATAGCAGTAACCTGGGGTTGGCAAACAGCCAGGCAGTGAAGCGGTGAACGGGTACTTGCAATAAGGCATACATGATCAGAACTTCAGTGGAGCACGCTGCGGCACGGAGAATGCGCCGTAATCATTGATGTATTTGAAATGCACCTGGGCGTCCGCAGGTATTGCTCGTGCGACATCCCTGACGGGCAGCTTCAGGCTGCCGCCGGGGGGCACCATGCCCTCTCCCGCCGGTAACAGGCGAGCACCCGGGCCTGAGCCCATGGCCAAGGCAACCTCATTGAAGGTCACGTGATAAGCCGATGGGTTGTGCACTTCCAGTAGCGGTCCCTGGGCGCTCCGGTGCAGGGTCCAGCGTAATTGGGTGGGCGCCTCGTCCGCGGAGCCCGGCAATCGGGCCGGGCGGAAAAACACTTTGGTGCGGATACGAAAAGCGAACTGCAGGTGGTTCGAAGGGGCCTCTTGCGAGCTGCCCGGTGCCACGTTGACCTTGGGCGGTATCTCCAAAGCGTTGAGCCAGAACAACGATTCGCGGTCATCCGGCAGTGGGTCCTGGGTATAGACCAGTCGCACCACCTGGCTTTTGCCCGCGTCCATGCGAAACACAGGCGGCGACAGGCTGAACGGCACGTCGCTGTCGGAAGGGTCTTGCGCCGGGTCGCCCTGGTCCAGCCAAACTTGGACCAGGCGGGGCGCCCGCTGATCGTCATTTGTCAGGCGCAGCGTGATTTCTCGACGCTGCTGCGGATAGATGTGCCGCGTGCCGTCGATCACTACGCCGGCGTGAGCGACGGATAGCAACCCGACACTGATCAGCAGGGGGTTCAATAGCAATGTTCGGGCAAGCATTTGTCTGTCCTTGCCTGGCGCACGGCCAGGCAACTGGGCCTCGATCAGGGGAACGTCACCGAATACAGCACTTGGGTGCTGACCGGCCCTGGCGTAGCGGTGCCCGTGGCGATGTATTGGGCGGCAAAGGGCAGCGACACCTGGCCGCTTTCCGGGACTTTCGCGGGGCTGGAGTTCTGGCCCAGGCGCAAATCCATGGGCTGGTGGGTGACGCCATCCACGAGTTGCACCTCAACGAAGGTGGCAGGCGTCGGCTTGGCGGGTGCCTGGTTGACCAGGTTACCGGTCGCCGGGTTGATCGCGGGGCTGCTGCTCTCATACATCACGGCGACGGTTGTATCCTTGGGGCAGGAACCGACATGAATGTAATAGGGTTTCGCCCCGGCAGTCTGGCCTGGCGCCTTGAGCGCGCTGGCCTGGACCTTGTTGAGTGGCACCGAAAAGTCCGGGCTGGTGCCGGGCGCAGAGCCCGTGCCGCCGCTGATGCTGCAGGTGGTGCCGGTGATTTCACCAGTCAAGGTGATCTTGCCGTCTGCGGCAACAGCAGGCAGAGCGGCAACGCCGGTGGCCGCCAGAAATACAACGGCCAATGCGATAGTTTTCATTACAGATACTTCCTAGTGAATGTCAGTGAAAGTGTTGCAAGCCATGACTCATCAATCGAAGGGCGAGACGCGACCGTCCCGCCAAAATTGGGCTGAGTGGCTGTGAAAGAGGCTGTAGGGGTTAAGTGCTACTGAGTCTCTTACGTTTTGCAACGAAGTTTATGTTGCCAAGTTGAAGTGCCCGCCACAACTGACCGAACGGCTAGGTCAGTAGGTGTTAAACAAGTGAGCAGCCCCGTGCAATGCCATCTATCATCGGCAGAGACCACTCTTTTTTTCACGATTGATTGCCCCCTATGCCCCTGACCGCCAAAGGTCCACGAAGCCGAGCCGCCCGCTATTTCATCAGCACACTGTGCGGGTTGCTGCCCATTCTGTTGGGGGTGGTAATTCTTTACTGGCAAGCCGAACGCACGCTTGAGCAAAGCACGGCCCAAACCGCTCAAGAGGCGGTGCGCCAGTTCGACCTGATGCTCGACAATACCGCCCTCGCCGCCCAGGCTTTGTTGCCTTTGGCGGGTAAGCCATGTGACAGCGAGGCGCAACTGGCGCTGCGCGAACAGGTCACGCGCCGCCCGTTTGTACGCGCCACCACCCTGTCCTGGCAGAAAAACATTTATTGCAGTTCGCTGTTCGGCGGCAACCATCAGTCGCCGGTCGACCCGGATGACTACGTCAATGGCCGGTTATGGCTGATGAACGGCAACCCCGTCACGCCGGATACCGCACTGTTGGTCTACCGCCTCGTGGAAGGCGACCAGGGCGCGTTCGCCTCGATTGACAGCTACCATCTCACCAACGCCTTGCGCTTGATCAGCCGTTACGCCGATCTGGTCTTGCAAGTCGGCCCCCATTGGCTGGATGCCGAGGGCAAGGTGCATGACAGCGCGGTGCCGGTATTTGCCGTGGCCCATCATTATCTGGCGTCCAAGCGTTATGACTACAGCGTCGAGGCGGGTATGCCGGAGGGAGAAACCTGGCGTTATATGCAGGCCCGTTACCCGGCGCTCTTCAGCCTGGTGGTGTTCTTCGGCGTACTGGCCGGCATCCTCGCGCATTGGTTGCAAAAACGCTCGTCCGCTCCCACCCAGGAGTTGCAGCGTGCGTTGAGTGCCAACGAATTCATCCCGTATTTCCAGCCAGTGGTACGCGGAGACACGCGTCAATGGGCAGGCTGTGAAGTGCTGATGCGCTGGAAACATCCAAAAGAGGGCCTGGTGCGGCCGGACCTGTTTATTCCCCTGGCCGAAGACTCGGGCCTGATCGTGCCGATGACCCGCGCCCTGCTGCGCCAGACCGCTGCGCAACTGGCGCCCCACGCTGCGCGTTTCAGCCCCGGCTTCCATATTGGCGTGAACATCACCGCACGCCATTGCCAGGACCTGGCGCTGGTGGAGGACTGTCGGGAGTTCCTGGCCGCCTTCCCCCCTGGCCAGGTAAGCCTGGTGCTGGAGTTGACCGAACGCGAGCTGATCGAGCCCACCGATATCACCCGCCAATTGTTCGATGCCCTGCACCAATTGGGTGTACTGATCGCCATCGATGACTTTGGAACAGGCCACTCCAGCCTGGCTTACTTGCGCAACTTCAACGTCGATTACTTGAAGATTGACCAAAGCTTTGTCGCCATGATCGGTGCGGATGCGCTGTCGGGGCATATCCTGGACAGCATCATAGAACTGTCCGGCAAGCTGGACCTTGGCATTGTTGCCGAGGGCGTGGAAACAGCACAACAGTGTGAATACCTGGTTGCCCAAGGTGTGGATTTCTTACAAGGTTATCTATTCGGCCGGCCGTTACCCTGTGATGAGTTCATTAACTCGTTGGGCAATCATTGAATAGCCCTGCGCCACCTTCGATGAAAGATTGTTATTTTGACGGCAGACATGATTTACTCGAGATGGATTAACTACTACAATTTTTCCTACCTGTGCAGAACTCGCAGAGGGGTCTTTTTCGTTGAGTTACCTTAACGTTCCTGGCTTATAGCTTTGTCTGCCGTTGATATCAGCAACTACACTATTGGAGTACAGATTTTGTCCAGACTCGCCGAATTTCGCGCAGCAGAAAAAGCCCTTCAAGAGCAGCTTGCGCAGCTGGAATCCTTGAAGAACGATGCAGGCCTGAAGAAAGAAATCGAATTCGAAGAAAAGCTCAAGAAGCTGATGGACAGCTACGGCAAAAGCCTGCGCGACGTCATCGCCATTCTTGACCCAACCCCACGCAAAGCCGGCGCAGCCGTTGCCGCGGCACCAAAGCAGCGGCGTGCGCGGGTCGTCAAGGTTTACCACAACCCGCATACCGGCGAGCTGATCGAGACCAAGGGCGGCAACCACCGCGGTCTTAAAGCCTGGAAAGAAGAGTACGGCGCCGCCACTGTAGATTCCTGGCTTCGCGGCTGATCAACAGGCACTAAACACAGAGCCCCGCCTAAGCGGGGCTCTTGTGCTTTATAGGTTCGAAAACGAACTTTTCCAACCGCTCACTTTGTTCAGATTCGCTCAACTTGGCCGAGTCATAATTTCAGGCTATTACGCACCGAACTCACTTCATCCTTGCTTGCCTCATAGGCTTGCACCTGGCCTGCATATGAAAAGACATAGGCTTTATCGACATCCACTGCACCGACTAATGTCTGTGACAGAACGTGCCGGCCATTCTCGGTAATCACACAAGTAGTTTCGAGCGCTTCAAGACGACTCAATGTGCTGGGGTGCATCTTGCTGCACACGCTTTGATAACCGCTTCGAGCAAAATCCTTCTGGATGGATTTGCGCATTTCCAGCAATACGCCTGGAAGATTAACTTTATGTCCGACTTCAATCGGTGTACCGGTCAACTCCATAACCATCAGGGTCGCGCCATTTTCATCATTCTTGATCGCACGCTGGCGCGACACCGCTTGGGGCTTGGCGGGTGTTTCGCCGTCAGGCACGACTTCCTCGACCTGCCAACCACTGGGCCAGTGAATCTCCGGGTCGGCGGCCAATACCAACGAACTGGACAGCAACCCACACACAGCGCTCAACAGCAATCTACGAAACTCGATCATTGCAAAAAACACCCAAGGCTCAAGCAGCAAAGTTTGCGGCCCAGCCGGTGCGGGTCGCAAGGGCTACGTGCGCTTTTTCATTTGGCGCAGCGGGCAGGCCTTGCGTATCATGGTCCGGCTGCACGGAGGCTGCCGCAAGCCAAGGGACCGCTTTGCCCCATTTTTCTGGAGGGCCCATGAGCCTGCACGATCTGAATAATTTCCCGGGCGTCACCGCCCAGCCTGATACCGCTACGACGAACTTCGTGTTTAACCACACCATGCTGCGGGTCAAGAACATCACCCAGTCACTGGATTTCTACACCCGTGTCCTGGGGTTTTCACTGGTTGAAAAACGCGACTTCCCGGAAGCCGAGTTCAGCCTGTACTTCCTGGCCCTGGTGGACAAGGCCCAGATCCCGGCCGACGCCGCAGAGCGCACCCAGTGGATGAAGTCGATCCCGGGCATCCTGGAACTGACCCACAACCATGGCACTGAAAACGACGCCGACTTCGCTTACCACAACGGCAATACTGACCCGCGTGGCTTTGGCCATATCTGCATCTCGGTGCCGGATATTGTCGCGGCATGCGAGCGTTTTGAAGCACTGGGCTGCGACTTTCAGAAGCGCTTGACGGATGGCCGCATGAAGAGTCTCGCCTTCATCAAGGACCCGGATGGCTACTGGGTCGAGATTATCCAGCCAGCGCCGATGTAATCCTCGCACGACAGAAAACAAAAAGCCCCACGAGCAATCATGGGGCTTTTTTTTCAAGGGCTCGGTTATGCCGGAGCCGACGTACGAATCAAGTGATCAAAGGCGCTCAACGAAGCCTTGGCCCCCTCACCCACTGCGATCACAATCTGCTTGTAAGGCACAGTAGTGACGTCACCGGCGGCAAACACGCCTGGCAATGAGGTCTCGCCACGGGCATCGACGATGATCTCGCCGCGCGGAGTCAGCTCTACAGTGCCCTTGAGCCAATCGGTGTTGGGCAGCAAGCCGATCTGAACAAAAATACCTTCCAGGTCGAGGGTCTTGAACTCGCCGCTGTCGCGATCCTTGTAGGCAAGGCCGGTGACTTTCTGGCCGTCGCCCTTGACTTCACTGGTCAGCGCGCTGGTAATCACATCCACGTTCGGCAGGCTATAGAGCTTGCGTTGCAATACCGCATCAGCGCGCAACTTGCTGTCGAACTCGAGCAGCGTGACATGGCTGACGATCCCGGCCAGGTCAATGGCAGCCTCAACGCCAGAGTTACCGCCGCCGATCACCGCCACGCGCTTGCCCTTAAACAATGGGCCGTCGCAGTGCGGGCAGAAGCAAACGCCCTTGGCCTTGTATTCCTGCTCGCCCGGAACGCCCATCTCTCTCCAGCGGGCGCCAGTGGCCAGGATCACAGTCTTGGACTTGAGAGTCGCGCCGCTTTCGAAGCGAATTTCGTGCAACTCACCAGGATTTTTCGCCGGAACCAAGCTACTGGCACGTTGCAGATTCATGATGTCCACGTCGTACTGGCGCACATGCGCTTCCAACGCACTGGCCAGCTTCGGCCCTTCGGTTTCCTGTACCGAGATAAAGTTCTCGATCGACATGGTGTCCAGTACCTGGCCACCAAAGCGCTCGGCGGCAACACCGGTACGAATGCCCTTGCGCGCTGCATAGATGGCTGCCGAAGAACCGGCCGGGCCACCGCCGACGACGAGTACGTCAAAGGCGTCTTTTGCACTGATCTTTTGCGCGGCTTTTTCGATGCCGCTGGTGTCGAGCTTGGCAAGGATTTCTTCCAGGCCCATACGGCCCTGGCCGAAGTTGACCCCGTTCAAGTAGACACTCGGCACCGCCATGATCTGGCGCTCGTCGACCTCGGCCTGGAACAGCGCACCGTCGATGGCGACGTGGCGGATGTTCGGGTTCAGCACGGCCATCAGGTTCAAGGCCTGTACCACGTCCGGGCAGTTCTGGCACGACAGCGAGAAGTAAGTCTCGAAGCTGAACTCGCCTTTGAGGGCACGAATCTGTTCAATCACCTCGACACTGGCCTTCGACGGGTGGCCACCGACTTGCAACAGGGCCAGCACCAACGAAGTGAATTCATGGCCCATGGGGATGCCGGCGAAGCGCAGGCTGATATCGGCACCCGGGCGGTTGATGGAGAACGATGGCCTGCGGGCATCATCGCCATCGGTTTTCAGGGTAATCAGCGTGGTGAGGCTGATGACGTCCTGTAAAAGAGCAAGCATTTCCTGGGATTTCGCGCCGTCGTCGAGGGAGGCGACGATCTCGATCGGCTGGGTGACCCGTTCCAGGTATGACTTCAACTGAGCTTTAAGATTGGCGTCCAACATACGGGCGATTTCCTATTGATTCGGTTTATTGCAGACAAAAAAACGCCCGAGCGAATCTCGCCCGGGCGTTTTGAGGGCGGATGCAGCTTACTTAAGTGCGGATTCCCGCCCTTGATACGTCTTCACAGACTTAGATCTTGCCGACCAGGTCCAGGGACGGAGCCAGGGTGGCTTCGCCTTCTTTCCACTTGGCTGGGCAAACTTCGCCTGGGTGGGCAGCGACGTATTGAGCAGCCTTGATCTTGCGCAGCAGCTCGGAAGCGTCACGGCCAACACCGCCGTCGTTCAGTTCAACGATCTTGATCTGACCTTCTGGGTTGATCACGAAAGTACCGCGGTCTGCCAGGCCGGCTTCTTCGATCAGTACGTCGAAGTTGCGCGAGATGGTCAGGGTTGGGTCGCCGATCATGGTGTACTGGATCTTGCCGATGGCTGGCGAAGTGTTGTGCCAGGCAGCGTGGGCGAAGTGGGTGTCGGTGGACACGCTGTAGATCTCGACGCCCAGTTTCTGGAATTCGGCGTAATTGTCAGCCAGGTCTTCCAGTTCGGTTGGGCAAACGAAGGTGAAGTCGGCTGGGTAGAAGAACACCACCGACCACTTGCCTTTCAGGTCAGCGTCGGTCACATCGACGAAGCTGCCGTTTTTGAAAGCGGTGGCTTTAAACGGTTTTACTTGGCTGTTGATGATAGGCATCGTTGACTCTCCGTCAGGGGTTAGTAAGTTGATGAAGTGAATCCTACCGGCTCTCTCGGTCGATGGCTCATTGGCAAACCTGATGTTGACGATTGGCTTTCTCTATCAGGTAACAGTATTAATAGAAGAAATCTCACAACAGCGGTTGGGTGGCCAGGGCCATACCAAGAAATGGCGTCGCTTCAACATAGCGCATGGCAGATTTCATGTCGCTCCAACCGACGTAACTCATCAGTGACTTCAAATCCCAGCCACTGCGATGCGCCCAGGTAGCGAAGCCTCGGCGCAGGGAATGACTGGTGTATTGCTCAGCCGGAATGCCTGCGCGCTCAAGGGCCTGGCGCAATAAGGGGATCACACTGTTGGGGTGCAAGCCCTCCGCGCCCAGGTTGCCCCAGCGGTCAATACCGCGAAAGACCGGGCCGCGCACGAGGGCCGAGACGCTGAGCCACTCGCTGTAGGCCTGCACCGGGCACAGGCGCAGCAGCGCTGGGGTCTGGTAAGTCTTGCCGAGATTGTCCCGGTCGCCTTTGCTGCGTGGCAGGTAGAGGCTGATGCCGGCGCCGGGCACTGCCTGGACATGCTCGATACTCAAACGACACAGCTCATCACTGCGAAAGCCGCGCCAGAAGCCGAGCAGGATCAGCGCGGTGTCGCGCTTGGCGCGTAGCAATCGAGGGTTGTCCTGATCCGCAGCGGCCTGCCTGGCATCACTTTCGAGGGACGCTACGACCTGCTCCAAGTGCTTGAGCTGCAAAGGCTCGGCCTGTCTTTCTCGCGCCGGGTGCACCGCACGGATCCCCTTTAGCACCTTGCGCACCACGGGCGCCTTGGTTGGGTCGGCGAAGCCTTGGCTGACATGCCATTGCGCCAAGGCCGAGAGCCGCAGCTTAAGAGTATTTACCGCCAACACGCCGGCGTGCGCCACGAGGTAACGCGCCACGCTGTCACTCGTGGCAGGCAGGAACCCACCCCACGTCACTTCGAAATGCTCGATGGCAGCCCGGTAGCTGCGGCGCGTGTTGTCGCGGGTAGCGGCGTTTAGGTATCGATCCAGGTCGCTCATCGGCGTCTTTCGTACTGTTGGCGGGTGGGTTGGCAAGGAAAATCGCTATGACACGGGATAATACGCCAATATCCCGTCTGTTAAATCATGAATTTCAACGAATTTTTAGACATGCTATAGTACGTATATACATAATACGTACTACATCATCAAATCGACGGAGACCCCATGGCTCGTGGCGGCATAAACAAAGCAGTAGTCCAGACGGCACGCCTGGCAATCCTTGCCCGAGGCGAAAACCCCAGCATCGATGCCGTACGTATCGAGATGGGCAATACGGGCTCGAAGACCACCATTCATCGCTATTTGAAGGAGCTGGACGAGAGCGAGACCCGCCAGGCGATCACCCAAGCGCCGATCGACGACGAGCTGGGCGAACTGGTCGCACGCCTGGCCCAACGCCTGAAAGAGAAGGCCCAGGAGCCGATTGACCTGGCCCTGGCGCAATTCGAACAACAGAAAGCCGCCCTGCTCGCCCAGGTTGAAACCTTGGAAGAGGCGCACGCCCAGCTCAAGCAGCAATTGGATATCCAGGCCGCGGCCCTGACGGAAGAAAGCGCCGCCCTGCAAACCGCCAGCACCAGCCTGCAGGCCGAACAGACCCGCAACGCCGGGCTGAGCCAGGCGTGCAGCGATTACGAGCTGAGGATCAGCGACAAGGACGAGCAGATTCGCTCACTGGAAGAAAAGCATCTGCATGCCCGGGATGCGCTTGAGCATTACCGCAATGCAATCAAGGAACAGCGTGAACAGGAGCAGCGCCGCCATGAAGGCCAGTTGCAACAGATCCAGGCCGAGCTGCGCCAGGCCCAGCAAAGCGCACTGGTGCGCCAGGATGAAATCACCCAGCTGCATCGGGACAATGAACGTCTGCTGATTGAGCAGCGTGTGACGGTCAAGGAACTCAATGCGCTGCAAGAGCAGGTGCGCAAGGATCAAGCCACGCAACTCAAACTGAACGAGCAGCTCAGCCGGACCGACAGCGAGCGCACCCTGCTCCAGGAACGCTTGCGTGTTGCCATGCAGGACAGTCAGTCGCGCCAGGAGGCGCTGCTTGAGCACCAACGGCACAACAAGGCGCTGGAACTGGACCTGATCAAGGCCCAGGCGAGTATCGACGCACTGCGCCTGGCGGCCGCCGTTGCGACGGCGCCAGAGGCAACGGAGCCAACCTGATCAGTCGGCCACAGGCGTGCGCATGGTGACGAATTCTTCCGCCGCCGTAGGGTGCACGCCGATAGTTTCGTCGAAATGCTGCTTGGTCGCGCCCGCCTTGAGCGCGATCGCCAGGCCTTGCACGATCTCACCAGCATCCGGGCCAACCATGTGGCAACCCAGCACTTTGTCGGTGTCGGCGTCGACTACCAGCTTCATCAGGGTCTTTTCCTGACAGTCCGTGAGGGTCAGCTTCATCGGCCGGAACCGGCTTTCGAAAATCTGCACCTTGTGACCTTTGGCACGCGCATCCTCTTCGCTCAGGCCTACGGTGCCGATAGTTGGCTGGCTGAACACCGCTGTCGCGATATTGGCGTAATCCACCGAACGGTATTGCTCGGGCTTGAACAAGCGCCGCGCCACGGCCATGCCTTCGGCCAGTGCCACGGGCGTCAGCTGCACACGACCAATGACATCGCCAATGGCCAGGATCGACGGCTCGGCAGTCTGGTACAGCTCATCCACGGCGACAAAACCACGCTCATCCAACTTGACCCCGGTATTTTCCAGGCCCAGGTTGTCCAGCATCGGGCGGCGACCGGTGGCATAGAACACGCAATCGGCCTCCAGCACACGCCCATCCTTAAGAGTGGCCTTGAGGCTGCCATCGGCTTGCTTGTCGATGCGCTCGATGTCGGTATTGAATTGCAGGTCCAGGCCGCGCTTGGTCAGCTCTTCCTGCAAGTGCTTGCGCACCGAGCCATCAAAGCCGCGCAGGAACAGGTCGCCGCGGTACAGCAATGACGTCTGCGCGCCCAAGCCGTGGAAAATGCCGGCGAACTCAACCGCAATGTAACCACCGCCCACCACCAGCACACGCTTAGGCAGCTCTTTGAGGAAGAACGCCTCATTGGAACCAATGGCGTGTTCGCGCCCTGGAATCTCCGGGATCTGCGGCCAGCCACCGGTGGCGACCAGGATATGCTTGGCGGTAAACCGCTCGCCATTGATCTCCACTTGATGGGCATCAACCAGGCGTGCATGCCCTTCATGCAGGGTTACACCGCTGTTGACCAGCAGGTTGCGATAAATACCGTTGAGGCGATTGATTTCGCGATCCTTGTTGGCGATCAGGGTCGCCCAATCAAAGTTCGCCTCACCCAACGACCAGCCGAAACCGCTGGCCTGTTCGAAGTCTTCGGCGAAGTGCGCGCCGTATACCAACAGCTTTTTCGGCACGCAGCCGACATTCACGCAGGTGCCACCCAGGTAGCGGCTTTCCGCCACGGCCACCTTGGCGCCAAAGCCCGCGGCAAAGCGCGCTGCGCGAACACCACCGGAACCGGCGCCAATTACATACAGGTCAAAATCGTAGGCCATTTCATTCTCCTCGGCAGAACGCCAGCATACCGACTTACATGGGGCTGAAAAACGAAAAAGCCACCCGAAGGTGGCTTTCTCTTAAAACACCGACAGGCTTGAATCAGTAAGCCTTGCCAGTCTTGTAGAAGTGCTCGAAGCAGAAGTTGGTCGCTTCGATGTAACCTTCAGCACCACCGCAGTCAAAACGTTGGCCTTTGAACTTGTAGGCAATCACGCAGCCATCTTTGGCCTGCTTCATCAGCGCGTCGGTGATCTGGATCTCGCCGCCCTTGCCTGGCTCGGTTTCTTCGATCAGCTTGAAGATATCCGGGGTCAGGATGTAGCGACCGATGATCGCCAGGTTCGACGGAGCGTCTTCCGGTGCTGGCTTCTCGACCATGTCGCGCACGCGAATCAGGCCATCACCGATATCGTCACCGGCGATCACGCCGTACTTGTTGGTCTGAGATGGATCAACTTCCATCACCGCAACGATGGTGCAGCGATACTTCTGGTAGAGCTTGACCATCTGGGTCAGCACGCCATCGCCTTCCAGGTTCACACACAGGTCATCGGCCAGCACGACTGCGAACGGCTCGTCGCCGATCAGCGGGCGACCGGTGAGGATGGCGTGGCCAAGGCCTTTCATCTGGGTCTGGCGGGTGTAGGAGAACGAGCACTCGTCGAGCAGCTTACGAATACCGACCAGGTATTTTTCCTTGTCGGTGCCCTTGATCTGGTTTTCCAACTCGTAGCTGATATCGAAGTGGTCTTCCAGGGCGCGTTTACCACGACCGGTCACGATGGAGATTTCGTTCAAGCCGGCATCCAGGGCCTCTTCGACGCCGTACTGGATCAGTGGCTTGTTCACCACCGGCAGCATCTCTTTGGGCATGGCCTTGGTCGCTGGCAAGAAGCGAGTGCCGTAACCGGCTGCTGGGAACAAGCATTTCTTGATCATATGAGTCCTTACAAAGGGCTGTGCGTACGGAATTCGGCGCAGTCTAATCAGGCCGCAGTCACCTTACAATGGGTCCTGCTGGCGTTGCGATGTCATCATAGAGAAAAAATGTCGGCGTAAGTTCCGCTGATCTTACAAAGGGCTTCACCAATGGCCAGGAAAAAAACGCCATCCCCCTTTATTTAAAAGGCTGCCAACCGTTTTAGCACGCTTTCAGCCGCCGGGCACTGACCTGCAACATCTTGCCCGCCCCCAGGGTATTTGGCGCTATCATGGACAGCTTGAACCCGACCACGAGATTGCCAATAGATGTCAGAACCAAAAGGTGTAAACGGCTACCTGATCACACAGCGAGCGGACGGCTGGCACTTGATCAATTTCCACGGCGACAGCGTTGCTGGGACATTTGCCACCGAAAGCCAGGCGATTGCGGTCGCCGAAGTGTTTGTGGATGAAGCGGGCCATGCATCGAGCAAAAGGCCGAAAGGCAAGTAAGCCGCCAATGCAGTACAAGAAGCCCCGGTTAACGGGGCTTTTTTGTGTGCGTCGATCCTGTAGTGCGTTGAAACCATCTCTAAGTTGCTCGCCTCGCCTGGACGCTGTTATTTTTCAGGCGTTGTAATCCCCTTCTTACAGCTCCCCATCCAACTAAAATATTCTCATTAAGCCGCATGTAGTCCATCTCTTACAGCTTAACTTTAAGTTTTGGCATATTGCCATAATCCTCCTATAGCACGTGATACCGCGCAGCTACACGACTTAGCGAATCAGGCGACTTACTTGCTCAAGGCGAGCGTGGACAATCACCTCGCCTCAAATGTGACGCGAAATTGCAATGCAAGTAGTTGGAAAAACACTTTCTTGACTACAACTCGGCAGACGCTTGATCGGGTTTTGCGCGAGCCACTTTTGAAGCGAAGAAGTAAGTCCCGCACACACCGTGGCGAGGCTCAATCAATGACATCTTTTATGTAGGCATCTGCAAATGAAAACTAAATTTAAAACTGCGCTGTTGACCATCGGGTTGTTCGCGGGCTCGATCTCCGCTGCCCATGCGGCGGATGGAACAGTTACTTTTTTGGGATCGGTCCACTCGGGTGCCTGCTCAATCAAGCCTGAATCCATCGACCAGACCGTCAATCTTGGCGCTATCGCAAAGCATCAACTGCAGGCCGGCGGCAAGTCTGAAGCCCGCAGCGTGAAAATCGAACTGGAAGGCTGCGACCTGACCGATCTCACCGATAACACGGTGACCACCACGTTCACCGCCGCTCCCTCCAACGATGTGCCGGGCGCGATCGGCACCGTCGGTGGCGCTGGCCGCATCGGCATCATGATGACCCATGGCGGCAAGCCCGTTGAGCTGGGTGTCGCCACCACCCCGCAGGCGATTTCCACGGGCGATAACACCCTGGAATTCGGTGCCTACGTTCAAGGCGCCGCTACCGGCGACATCGTCCCCGGTGATTTCAGCGCGGTCACCAACTTCACCCTGGCTTATCAGTAAGGCTTTCCCCCCGCCACCCATGGGTGGCGGGGGGAATTGGTGGGAGATAACGGTGAAAACACTCTTAAACCTCGCAGTCACCTCCACATTGACGATGTGCATCAGCCCCTGGGCGTTTGCCCAGGAACCGTCGCAAGGCGAAGGCGTCGTTACCCTCGGTGGAGAGATCGTCGACTCTGCGTGCGGCCTGGAACTGACCAGTGCCGACCAGTCCATCGAGATGACGCCCGAGCCCATAGGCAGGCTCCTGCGCAATGCGCTGGGAGAGCCGCACCCGTTTGAGTTGCGCCTGGTCAATTGCACCCTGACGCGCCCGGACCCGTCGCGCCCCGGCGCCACCTTGCCTGACTGGGAGCATCTGCGGGTGACGTTTGACGGCCCTCGCGACAGGGACGGCCGTTCCTTTGCTGCCTTCGGTGACTCACAGGGGGTGGCCTTCCATATCTGGGATTCGGCTGGCCAGGAGAGCGTGCCAGGCGAGCCGATGGCTCCGCACCCCCTGGCTGAGGGTGACATCACACTTCACTACACGCTCCGCCTGGTCGGCAACGGGCTGCCACTGGCGCCAGGTGCTCACCGTGTCGCGGTGCGGTTCAAGTTGGAATACTTTTGAACATTGATGGGTTGCTTTCATGCTGAATGCGTCGAAGATCAAAAATACACTTCGCCCCGGGCTGGTTGGCGGGCTGATGTCACTGGCAGGCACTGCCTTGGGTGCCGGCGATATCGAATTCAATACCGACGTTCTTGATCTGAATGATCGCAGCAATATTGATTTGTCCCGGTTTGCGCGAGGCGGTTTCATTCTGCCCGGCACCTACACGATGTTCGTGCAGATCAATGGCCAACCAATTTCCGAGCAAGCGGTGGCGTTCTACCCCCCAGAAGATGATCCCAAGGGAAGCCAGGCTTGCGTTTCCCCCGCGCTGGTGGAACAGCTGGGGCTGAAGGCGTCCGATGCCACCAGGCTCACCCCGTGGAAAGACGGCGAGTGCCTGGACCTCCAAGGCCTGCCGGGAGCGCAGGTGAGCGCGGATCTGGCGACCTCCACGCTGGACATCAACCTGCCCCATGCCTATCTCGAGTACAGCGCACTTAACTGGGATCCACCCGCGCGCTGGGATGAGGGGGTGCCGGGGTTGCTGGTTGACTACAACCTGACGGCGCAGTCCAACGCCCAGAAAAACGAGCGCACGCGCAATCACCTCAGCGGTAACGGCACACTGGGGGCCAATGACGGGGCCTGGCGCCTGCGCGCCGATTGGCAGGGGCGCGTCGACAGCGCGAGGGATCGGTCCGCCGGGGAGCAGAAGGTGGAATGGAGCCGCTACTACGCCTACCGCGCCATTCCCTCATTGAAGGCGCGGCTGGTGGTCGGCGAAAACTACCTGTATTCGGACCTGTTCGACAGCTTCCGCTTTACCGGTGCGGCGTTGAATTCAGACGAAAGCCAACTGCCACCGAACTTGCGCGGCTATGCGCCGGAGGTTGTCGGGGTGGCCAAGACCAATGCCAGGGTAGTGGTCAGCCAGCAAGGGCGTGTGCTGTATGAAACCCTGGTGGCAGCCGGCCCCTTTCGCATCCAGGACCTCAATGATGCGGTGACCGGGACGCTGGATGTGCGTGTGGAAGAGCAGGACGGTTCGGTACAGACCTTCAAGCTCAACACCGCAGGCGTTCCCTACCTGACGCGCCCCGGGCAGGTTCGATACAAACTGGCGACTGGACGACCTTCTGATCTTCAGTATGGAGCCGACGGTAACTTTTTTGGTACCGGTGAGTTCTCCTGGGGGATCAGCAATGGCTGGTCGCTGTTCGGTGGCGCCATCACCGATAACAACTACCGTGCGGCCACTGTCGGTGCGGGTCGTGACCTGCTGGTGCTGGGCGCTTTATCCCTGGACGTCACCCAGTCCCACGCCAACGTGTGGAATCAAACACTCTCGGGTAAATCCTATCGCCTGCAATACTCGAAGAACTTTGAACAATATGACAGCCAAGTAACCTTTGCCGGTTATCGCTTTTCCGATAAGAACTTCCTGAGCATGAGTGAATACCTGGATGCGCGTCACTACGGCATGAACGGCGAACTCGCAGGACGCGGCAAATACGACGAGTTCGGTCAATACGCCGGTGAATTCAAGCCGATTGGCGGCAGCAAGGCGCTGTATACCGCCACCGTCAACAAGCAGTTTCGTGACTTGGGCGCAACGGTGTACGCCAGTTATAACAAACAAACTTACTGGTCGCGGCCGGCCAGCCAGCGCTGGAACTTGTCAGTGTCTCGTTACTTCAATGTCGGCACTGTCAAGAACATGAGCCTGTCCCTCAACGTTTATCGCACTCAGGACTACAACTACAAGGATAACGGCATGGCGCTGACCGTCAGCCTGCCGCTTGGGCGCAGCGGCACCCTGTCGCTGGATGCCAACCGGGCCGCTGGCAAGAATGGCTTTTCAACGCGCTACAGCGATCGCCTGGATGAGCGCAACAGTTACCAGCTCAGTGCCAGTGACAATTCCGCCAGTGGTTACCTGAGCCACACGGGTGAGCAGGCTGACCTGACACTCGCAGCCAGTCGCCAGCAAGGCAACACCAGCCTGAGCATGTCGGCTCGCGGCGGCGGCACGCTCACGCGCCACGGCGCGGCGCTGCATCGTACCGGCAGCATGGGCGGCACGCGCTTGATGGTCGATACCGGCGGTGTAGCCGATGTGCCGGTGCGCGGCTACGGCACGCCGACCCGCAGCAACGCCTTCGGCAAAGCAGTAATTGCCGATCTGAGCAGCTACCAGCGCACGGCGGCCAGCGTGGATCTGGAGCGTCTGCCGAAGAACGTCGAGGCCACCCAATCGGTCACGCAGGTGACCCTCACCGAAGGCGCCATCGGCTACCGGTCCCTGGAGGTGATTTCCGGTGAGAAAGCCATGGCTGTGCTGCGCCTATCAGACGGCAGTGCGCCGCCCTTCGGCGCGCAGGTCAAGAACGCCAAACAGCAGGACACCGGCATTGTGAATGATGGCGGCAGCGTCTACCTGAGCGGTATCCAGGCCGGCGAGCAAATGTTCGTCAGCTGGGGCGAACGCTCACGCTGCGTCCTCACACTGCCGCAGGCCTTGCCGGTCGATGGCTTGACCCATGCCCTGCAACTGGACTGCCGGATGGTAGCCACTGATCAAACCTTGTCCTCGCCGGCAGAGCTGACCGGCAAGCCCACCGCCACGGAGCACACATCCTCATGAGCCTTAACACCCGCCTTACCCTTTCGTCCCTCGCATTGCTGGCCCTCAGCCTGAGCCAGGGCACCAATGCCGCGATCGCGCTGGACCGTACCCGCGTGATCTTCGATGGCGGCAAGGACGCCACCAGCGTGAACATCACCAACAACAACACCCAGTTGCCGTACCTGGCCCAGGGCTGGATTGAAGATGAACAAGGCCAGAAAATCACCGCGCCGCTGATCGTCCTGCCACCGGTGCAGCGCGTGGAGCCTGGAAAACAAAGCCAGGTGAAAGTCCAGGCGCTGCCCGCGGCCAAAGCCTTGCCCCAGGATCGAGAGACGGTCTACTACTTCAACCTGCGGGAAATTCCGCCGCGCAGCGATAAAGCCAACACCCTGCAAATCGCGCTGCAGACCCGCATCAAGTTGTTCTACCGACCGCAAGCCATCACCCCGAGCCAGCAAGACCTGTCCAACCCCTGGCAGGAAAAACTGACCCTCTCCCGGCAGGGCGAACATTACCAGGTGAACAACCCGACGCCTTACTTCGTGACCCTGGTGGATGCGCGCAGCACCAAGGACGGCAAGACCGTTCCGGGTTTCGAGCCGCTGATGGTACCGCCTAAAGGCTCGCTGGCCCTGGGCCCGACGGCCAAGGCACTCGGCACCGCCCCTTACCTGGCCTACGTGAATGACTACGGCGGACGTCCGCTGCTGGCGTTCACCTGCAGCGGCGAGACTTGCAAGGTGAACCCGCAAGCAGCCCCGCTCACACAGTAACGCCCGCCGGAGTCAGTGATGAAATCGCATTATGTGAAGGTCTTGGGCGGCCTGCTACTGGCCGTTGTCGGCAGCGCACAGGCCCAGGACGAAGACGATATAGAAGGCATGAGCGGACGGCTGAATATTTCCGGGTCCATGCATGAAACCCCATGCAGCCTGGAGATGACCTCGCTGCATCAGACCATTGACCTGGGCGATGTTTCCACCAGCCAGTTGCGCCGGCCCGGGGACCAGGCAAGGGCGGTGCCTTTCCAACTGCGCTTTACCGATTGCAACCGCATCGCCGGCAGCATCCGCAGCGAACGCACGGGGAACCTGACCTGGAGTGCCTTTCAACCGGTGCTGTCGGTGGCGTTCCTGGCACCGGCCGACGCCGATGATCCACGCCTGGTCAAGGTGCAAGGCATCACTGGGATGGGCCTGCAGTTAACCGATGTGCTTGGGCGCGATGTCAACCTGGGCCAACGGGGCGAACCTTTGTTCCTGCCTCTGGGCGGCAACACCCAGACCTGGAAGGTTAGACCTACGCGCACCTCAGCGCCGTTGACCAGCGGGGCGTTCCGGGCAGTGGTGGATTTCAGGCTCAATTATGAGTAAGGGCAGAATAATGGCTAAGTCAAACGGCCCATGGGCCGTGTTTATGGGCGGCCTGCTGTGGGCCGCCAGCCAGGCGGTACAGGCCGAGACCAGCCTGACGATCCGCGCGGTGATCATTGCGCCACCGCCGTGTGTCATCAACAGCGGCAGTACGCTCAACGTGCCGTTTGGCAATGACCTGCTGACCTCACGGATCGACGGGGTCAACTACCGCCGCGGTGTGCCCTACACCGTCACCTGTGATGCGCCGTACAGCAATGCACTGACACTGGAGCTCAAGGGCACCGGCGCCGCGTTCGACAATCGGGTGCTGGTGACGCGCAAGCCCGATCTCGGGGTGAAGCTGTTCGTCAATGGCGCTGACTGGCCTTTGAACACGGCGGTGAGGTTTACCTATCCCAACTTTCCAGTGGTACAGGCTGTGCCGGTCAAACGCCCAGGCAGCAAATTGACCGGTGGCGCATTCGATGCGACCGCCACCCTGGTGGTGGATTACCAATGAAGCCGATCAACCATGAAGAGAAACGCACCATGACTTTTTGGCCGCAGAGAACGTTGCTCGCCCTGTGTGCCATCGGCCTGTGCAATGTCGCCTCGGCCAACCTGACGTTCAGCGGCACATTGAACGAGCCGCCGCCCTGCACCATCGATGCCGGCAACACCATTGAAGTGGATTTTGGCGATGTCGGGGTAAAACGTGTCGACGGTGTGAAATACCGCCAGGGCCTCAGTTACACCATCAGCTGTGGCACCGATACCCTGCCCTGGATGCTGAAGTTGAGCGTCAACGGCACTGCGACGACGTTCGATGGCGCAGCCGTGCAGACCAGTGTGCCGGCGCTGGGCATCCGGGTGTTCCAGAACAACCAGCCGTTTGCCCTCAATACGCCGCTTGAAATCAGCCTGTCGTCGCCACCGGTATTGGAAGTGGTGCCGGTCAAACGACCCGGCGCAACCCTGACCCCCGCCCGGTTTAACGCGGTGGCCACGTTGTTGGCCGAATACCAGTAGGAGTTGGAGAACCATGGGACATACACCTATCCACAAGGGTTGGACCTACGCTGCACTGGTACTTGGTGTGGGCTTGATCGCCGACGTCGAGGCTGCGGACAACCTCAGTTTCAAAGGCAACCTGGTTGAAGAAGCTTGCACGATTCGCCCCGGTGACGAGGCCATCACCCTGGAACTCTGGGACCTGACCAGCAAGTACCTGTACCTCAACACGCGATCACTGGGCAAGGCCTTCAAGCTTCACTTGGTGGACTGCGACACCTCGGTGGGCAATACCGTCACGATCACCTTCGGTGGCAGGGAAAACCCGGCGCTGCCGGGATTGCTCGCGCTCGATGGTGGCAGCGGCGCCTCCGGCATCGGCGTGGGTATCGAGACACTGGCTAACAAGCCTCTGCCCCTTAATACGGTGAGCGACAGACAGGCGTTGAGCGATGGCAACAATGTGATCGAACTCAAGGCCTATGTGAAGGGAGAGCCGCGGGCCATCCAGGACCAGACCATCGGGCATGGCGCATACACGGTGACATCCACGTTCACGCTGGACTATCCGTAGTCATTCCCAGGCTGAGAACAGCTGGGAAACCTTTGAATCTCTTCCGGGCGGCGCAACACGGGGCTGGATGCCTGTGGTCGCTGTTCGGATAGAGGAGCAACGAGAGAAAACCATGAAACGACTCTACGGCGCTATTTTGCTTCTCGTCCTGCTGAGTGCTTCCACCGTCGCGCGAGCGGCTGATTGCCGCGTGAATGGCGGAGGTTGGCAATATGTCGGAGACGGCGGGATCCTGAATCTACAGGTTCCGGTCACTGTCCGCGTGGGTTCGGACAGTACCCGTCTGATCCTTGAAGGGGCATGGTTGGAGTGCCGATTCACCCCCTCGCCTGCTCACCCTACGCGCATTGACTATTGGGGAACATCTGCGCAAGCCGGCCCCCCTTGGGTGCCCGGCCCGAAATTTTCCCATCAAGCTACCGGCCTGCGCATAAACGGTGCGTTTCATAATACGCCTGTGCCTTTTAACATCCGGATCGCGACCATGCCTAATAACAGCGGGGCGTATCTCATCAATGTAGCTCCCTATATCCTGCTGCGAAACGACCCTAGCAACCCTATCGATGTTCGAATAGGGGATACCCTGGGCGCGTTGAATCTCCACCAGACCAACAATTACAGTTCGGGAAGTACGAGGCTCGTACTGACGTACACCGCCGCAAACAACTTCGACATCTCCCCCTCGACCTGCACGATTAACAATAACAACCCCATCGAGATCAACTTCGGCGATGTACCGCAGCGGGCGATCGGCAGCGATCCCCTGACAAGTGCCATCCGCACCAACCGCAGGCTTACTTACTCTTGCCCGGATGGCGGCATCACTACCCCTATAACCATTACCTACAAAGGCATCCCGGCGTCGTTCGACAACCGGTTGCTGACCATGACCAATCCGGACGTGGGTACCGCCCTGGTCCGTGCGGGGTCCGCGGTTCAAGTCAACGGTTCATTCCGTACCCAGATTACCAACAGCATAGGTGGCGACGATGTGACGTTTTCACTGGTTCGCCGCGCGGGATCACTCCCCACGGCAGGGGCAATAAGCGGCAGCGGCGTGCTGGTGATGGGTGTGCCATGAAACAGGCAAAAGAAGTGGGAATACCGATAGTGGAGCAACGAGAGAACACAATGAAACGACTGCATGGGGCCGCAGGGCTTCTCGTCTTGATGGGAATGACATCGAACGCACTGGCCGTCGATTGTCGGGTTAACGGCGGTGCCTGGCAGACGGGCAACCCCAATCTGCATGTACCGGTCACGGTGACCTTGAGTGCGGACCGCACCCGGATCATGTTGGAGGGTGCCAGGCTGGAATGCCGGTATTCCCCCGGCCAGGGTCCTGCCTGGGGGGAGGACTACTGGGCAACGGGGAACGCCTCGGGGACACCCTGGACTCCCGGCCCCAAATTCAGCAGCGAAAGGACCGGTTTGCGTATCAATGGGAGTTTTCTGAATACCCCAGTTACGCCGGGTATCCGGGTGGCGACGATGCCCAACAACGGCGTGGTTTATCCTATCAATATTACCCCGTACATCCTGATGCGCAGCGGCCCGTCCAACCCGATCGATGTTCGCGTCGGCGACAACCTCGGCCTGTTGCGCATCAGCAGTTCGAACAACTGGGATCACACCCGGCCGCAGGTAACTGTCACCTATAGCGCCGCCAACAACTTCACAGTGTCTCCATCGACCTGCACGATCAACAATAACAATCCGATGGAGATCAACTTCGGCGATGTACATCAGCGCGCCATAGGTAGCGATCCCCTGACAACCTCTATTCGCGTCAACCGCAGGCTCAACTACTCGTGCCCGGATGGCGGGATTACCACGCCCATCACCATCACCTACAAAGGCACACAGTCGTCGTTCGACAATCGATTGCTGATGATGACCAATCCGAACGTGGGTACAGCCATGGTGCGTGCGGGGACTGCGGTGCAGGTGAACGGTTCATTCCGGACCCAGATCACCAATAGCGTAGGCGGCGATGATGTGACGTTTTCACTGGTTCGGCGTGCGGGCTCCCTGCCCACTCCAGGGGCAACGAGCGGTAGCGGTGTGTTGGTGATGGGGGTGCCATGAGGCGCCTACCTGGCTTAGGGCAAAGGGTGCACAGTCGAAGATCTTGTATCAGGGACTGTGCACTTGGTGGCAGTTCGCTATAATCCGCGCCAACGCCCCACGACAGTGTCAGCGCCCTCCACTACTCTTAACGATGACCCACTATGAACAAGATCCTGGCACTGACTGCGGTACTGGCGCTGGCCGGTTGCACCACCACGTCCGACACCCTGCTGAAAAATGGCGAGCAAGGCCTGACCATCGACTGTTCGGGCGAGGCCAACTCATGGGCCAGTTGCTACGAGAAAGCCGACGCGTCCTGCGCGGGCACCGGCTACCGTATCGTCGGCACCAATGGCACGCCTGCGCTCAAGGAGAGTGACAAGACCCTGGGTCAGGATGTGGGCAACTTCAAGAGCCGTAGTGTCGTGGTGGTCTGCAAGTAAGCCTGCGTGCTACAGGTGCACTTCGGCGAACTTGATCCCCAGGCCACGCAGTATTTCGATCAGGTCATCCAGGCGCGGGAATGACTCGACTTCATCCTGATCGTCCACCAGGAAGTAGCTGCGACCGCCGCTTTTCTTGAAGAATACGATCCACTCGCCCAGGTCGGCGGGGTTCTGGATGACATGGGTCGCCGCAATCTGACCTTCAGCATGGCGGGCTTTGACGAGTTCGCGTTTCATAGCAGGCGTTCCAGAAAAAACAATGCCGCTCAAACCCAAGGTCTGAGCGGCATCTTTATAGTGAATGCCCGACAGTTTAACGGATGCCCTGCCCCAAATGCATGCCGCCACTGACGGGTGATGGCTTTTTTATCGGCTCAGGTGCGCAGGATAGGCCTGGGGCTCAGCCAGAAATGCATTCTTCCCCGGCTTTCTTCACGTCGCCGGGACGAATCGGCACATTGGACATGCTCTCATAGAGCTTGATGCTGCTCCCACTGGAGCGGTCTTCGATTACGAAGATCGCCGAAGGATCCGCCGAGAATTTCTGCGGCACAATCACCTGAATACCGTCTTTATGGGGCTCGATCTGCGGTGGCCGGCGGGTCGCCTCCAATTTACGCACTACACACGCCGCATATTCCTGCGGCTTCTTGCCCGAGATGACCACCAATGTTGGCGGGGTCTGCTTGATATCTGCAACCGAAGCACACCCACCTATCGCCAAGGCCAGCACCAACACACTCCACTTCATACAAAAACCTCCGATAAAGACCCTACGACAGCGGGGATGGTAAATTTCTCCCACCAACGTAGGATTTATCTCTGATTACAGGGTAAATAACTGTTTTAAATTGTCGAAGACGTCGACGACGGCCCGATAATAAACGCGCTGGGGCTGATAAACTCCATCTTAACCTACGTATCATTCTGATTTTTCAGAAAAAGCCCTTCTGGAGACACCCCATGAAATTCATCCACCAGCGTGAGCACCTCAACGAGGGAGACATTGTCGTCATCGAATGCTCGCAAACCTGCAACATTCGCCTGATGAGCGACGCGAACTTCCGCAGCTTCAAAAATGGTGGCCGCCATACCTATCATGGTGGCGCATTCGATAAGTTCCCAGCCAAGATCACCGCGCCCAGCACCGGGTTCTGGAACATCACCCTCGATGTGGTGACCCGTCGTGCCATCAGCGTGACCCGCAAGCCGGCGCTGTCCCACAAGATTCGCATCGTTCGTCGCACCAGCACCAAGTTGAGCTGATCCGAACACCTGAAAGGAAGAAAGCTGTGACCTCTACAACCAAATACGTCATCAAGTACAAACTCAACGGCGAGCGCCGCTTTGAATTTGCCCAATTGCAAACCGACAGCGTCGAAGAAGCCAAGCAAGCCCTGGCGAAAATTCATGACGCCAGTGACGAAATTACCGACATCAATGTGAGCAAGGCGCTGTAAGACATGTCGGGGCCGACTGCCGATTTATTCGCCGATGGCGCCCTGCAACAACCCCCAGGGCGCGAGCAGATTGGCGAAGAGTCCTACGTACTCCGGGGCTACGCCCTGCCCTGGATTGAGCGCTTATTGCCTGAACTACGGCGTGTCCTGGCGCAATCTCCGTTTCGGCAGATGGTCACACCCGGTGGTTTCACCATGTCGGCAGCGCTGAGCAGTTGCGGCGAGCTGGGCTGGACCACCGACACCCGCGGCTATCGCTACAGCCCCCTCGACCCGCGCAACCAGCAACCCTGGCCGCCCATGCCCGACACCTTGCGCCAACTGGCCGCGGCGGCGGCAGCCGAGGCCGGTTTCAGCGGCTTTTTACCTGACGCCTGCCTGATCAATCGCTACGTGCCTGGAGCAAAGATGTCACTGCATCAGGACAAAAATGAGCGTTGCTACAGCGCCCCCGTAGTCTCGGTATCCCTGGGTCTGCCGGCTATTTTCCTGTTTGGTGGCCATCAGCGCAGTGACAAACCGCAGAAGATCTCGCTGTTCCATGGCGATGTGGTGGTCTGGGGCGGCGTTGATCGCCTGCGCTTTCATGGGGTGATGCCAATTAAGGAAGGCGAGCATCCCGTCATGGGCCCGCAACGCATCAACCTGACCTTTCGCACTGCCGGCTGATTTTGACCGCAAGCTTCGGAGTGTCATGGGCAACCGGCACGGTTAATCTGCTCGTGAACCGTCAAGAGTGCAGGCCATGAACAACGAACACGATCCGCGCTGGGCCGCCATCATTGCCCGCGATGCCAAGGCAGACGCCCTGTTTGTCTACGGCGTGAAAACCACCGGCGTATATTGCCGGCCCAGCAGCGCTTCGCGTTTACCGCGCCCGGAAAATATCGAATTCTTCGACACCCCGGCGCAGGCCGAAGCCGCGGGTTATCGTCCGAGCAAACGTGCCGCTGGCGACCGAACCCAACTGGCCGCCCATCATGCGCAGTTAGTCGCCAATGCCTGCCGGCAGATCGAACAGGCAGAAACGGCCCCGAGCCTTGAAGTACTGGCGCACCAGGCCGGGTTGAGCCCTTTCCACTTCCATCGTGTGTTCAAAGCCAGCACTGGCTTGACCCCCAAGGGCTATGCCCGTGCTCTGCGTTCGCGCAAGGTTCGCGACGGCCTCAAGGGCCAGCACTCAGTGACCGACACGCTGTATGACGCAGGTTTCAACTCCAACAGCCGTTTCTATGAAGCCGCCGATCAATTGCTCGGCATGAAGCCCCGCGATTACAAAAGCGGCGGTGCCAATAACACCATTCGCTTTGCCGTGGGCCAATGCTCGCTGGGGGCTATTCTGGTGGCACAGAGCCAACGTGGCGTGTGCGCGATTTTGCTCGGAGACGATCCGGACAAGCTGGTGCGCGACCTGCAAGACCAGTTTCCCAAGGCCGAACTGGTCGGCGCGGATCGGGGCTTCGAACAGCTGATCGCCCAAGTCGTGGGGTTTGTCGAAGCCCCTGCCCTGGGCCTTGATCTGCCCCTGGACCTGCGCGGCACGGCCTTTCAGGAGCGCGTGTGGCAGGCTTTGCGCGAGATTCCGGTGGGCAGCACCGCCAGCTATGCGCAGATAGCCGAGCGTATCGGCGCACCCAACTCCTTTCGCGCCGTGGCCCAGGCCTGTGGTGCCAACCACCTGGCGGTGGCGATTCCCTGTCATCGCGTGGTGCGCAGCGATGGCCAATTGTCGGGCTACCGCTGGGGCGTCGAGCGTAAGCGCCAATTGCTCGAACGCGAGACACCGCACTGAAACCCAACCCCCACAAAACACTGCATTCGTCCAGTGAATAAAACAGACTGGCCGGCTGCCAGGTGCCCTGTTAAAACAGCGAAACGCCCTACCAACGCTGGAGACGCATCCCATGAGCACCTGGCCAGACACTCGTATTCTCGACCTGCTCGGCATTGATGTGCCGATCATCCAGGCACCGATGGCCGGGGCGACAACCACCGCCATGGTGATTGCCGCCCAGCAAGCCGGCGCGCTGGGCTCCATGCCCGCCGCCGCGCTGAGCATCGAGCAATTGCGCGAAGCCCTGACCATTATCCGCCAAGCCAGTACGCACCCGCTGAACCTGAATTTCTTTTGCCACCAGCCACCTGACGCCGATGACGCGCGTGACCGCCGCTGGAAGGATTTGCTGCAACCCTACTACCTTGAACTGGGCGCTGATTTTGACGCGCCGACGCCTGCGTCCAATCGCGCACCATTCAACGAGGCCGCTTGCCAAGTGGTTGAGGAGTTTCGCCCTGAGGTTGTGAGTTTTCACTTCGGCCTGCCGGAAAAAACCTTGCTGGACCGGGTAAAAGCCAGCGGTGCCAGAGTGCTGTCCTCCGCGACCACCGTCGAAGAAGCCATCTGGCTGGAGGAGCACGGCTGCGACGCGATTATCGCCATGGGTATTGAAGCCGGTGGGCACCGTGGCCTGTTTCTCAGTGACGACCTCAACAGCCAGATCGGCTTGATGGCCTTGGTGCCGCAGATTGTCGACGCGGTCAGCGTGCCGGTGATTGCCGCAGGCGGCATCGGCGATGCGCGGGGCATTGTCGCCGCCATGGCTCTGGGCGCCTCGGCGGTGCAAATTGGCACGGTGTATCTGTTCACGCCCGAAGCCAGCATCACGGCTTCCCACCATCACGCGCTACGCCATGCACAGGCCAGTGAGACCGCACTGACCAACCTGTTCACCGGCCGCCCGGCGCGGGGCATCGTCAACCGTGTGATGCGTGAACTTGGCGCCGTCAACCCAGCCGCGCCGGCGTTCCCAAAAGCCGGTGGTGCATTAATGCCGCTCAAGGCCAAGGATGAAGCGGGTTTCAGCAACCTATGGGCGGGCCAGGCCCTGGGGCTTGGCAAAGATTGCTCCACCTATGACCTGACTTGCGAACTGGCCGAGCAGGCACTGGCCAGGCTCACGCGTAACTGAGTCAGGCATAAATATGTGGGAGGGGGCTTGCTCCCGATGAGGGAGTGCCAGTGAAATACATCAGCGATTGACCCTCCGCCATCGGGAGCAAGCCCCCTCCCACATTGGCACTGTACCAGCAATGGTCGTCCGCTATATATTCACATACATAGCGTTTAAACCTTCTACCCGACCACGCCGTCCATCCCAAGGAGTTGCTCCATGATCACCCGCGTCTCACGCCTGGCCCCCCTGCTTGCCGTATTTGCCTTGGGTTCGGCCCACGCTGATGAAGTGCAGGTGGCGGTGGCTGCCAACTTCACCGCGCCGATCCAGGCCATTGCCGCCGACTTCGAAAAAGACACCGGCCACAAACTGGTCGCGGCCTATGGCGCCACCGGGCAGTTCTACACTCAGATCAAGAACGGCGCGCCGTTCGAAGTGTTCCTCAGCGCCGATGACACCACCCCCCAAAAGCTCGAAGTTGAAGGCGATACCGTCAAGGGCTCGCGCTTCACGTACGCCGTCGGCACCTTGGCGCTGTGGTCGGCAAAGGAAGGCTACGTGGATGCCAAGGGTGACGTGCTGAAGAAAAACCAATTCCAGCACCTGTCCATCGCCAACCCCAAAGCCGCGCCCTACGGGCTGGCCGCCACCCAAGTGCTGGCCAGGCAAGGCTTGACCGAACAGGTCAAGGGCAAGCTCGTCGAGGGCCAGAACATCACCCAGGCCTATCAGTTCGTGTCCACCGGCAATGCCGAGCTGGGCTTTGTTGCCTTGTCGCAGATCTATAAGGACGGCAATGTCACTCGCGGTTCAGCGTGGATTGTTCCTGCGTCGATGCACGACCCGATCAAACAGGACGGCGTGATCCTCAACAAGGGCAAGGACAGCGCCGCCGCCAAGGCCCTGGTTGACTACCTCAAAGGGCCGAAAGCAGCGGCTGTAATCAAATCCTACGGTTACGAGCTGTAAATGCCCCTCTCGAGTGCTGATTTTTCCGCGATCTGGTTGACCATCAAGCTGGCGTCACTGACTACTGTGATCCTGTTGATCATCGGCACTCCGATTGCGCTGTGGCTGTCGCGCACCACCTCATGGTGGCGCGGCCCCATCGGTGCAGTGGTCGCATTACCGTTGGTACTGCCGCCAACGGTCATCGGTTTCTACTTGCTGTTGACCATGGGCCCCAACGGTTACTTCGGCCAGTTCACCCAGTGGCTGGGCCTGGGCACCCTCACCTTCAGCTTCGCCGGGCTGGTGATCGGCTCGGTGATCTATTCCATGCCTTTCGTGGTGCAGCCATTGCAGAACGCCTTCTCTGCCATCGGCACCCGCCCGTTGGAGGTGGCTGCGACCTTGCGCGCCAATCCGTGGGACACGTTTTTCACAGTGATCCTGCCCCTGGCGCGCCCGGGATTTATCACCGCATCGATCCTCGGCTTTGCCCATACCGTCGGCGAGTTCGGCGTGGTGCTGATGATCGGCGGCAATATCCCGGACAAGACCCGGGTGGTCTCGGTGCAGATCTACGACCACGTTGAAGCCATGGAGTATGCCCAGGCTCATTGGCTGGCCGGTGCCATGGTGGTGTTCGCGTTCCTCGTATTGCTGGCGCTGTACTCCAGCCGCAAAACCAAGATGGGCTGGAGCTGAACGCGATGATTGATATACGCCTGCGCTTGAAATACTCCGCCTTTGCCCTGGACGTCGACCTGCAATTGCCCGGCCGCGGCGTTACCGCGCTATACGGGCATTCCGGCTCCGGCAAGACCACCTGCCTACGCTGCATCGCCGGTTTGGAGCGCGCCGAAGAAGCTTTTGTGCAGATCAACGATGAGGTCTGGCAAGACAGCCACAAAGGGCTGTTTGTGCCTGCGCATAAACGCGCCTTGGGTTATGTGTTCCAGGAAGCCAGCTTGTTTCCCCACCTATCGGTACGGGCCAATCTGGCGTTCGGCCTCAAGCGCATTCCACGCCAGCAAAGGCGCGTGGACATGGCCCAGGCCACCGAGCTGCTGGGCATCGGCCATCTGCTCGAGCGTCAGCCACAACACCTGTCCGGCGGCGAGCGCCAACGCATCGGCATCGCCCGCGCCTTGCTTACCAGCCCCAGGTTGCTGTTGATGGATGAGCCCCTGGCGGCCCTGGACAGCCAACGCAAAAGCGAGATCCTGCCTTACCTGGAACGCCTGCACGACGAGCTGGATATTCCGGTGCTGTACGTCAGCCACGCCCAGGATGAGGTCGCGCGACTGGCCGACCATATCGTCTTGCTCAGCGAAGGCAAGGCCCTGGCCAGCGGGCCCATCGGCGAAACCCTGGCACGGCTCGACCTGCCGCTGGCCCTGGGCGACGATGCCGGCGTGGTGATCGCTGGCAGGGTGATTGCTTACGATGAGGACTACCAGTTGCTCACTCTGCAACTGCCCGACTGCCCGTTACAGATTCGCGTGGCTCACACGCCGCTGGCGTTGGGCCAACCGCTGCGGGTCAAGATCCAGGCACGGGATGTAAGCCTCAATTTGCAAGCGGAAGCACACAGCAGCATCCTCAATCGGCTCCCCGTCACCGTCACCCAAGACATTGGCGCGGATAACAGCGCCCATGTGCTGGTGCGCCTGGATGCAGGCGGCACGCCGTTGCTGGCACGCATTACGCGCTTCTCCCGCGACCAGTTGCACCTGCATCCGGGCCAAGCGTTGTGGGCGCAAATCAAGGCCGTGGCGGTGCTGGCCTAACCAATTGGCACGACCGAAAGATGCTGCGGTCAATCAGACATACCGGCCTGTTTTGTTGTCAAGGAACCCGCACCATGCCTGATTCTTCGTTGCCCGCCGACCTGCCCCGCGACCTGCATTACGTTGACGACACCCAGCCTGGCATTCGCCGCAAGAAGGTGAGGGGTAAGTTCCAGTACCTGGACGCCAAAGGCGAGCGCATCACCGATGCCGACGAAATCAAACGTCTGAACGCCCTGGCCGTACCACCCGCCTACACCGATGTGTGGATCTGCGCCGACCCTCAAGGCCATTTGCAGGCCACCGGCCGCGATGCCCGTGGCCGCAAGCAATACCGCTACCACCCACGCTGGCGCGAAGTGCGTGACAGCGACAAGTACTCGCGGTTGCAGGCCTTCGGCAACGCCTTGCCGAAATTGCGCAAACAGCTGGAAGCACAGATAGCCGAGCCGGGGTTTACCCGCGAAAAGGTCCTGGCGACGGTGGTGATGTTGCTGGATGCCACGCTGATTCGCGTCGGCAATACCCAGTACGCCCGCGAGAATAAATCCTACGGCCTGACTACCCTGCGCAACCGTCATGTGGATATCAAGGGCAACGAGATCCAGTTTCAGTTTCGTGGCAAGAGCGGTGTCGAGCACCAGGTCAGTGTCAAGGACCGGCGCCTGGCCAGTGTGGTCAAGCGCTGTATGGAGCTGCCCGGGCAGAACCTGTTCCAGTACCTGGACGAAGACGGTGAACGCCATACCGTCAGTTCCCACGACGTCAACGCCTATCTGCATGAACTGACCGGCGAAGACTTTACCGCCAAGGACTATCGCACCTGGGCCGGCACGGCCATGGCGTTGGCGGTATTGCGCGAGTTGGCGTGGCAGCCGGAGTCCGACGCCAAGAGGCATGTGGTGGCGATGGTCAAGGACGTTGCCAGGCAGTTGGGCAACACGCCTGCGGTGTGCCGCAAATGTTACATCCACCCTGCGGTGCTTGAGCATTTCAGCCTCGGTGAATTGTCGAAGCTGCCCAAGCCCCGAGTGCGCAAGGGCCTGAAAGCCGAGGAAGTGGCCCTGGCGATGTTCCTTGAGAAATTGGCCGAGGACTTGCCGCACAAAGCCAAGGTGGGTTAGCCTCTGCGTCCCTTCTGATTAACGGGATGACCGCCGACGTGAACAACTAAGCCTTCCAAAATGTATCTGCAACGAGCCGCCTGGTGCGCTTGTTGGCCTGTTCGACATTTTTTTGGAGGTGCTGATGACTGACGTCACCCGGCTGCCCGTGCTTGTTTCCCTGCAACATGTGTCTTTCCAGTTCGCCAATGGCGAAACCTTGCTGGAGGACCTGAACCTGTCCATTGATCACACGCCCACCGGTATCGTCGGGCGCAATGGCCGTGGCAAAAGTATCCTGGCGAAGTTGCTGGCCGGGGTATTGCTGCCCTCCTCCGGCAGCTTGAAAAAGCCGTCCAGCGTCGTCTATGTGCCCCAGGCGCTGACGGTTCAAGCAGGCGCAACGGTCGCCCATATCACCGCCACTGAGCCTGCCTTGGCGGCCCTTGAACGTATGGCCCGAGGTGAGGCCCGTGTCGGTGACCTGGAACTGATCGACGATCGCTGGGACCTGGCCGAGCGCTTGCGCCTGGCACTGGATGCGGCGGGTTTGCCAACCCTCAGCGCCGGCACCCGGGCTGATCAACTCAGCGGCGGCCAGTTGGCTCGGGTCGCCCTGATCGGTGCGCTACTGGCGGCGCCGCAGTTGCTGATTCTGGACGAACCGAGCAACCACCTCGACAGTGCCGGGCGCGCTTGGCTGCGACGGGTGCTGGCCGATTGGCGCGGCGGCCTGGTGGTGGTCAGCCATGATCGACAGCTACTCAACGCCATGGGGCGCATCATCGAATTGTCACCCCTTGGTGTCCAGGTTTACGGCGGCAACTACGATGCCTATCACCAGCAACGGGAGACGCAGCAGCAGGCCGCCATCGCGGCGTGGGAACATGCGCGCCAGACACGTAGCCGTGAGCGTCGACGCCTGCAAAAAGACCATGACAGCCTGCAGCGCAACGCCGCACGCTCGCGTAAAAACGCCGAGACCGCCAACGTCGACCGCTTCACCAAGGCGCGCTGGAAAGGCGCCGCCACGGAAATTGTCAGCACTGTGCGCAGCGCTCATCACGCGCACAAAAACCAGCTGGATGAACAGGTGCGTCAAGCCTACGAGCGCGTGGTGGACGAAGCGCCCACCCTGCTTGCCTTGCCAGGCTCGACGGTGCCCAACGGCCGGCAAGTGCTGACGTTGGAAGGTGCGCAGCTGCCCTGGCTCGATCCGCTGGCGCCCTCCAGCTATCTGACCATTAACCTGGCGGGGCCCGTGCGCGTTGCAGTGCGCGGGCCTAATGGTTGCGGTAAATCCACCCTGCTCAAATTACTCGCCGGCCAATGGCAGGCCGTGAGTGGCGAGTGCCAGGTGGCGGTGTCCAGCGCTTATCTCGATCAGCACCTGGCGCTGCTGGATGATCGGCGTTGCATCATCGAACAACTCAACCTGCTCGACACCCCGCTGGCTGAAGCTGAGCTGCGTACGCGCCTGGCGTTACTGCAACTGGATGCGTTGCGGGTCACCCAACCAGTGGCGCAACTCAGCGGCGGCGAACGCCTGAAAGCCGCGATGGCTGTTGCCTTGTGGCGTGCTATCCCCGCACAACTGCTGCTATTGGATGAACCTACCAATCACCTGGACCTGGAATCGGTGCTCGCCTTTGAGCAAGCGTTGAAAAGCTTTAGCGGCGCGATGCTGGCTGTCTCCCATGACGAGGCTTTTCTACAGGCGATTGAGCCGACTCATCATTTGACGTGGCACAGTACCGGCTGGCAACTGGAGTATGCCTGAGGTCATTGCACCCGCACGCAAAGCGTCCTACGGTAGTGGCCGGATAATCTCACCGAGGAAACCGGCCCCATGCTGCCTTCGTCCCGCAAGCCTTACACCAACGTTACGCTCGCCCATCGACAGCGCTGGCGCGGGCGGGTGGGTATGATGCTGGTGGCGTGCCTGTCGGTGCTGGCCGGCATGACCGACGCCATTGGCTTTATGGCCAGCGGCGATTTTGTCTCGTTCATGAGCGGTAACACCACGCGGTTGGCGGTGGCCATCAGCGCCGGCGACCTTGGGCTTACCGGGCGCCTGGTGCTGTTGATCGCGACCTTTGTGCTCGGTAATGCCTTGGGCGTGATGGTCAGCCGCTTCAGCAAGCGCCACGCGTTGCCGCTCTTGTTGTGCATCGGCACCTTGCTCTGTGGTGGGGCGCTATGGCCGTCGACAGCGACCTTACCGGCTCTGCTGGCGGCGATTATCGCCATGGGTATGCTCAACGCGGCCGTCGAGGAAGTGAATGGCTTGCCGGTGGGGCTCACCTATGTCACCGGCGCGCTGTCGCGCTTTGGGCGCGGGCTGGGGCGCTGGCTACTTGGCGAGCGTCGCAACGGTTGGCGCGTGCAATTGGTTCCCTGGGCCGGGATGTTTATCGGTGCGGTGATCGGCGCGCTGCTGGAACAGCAGATGGGCCTGCGTGCGCTGTGGGTCAGCGGTGCATTGGCGGGGCTATTGGGGCTGGTGACACTGATGATCCCGCGGCGCTGGCACCTGGGTTTCATGCCGCGTTGAGGCGGGACAAAGAGGTGCTCGCCCGACGTTTAGGCCTCGACATCCGTGTACCGGTAAAGAGCCATCACGTCGAGCGAGCGAGTGAATCATAAGACAATGCCCGGCGGCTGTCCCGCCAGGCGTTTCGCAATATGACTAAGGCAAGGTATTACAGACAAGTGGCGAGCGCAGCCAGGCGGCGCTTGGCCGGCATATTGTCTTCAGCGGCGTAGTACTTGACGCTAGAGCCCGCACCCGTGCTTTGTACGTCGACAAAGTAGTCGCCACCGGTGGTGTAGACTGTGAAACCACCGGCCTCGGTAGCCTCCTTGAAACCGCCGGCGTCGACGCCAAACACGCTTTCATCCTGCCAGCCGAACTGGATGCACTGGGCAACCACCAGGGTGGCCTTGTCCGATGCCAGGGTCTTGTAGGGGCTGCCGGCACGGGCCTCTTTCATCTTCGAGCCCGCGCAGCCGGCCAGTGCTGCCAGTACCAATGCGCCAATTACCAGCTTGTGCATGCCATTGCTTCCTTGGAAAAACCGTGACTCTACCATTGTGCCGGGGTCAACTGACGCGCCCATGAACTTTGTTTCACTGTGAACGGCATACTCGCCGCCTATAGTGGCCAAGCTCATTTTCAAGAAGCCTCCCTTATGCCCGCCCTCCCGCGGGCGTTTTTTTGCCTGGGTATCAGAGCCACCAGCGAAACAGATAGAACAACGCCATGCTCGACAACACGGTGATCAATACGCTGCGCGTCCAGAACATCAACGCCACGGCGCAAATGGCGGCCAGCAAGTAGGGGTTGGTCGGGCTCAGGTTGAGCTGATGGTCCGCCAGGAAAATAATCGGCCCGCAGATTGCTGTGAGCATGCCCGGCACAGCGAACCCCAGGAACTCACGGGCGCCGCGATTGAGCCGCACGGGCAGGCGCGGTTCGAGAAACACATAGCGATTGAAAAAAACCACCAGGCCCATGGCCACAATCATCAAGTAGATCATCGTTGCCCCACTCCCAGGCGCTTGCAGGCAAACCCTGCGCTCATCCCCAATACCCCCGAGACCACCACCGCCGATTCCCAGTGCAGATAGCTCAGCCACACCGAACACAGCAACGAAACTGCCACACATACCACCGTGGGCACATCGCGCACCACGGGGGTAATCAGGGCGATAAAGGTGGCGGCAATCGAGAACTCCAGCCCCAACTGGTCCAGGCCGGGAATGCTCTTGCCCAGCACAATGCCGGCCAGGGTGAAGAGGTTCCAGATGATATAAAACGTCAGGCCGACGCCCAGGGCGTACCAGCGATTGAAGGTCTGACGGTCGTAGTGGTTGACCAGGGCGAAGAACTCATCGGTCAACAAGAACCCCAGGCTCATACGCCAGCGGGTGTTGAGCGCCGACAATGTGGGGCGCATATGCATGCCGTAGAGCAGGTGCTGGGAGGTCAGCAGCAAGGTGGTCAACACGATAGAAATCAGGCTGGCGCCGCTCTTGACCATGCCGATGGCGACCAACTGCGCCGCACCGGCAAACACGATGGCAGACAGGCCCTGGGCTTGCAGCGGGGTAAATTGCGCATCGATGGCCATGGAGCCGGCGAGCAACCCCCAGGGGGCGCAGGCCAGGGACAAGGGAATAACGGCGATGGCGCCGCGGGTGAAGGCGTAATGAGGTAATGCAGTGGGCATGGAAACGGCTCATCGACAGACAGTCGACAAGCATGCCAGCGCAATCGGGGGCTTGTCTTGAACGATCTTGCTCAGGCGAGCTTCACCGAAACCAGCTCCACCGAATCCCGCGCTTCACGCAATTCGTAAGCATCCTGGTTCAACCGGTGGATGGTGTTGAGCAAGCGCTGGCGCAGGACCTCATCGCCGAGTTTTTCCACGGCGCGCATCAGGTCGAACGCCGCGGTTTCGTTATTTTCCGCGACGGAATCCAGGGTCTTGCGCAGGTTGCGAGTGGCACGGGTCACGCGGGTTCTTCCTTCATCAGCAATGGGCAGGCACTTTAGGACCTTTGTGTTTCATTTTAATTTCAAACAGTTGTGGCTGTTTCCAGGGCATTTGATCCATATCAAATGAAACAAGATTTGACCGAAACATATGGAAATACGTATATTCGAATAACCATATATACAGGCAATGGCCATGTCCAATTTCCTCTCTCCTCCCACCCTGTTCAAATGCCTGGCTGACGCAACTCGCGCACGCCTGGCGTTATTGATCCTGCGCGAAGGCGAACTTTGTGTGTGCGAACTGATCCATGCCTTGGACGATAGCCAGCCCAAGATCTCCCGTCATCTGGCGCAACTGCGCAGTTGCGGGCTGCTGCTGGACCGCCGTCAAGGGCAATGGATCTACTACCGCATCAATCCGGCACTGCCCGCCTGGGTGACTCAGGTGCTGGACACCACCTTACAAGCCAACCAGCCATGGTTGCAGAACGACGCACTGCGTCTGGATGCAATGGGCAATAGACCACAACGGGCAAGCACCTGCTGCTAAGCCATCGGAGCCTTTATTCATGCTTGTCGCAATTGCGATTTTCCTCGTCACCATCGTGCTGGTCATCTGGCAGCCTAAGGGCCTCGGCGTGGGTTGGAGCGCCACCCTGGGGGCGATCCTGGCCCTGGCCTTTGGGGTAATCAGCCTGGCGGACATCCCGGTGGTGTGGCACATCATTTGGAACGCCACCGGTACCTTTGTCGCGCTGATCATCATCAGCCTGTTGCTCGACGAAGCCGGGTTCTTTGCCTGGGCCGCCCTGCATGTAGCGCGTTGGGGCCGTGGCCGCGGGCGGCGCTTGTTTGCCTATATGGTGCTGCTCGGCGCGCTGGTGTCGGCGCTGTTTGCCAATGACGGCGCGGCGCTGATCCTCACCCCCATCGTAATGTCGATGTTGCTGGCCTTGCGTTTTTCTCCGGCGGCAACCCTGGCATTTGTCATGGGCGCCGGGTTTATCGCCGATACGGCGAGCCTGCCGCTGGTGGTGTCGAACCTGGTCAACATCGTCTCGGCGGACTATTTCAAGATCGGCTTCAACGAATATGCCGCGGTGATGGTGCCGGTGAACTTGGTCAGCGTCGCTGCGACCCTGGCAGTGCTGTTGTGGTTTTTCCGCCGCGATATTCCCCAGACCTACGACCCGGCCGACCTCGCAGACCCTGCCAGTGCCATCCATGACCGAGCGACCTTTCGCGCCGGCTGGTGGGTACTGGGCATTCTGCTGGTCGGCTGTTTTGCCCTGGAGCCACTGGGCATTCCCATCAGTGCGATTTCCGCGGTATGCGCGGTACTGCTGCTGGTGATTGCCGCCAAGGGTCACAAGATTTCCACGCGCAAGGTCCTCAAGGAAGCGCCCTGGCAGATCGTGATCTTTTCCCTGGGCATGTACCTGGTGGTGTATGGCCTGCGCAATGCCGGCCTGACCGACTACCTGGCGACCTGGCTCGACACCTTCGCCACCTACGGTGTGTGGGGCGCCGCCATGGGTACCGGCGTGCTGACGGCACTGCTCTCATCGGCGATGAATAACCTGCCGACGGTGCTGATCGGCGCGCTGTCCATTGAATCCAGCCATGCCGTGGGCGTGGTCAAGGACGCGATGATCTACGCCAACGTGATCGGCAGCGACCTGGGCCCGAAAATCACCCCCATCGGCAGCCTGGCGACCTTGCTGTGGCTGCACATCCTGGCGCGCAAAGGCATCACCATCACTTGGGGCTACTACTTCAAGGTCGGCATCGTGCTGACCTTGCCGGTGCTGTTGATTACCCTCGCCGCCCTCGCCCTGCGCCTGAGCGTCTAAAGGAGCCTGCAATGAAAGTGCTGTTCATGTGTACCGCTAACAGTTGTCGCAGTATTTTGTCCGAGGCCATGTTCAATCACATGGCGCCTGAGGGCTTCGAGGCGATCAGCTCCGGCAGTTTTCCCAAGGGCCAGGTTTTGCCCCGCAGCCTGAGCACGCTGCAGGCGGCGGGCATCAGCACCGAAGGTTTGTACAGCAAGGGCAATGACGCTTTTGAAGTTAACCCGCCGGATGTGGTTATCACGGTGTGCGACAACGCGGCCGGGGAAGCTTGCCCCGTGTATTTCGGCTCAGCGGTGAAGGCGCATTGGGGGTTGCAGGACCCTTCCCACGTGCAGGGTGATGAAGCCCAGGTAGACGCTGCATTCAAGGCCACCCTCGACATTATTGCCGCTCGCTGCGAGGCGTTTTTCGCGCTGCCATTTGCCAGCCTCAACTCGGATGAATTGAAGGTTGAGCTCGAGCGTATAGCCTCAATGTGAGAGTGGGCTTGCTCCCGATAGCGGAGGGTCAGCTACAGATGAGCTGACTGACACACTGCTATCGGGGCATGGGTATCTACACAACTTCTGGTACGCCGCAGTCCCCTGTGGGAGGGGGCTTGCTCCCGATGGCGGCCTGGCAGCCCACCTGGATGTTGGAGTTTGATCGAGTACATATCCGTTATTTGGGTAACGGCCACTATTGGTTACGCCCGTACATGCCCCACCACTCGGCACCTCGCTTCGGCTCGGTGTGCCCAAATCCCTGTCGGATTCCGGCCAGCGTGGTTTAACGGGGCGCCTGAGATCAAAAGCAGATCAAGGACGGCTCGCTTCGCATCGTGGTTACGGTTGGGTCGGCTGATATAAAGTTGTGTAGATACCTACGGCTATCGGGAGCAAGCCCCCCCACATTTGGATCGTGGACCATGCAAATCTGCATGGTTTCTTAACCCTGTGCTGACGTATGCTTTCGCACTTTCCTGGAAGGATGCGGGCATGCTGACGATCTTTTTCTACGCACTGGTTTTCGGTTTCGTGTTTTGCCTCTCCCCCGGCGCCGTACTGGCGGAGACCCTACGCCGCGGCTTGCTCCACGGTTTCACACCGGCGCTGCTGGTGCAGTTCGGCTCACTGGTGGGTGACGCCGTTTGGGCCGTGATTGGCCTCACCGGTATCGCGCTGCTGATCCAGCATGACGCGGTGCGGGTGCCACTGACTATCGTCTGTGCGCTGTACCTGGCGTGGCTGGGCATCCGCAGCCTGATCGACGCCTGGCACTTGCCCGCAGCCAGCGACGCACCGGCCAGTACCCGACAAAATGCATTGGCCGTGGGCGCGGCGATTTCCCTGGCCAACCCGAAGAATATTGTCTATTGGGGCGCGCTGGGTAGTGCGCTGTCGGGCATCGTCGGCACCACGCCCAGCCAGGGGCAAACCCTGATGTTTTTTGCCGGCTTCATGCTGGCGTCGGTGCTCTCGTGTTTCCTGGTTGCCGCACTGGTGAATTTGTTGCGCAAGAACGCATCACCGACTTGGCAGCGTGTCAGTTATGCCGCATGCGGTTTGGTATTGATCTACCTGGCGATACTCGCCGCCCAAGGTATATGAAGTTATATACCCAGCAACTTGCGCACGCCTCTTGTCTGAATGAATTCTGAACGCAGGTTGATTTAATTAATCATGCGTTGACATTCTGACATGGCCTGAGTAGATTGCCCGTGCCCGCAACTGGGGCCTTTTTTAAACCTCACAAAAGAAGCCAATGGACACAGTATCTAGTCGCTGTCCGAGCACCGCATCCGCGGGCATCGGGCGCCAAACCCAGAATATGACAGGACTCGCCTTCCAGGTCCGGTAAGCTGCGCTAGAGCTCGATGCTCCACCGTAACTGCCTCACCGGTCGCGTGTCCGGTCCCGAGGTGTGTTATGACCTTCCAACTCATTGCTTTGCCCGATGTACGCACGCTGGCCGCCGCCCTGCGCGCCAAGCTGTGCCGCGATCCCGTGGGCTTTTCGCCTACCCGCTCAACCTTTGCGGCACCCTCCCCTCAAGCCCGCCCGGCACCGCCGTTGGCGCACTGGCGTATCTGCCCTGACAGCGGACAACTGGTGCAGCACTGGGACCACGCCGACCCTCAAGACCCGCAGAGACCCAAGGTTTTCAGCCTGGCACAAGCCAGCTTGATGCTCTGTGTTTATGTGAGCGCTCGCGCCGCCTGACTTGGCTGGAAACTGCAACTTTCTTATTAATACCCTGGAGTTCTTTATGAATACGTCCAGTAGTAGCCCGCTGCGCGCAGATTAACTAACGCGCTGTTAGCGGGCACCCTAGAAGTTATCTGAACACATTATTGAAACCGATCGCGAAGTCCGCGGCTCGGCATGCTTTCGCTCGCCTCTATGCAGGTAAGTACCGGGTATGTTTTGTCGAGAATTGGCGACAGGAGCACAGACAATGAGCGCCGTAAAAAACCTGCCTCTGCACAAGAAAAATGGCACCGCTACCGACACCAAACTGTCGATGCGCGCCGCCCGTGAAGCCCAGAACGGCTTGGCGGCTACCCTCGCCAACGTACGTGCCACCCAGGACGGCCTGACCGAACTGGACGCCTCGGCGCGTCTGCAACGCGAAGGCTACAACGAAGTCGCCCACGACAAGCCGCCACACGCCATGGTCCAGTTCCTGCAGGCGCTGAACAACCCTTTCATCTACGTACTGCTCACCCTGGGCGGCATCAGCTTTGTCACCGACTGCTGGCTGCCGATGCAGGCAGGCGAAGAGGCCGACCCGACCAAGGTCATCATTATCATGACCATGGTGCTGCTCAGCAGCCTGCTGCGCTTCTGGCAGGAGCACCGTTCGGCCAAATCCGCCGAGGCGCTCAAGGCCATGGTGCGCACCACGGCCACCGTGCTACGCCGCGAGCAGGTCGGTGCCCAACCTACCCTGCGCGAGGTGCCGATGCGCGAGTTGGTGGCCGGCGATATCGTGCAGCTGTCGGCCGGTGACATGATCCCTGCCGACATCCGCCTGATCGAATCCCGCGACTTGTTTATCAGCCAGGCCGTCCTGACCGGTGAAGCCTTGCCGGTGGAGAAGTACGACACCCTCGGCGATGTCACGCAAAAATCCGCCTCCAGCCTGGCCGCCGATCAGGGCAATCTGCTGGACCTGCCGAACATCTGCTTCATGGGTACGAACGTGGTCAGCGGCCGCGCCAAGGCTGTAGTGGTCGCCACCGGGCCGCGCACGTATTTTGGCTCCCTGGCCAAGGCGATTGTCGGCTCGCGGGTGCAAACCGCCTTCGACCGTGGAGTGAACAGCGTCAGTTGGTTGCTGATCCGCTTCATGCTGGTGATGGTGCCCATTGTGTTCTTCCTCAATGGCTTCTCCAAGGGTGACTGGGGCGATGCCTTCCTGTTTGCCCTGGCGGTGGCCGTCGGCCTCACTCCGGAAATGCTGCCGATGATCGTCAGCGCCAACCTGGCCAAGGGCGCCACGGCCATGGCTAAGCGCAAAGTGGTGGTCAAGCGCCTCAATGCGATCCAGAATTTCGGCTCGATGGACGTGCTGTGCACCGACAAGACCGGCACCCTGACCCAGGACAAGATCATTCTCGAGCATCACGTCAACGCCTTCGGCCGGCGCGATGATGCAGTGTTGTCCCTGGCCTGGCTGAACAGCTTTCACCAGAGCGGCATGAAGAACCTGATGGACCAGGCCGTGGTGCAGTTTGCGCAACAAAACCCCAAGTTCCAGGTGCCATTTGCCTACAGCAAGGTCGATGAATTGCCGTTCGACTTTGTCCGCCGCCGCCTATCCATCGTGGTCAAGGACGCTGCCGGTGATCATCTATTGGTGTGCAAGGGCGCCGTGGAGGAGATGCTGAGCATTTCCACCCACACCCTGGAAGGCGGCACCGCCGTACCCCTGGATGATCGCCGCCGTCAGGAGCTGCTGGCACTGGCTAATGACTACAACGAAGACGGTTTTCGCGTGCTGGTGGTGGCGACTCGTAATATTCCCAAGGCATTGGCACGCCAGCAGTACACCACCACCGATGAACGCAACCTGGTGATCCAGGGCTTCCTGACCTTCCTGGACCCACCGAAGGAAACCGCAGGCCCGGCGATTGCTGCGCTGCAACAAATTGGCGTGGCGATCAAGGTGTTGACCGGCGACAACGCCGTGGTCACCAGCAAGATCTGCCGCCAGGTCGGCCTGGAGCCGGGCCAGCCGCTGCTGGGCGTGGAAATCGAAGCGATGGACGACGCCACCCTGCTGCGCCGCGTGGAGGAGCGTACGGTATTTGCCAAGCTGACGCCGCTACAGAAATCGCGGGTACTCAAGGCGCTGCAAGCCAACGGCCACACCGTCGGTTTCCTCGGCGACGGTATCAACGATGCGCCGGCGCTGCGGGATGCCGACGTGGGTATCTCGGTGGACAGCGGTACGGATATCGCCAAGGAATCAGCCGACATCATCCTGCTGGAAAAGAGCCTGATGGTGCTGGAAGAAGGCGTACTCAAAGGCCGCGAGACCTTCGGCAATATCATGAAGTACCTGAACATGACTGCCAGCTCCAACTTCGGCAATGTGTTCTCGGTGCTGGTAGCCAGTGCGTTCATTCCGTTCATGCCGATGCTGGCGATCCACCTGCTGCTGCAAAACCTGATGTACGACATCTCCCAGCTGGCCCTGCCGTGGGACAAGATGGACAAGGAATACCTGGCCAAGCCGCGCAAGTGGGATGCGAAAAACATCGGCCGCTTCATGATCTGGATCGGGCCTACCTCCTCGATCTTCGACATCACCACCTTCGCGCTGATGTGGTACGTGTTCGCGGCCAACAGTGTGGAAATGCAGACCCTGTTCCAGTCCGGCTGGTTTATCGAGGGGCTGCTCTCACAAACCCTGGTGGTGCACATGCTGCGCACCCGCAAGATCCCGTTCTTCCAGAGCACGGCTGCCTGGCCGGTGCTGATGATGACCTGCATCGTCATCGCCCTGGGTATCTATGTGCCGTTCTCGCCACTGGGCACCCTGGTAGGCCTGCAACCGCTGCCGATGGCGTATTTCCCATGGCTGGTGGGCACCCTGCTGGCGTACTGCTGCGTGGCCCAACTGATGAAGACGATCTACATCCGCCGCTTCAAGCAGTGGTACTGATCACCCCGCCGTTCAAACGGTGGCGGTCGCCCGGCCGTCACCGTGCAATACAAGGATGCTCCCTATGCGCGTCTTGATCTGTGCAGGTCGTCATTACGCCGACACCAAGAAGTCCCGCCATGTGCTGGACGCCTACCACCGCCTGCGCCCGGTGCAGGTATTGATTCACGGCGGCAACCAGTTCCTCGGCAGCGAGATTGAGGAATGGGCGCGGGACATCGGCATCGACGTGGTGCGTTACCCACCCAATTGGCAACGCCACGGCAAACAGGCGGAACGCCAGCGCAACCACTTCATGCTGGCCGACAGCCGCCCCGACGTGATCATCGCCCTGCCCGGTGGCGACGACACCTTGGAGCTGGTGTGCCAGGCCAAAGCCCGCGGCATTTCGGTGCTGACTGTAGAAAGCTGAATTCAAACGAGGTGCATCATGCACAAACAACACACCCCAAAGCGGCAGGACGGCTTTGCCAAATACCGTGCCCGCCACTATCGCGGTGCCCGCCACACCTTGCTGTTGTTGCCACCGGCCAAGCGCCGTGCATTGCAGCGCAACCTGATTTTTATCGGCGTGAGCCTGGGCGCGGTGTTGCTCATCGCTCTGTTTTCCAAGGCCCATGCCGCCGGCGGTGCTTATGTGGTCGATGACGGCGCCGTCAATGCCCCGGGAGAATGCAATGTCGATGCCTGGTACAGCGCCAATCGACACGCGGGCAGCACCCATAACACCACTCTGTCGCCGGCGTGTACGTTCAGCGCCATGCCCACCGTGCAATGGGGCGCCGTGTTGTCTCGCGCTACCACCGCAGGCAAAGGCGAGACGCAGATCAGCCCGCAGGTAAAGGCGCAGGTGTTGTCACGGGAAGACGTGGGGCTTGAGCTGGCGATTGCCGCCGGGGCGCATATGGCCCTGGATCGCCAGCACGGGTTTGACGGGGCCGATTTGAATGTCCCGTTGACCTGGCAGCCTCTGGCGCCATTGCGCCTGAACCTGAACGTTGGCTGGAGCCACGCCTATAACGACGGTGATCAACAGCATCGCCTGACCTGGGGCACGGGGTTCGAATATCAGTTGGCGGAGGGACTGACCCTGATCGCCGAACGCTACGGCCAGGCAGGCGGTGAGCAAGCGTGGCAGGCCGGGCCGCGATTCCACATCTTCAAACTGTTCGATGTGGACGTGGTGGTCGGGCGCAGCCTGATTGGGGAACGCGCCCAGTGGCTGACCACTGGGGCGACGCTGAGGTTCTAGGCTTTTGCCTGCTGTTCCAGGTGCAGCTGCAACTGCGGATCGATTTGCAGCTGCCCGGCCAGATCGTCGAGGTAATTGCGCTCGGCGTCCTGCTGATCATTGACCAGCATCACGCTGGCCAGGTAAATCTCCGCGGCGAGCGCCGGGTCATGGGCATACTCGGCAAAATCCGAGGCATCCAGAGGCTTGGCGACTTCGGCGTCGAGCCACTGCTGCAACTGGGGGTCGTCGGTATGGCGGCCGATCTCTGCAGAGATCATCTGCTGCTCTTGCGCATCGATAGCCCCATCGGCCTTGGCCGCCGCGATCAGCGCACGTAATACGCCATGGCTATGGGCTTCGGCTTGCGCCCCTTCAAGCTGGTCAACGGTCTGGATAGCCTGCTGTGGGGCTGTGGCCTGCTGGCGTTGCCAGGCTTGATAGGCCTGGAAAGCCGCCATCCCCAGGGACGCCAGCGCCGCGTAATTCATCCCGCCGCTTTTACGCGCCTGAGTGCCGCCGCCGGCCGGTGCACCGCCCAACAAGCCACCCAGGCCACCCAGCAAGCCACCCAAGCCACCGCCAGCTGCAGCACCACCGGCACTGGTGCCCTTCAATAAACCACCGAGCAACCCGCCCAGACCGCCGCCCGAAGCGCCGCCGCCTTGCTGCCCTGCACGCAACAGTTGTTCCAACAGATCGCTGGTATTCATGGTGTCGCCCTCCCCGGGCGCAAAAGTGGCGTTTATCAAACATAGTCCGCCTGCGATGGAACACCATGACCGCCGGGCGGGCAAGCTTTATGATGGCGCCACTACACCGCCAAGGGAGAAAGTATCGGTGAACCGCATCGAGCAGATCGCGCTGATGGCCAACTACAACCAGTGGATGAACCGCAAGGTCTATGACGCCGCCGGCACGTTGACCGACGCGCAATTAATCCTGGACCGGCAGGCGTTCTTCGGCTCGATCCTCGGCACCTTGAACCACCTGATGCTGGGCGACACGGTCTGGCTCAAGCGCTTTGCCGAGCACCCGGCTGACTTTTCGGCACTGGCGCCGTTGAGTGCCATCGCTACCCCCGCCGACCTCAAACAACTGGCCTTTGCCGATCTAAGTGAACTCTCGGCCCATCGCGCCTGGCTGGACCAACTGATCATCGATTGGGCCTACAGCCTGCAAGAGTCCCATCTGGACCAGCATCTGCGCTACCACAACATGCGCGGTGTGGCCGCCGAGAAACCCTTCTTCGGGCTGCTGGTGCATTTCTTCAACCACCAGACCCACCACCGGGGCCAGGTGACAACACTGCTGACCCAGGCGGGGGTGGACGTGGGTACTACCGACCTGCTGGCGCTGATTGATTGAGCGCGGTGTAGGCTTGCGCTAATGCCGATCAGTCAAGGCTTTTTGTAGGAGCGAGCCTGCTCGCGAAACACTCACAGACACTGCGCTCATTCAGGAAGCACGCGTTATCTTGACGTTTTTTCGCGAGCAAGCTCGCTCCTACAGAGGGCGAGGTACGGCTTGCCCCGGCACCCGCCTCGCACGGGCCCTGTACCCCGGCAGCGCCGCAGCATACGCCAGCGCCTGCTCGCGGGAATTGAAGGACGCCAACCTGTCGTTGTGAGTGCACACCCGCCACGGCCCGAAGTTGACCTGCACGATGTCATAGCCATTGAGTTGCAGTTTTTTCAACATTGAAGCGCTCATAGTCACCTCGCTTTCCTGAGATTTTCTGGCGTTACAGCTCCAACCTTACACCCGCATTCGGCGCCGTGACTGACCGCGTGTCGCACGGCCAGGTCACTTCACCTTGTTGCTCAACGTCTCAACGCTGCGTTTCAGATCATCCAGGCTGCGTTTAAGGCCGTCGATCTCGCCTTTCTGCCGGTCTATCGTATTTTTCTGCTCATCCACCGTGCGCTTGAGACTCGACAGCTGACTGTCACTGCTGCTTGAACTCGACCCGTCCTTACGCTTGAACTCGTCAAATGCCCGATCCTGACCATCCACTTTGGTTTTCAGACTTTGCAGCTCGCTCTCGCTACGCTTTTGCGCCGCTTGCAACGTCTCGATATCGCCAATGGAAATACTCGACGATTTCAGCACATAGGTATTGCCAGCCTCTATCGAGGCGCCCGTCAATCTATCTGTCGACGATGCACTGAACTCTCCCCAACGCACCGCACTCGCCGCCTGCGTCGGGCTGGCCATGGCCGAACCCAGCAGCCCCGCTACACCAAAAGCCATCATCCAAGAATGCTTACGGACACTGAGCATCAACTGATTCCTTCGCAATTTGCCGGGATGGCATATCGCTATGACTGTCATTTATGAGGCTCGTTCCTGTGCCGCATAAATTGATCAGAACTTAACTCGGCAGACATGTAGATGACTGATCTGCCACGCTTTTTCATGCATACCTTCGTGCACGAATGCGTGTTTCGAGGTTGCGCCGAAGCGACAGGATCTATATATTCCCAACCCTGCTACACCGCGCTACCGCCCGAATGGCGAAACTGGTAGACGCATGGGACTTAAAATCCCCCGCTCGTAAGGGCGTCCCGGTTCGATTCCGGGTTCGGGCACCATAGATATCAAGGGCTTGCCAGGGAAACCTGGGCAGGCCCTTATCTTTTCTGCTCCGCAATCCTCTCCTCCGCGTTTTGTCATATCCAGCTCCCTCCTTAAATCTCAACCGAACTACCCGCGCTTTCAAATGCTCTACCGAAAGACGCCTGAACATCTCCAGGCCAACCCGCAGGAGTGGACTATGTCTGACGATCTGAAAAACCGTGGCCCTCAAGACCGTGCTCGAGTGAACACTTCAGAAGCTTGGGAGTTGAAGTATTGGACGAAGGAGTTTGGCGTGACTGAGCAACAGCTCAAGGATGCGGTAAAAGCCGTTGGCCCGATGGTTACAGATGTGCGTAAGAAACTCGGCCAATAGCATCAAACTCGCCCTGCGCTTTTGCGGGGCGCGTTAGTGATCGTCACCCATCTGCATTAAGGCATCGGCCGTACTCTGGATATGCTCACGCATCCACACCTTGCCCAGCCAATCCTCGGGAATACCTTGCACACCATAATAGGCGCCGGCCACCTGCCCAACGATTGCTGCGGTAGTGTCCGCATCGTCTCCCAGGTTCGCAGCCATCAGCACGGCCTCGGCAAAGCTATCCGTCTGGTGCAAGCACCACAGTGCCGCTTCCAGCGAAGCGACTGCATAACCTGAGCCGACAATGTCAACGCAGGCCTTTTCTCGATAGTGCCCTTGGGCAATGGCTATCACTTTTGGCTCGGTCAAGCCGGAGCATTCCACCTGAAACACCTGCGCTTTGGCATCACCACGTAGCGCGCTGGTAAGCACCCTCGAAAGTACCAGACAACACTCAACCGCTTCTAGAGCGGCGTGTGTCGTACGAGAGCTATCGGCTGAAAAGGTCTGGATTCGACTGCTATCAGGGAAGTAGAAGAGCACGACAGGGGCGAGCCGCATGATTGAACCGTTGCCCGCTGAGTAGCGATCCGTGGAACCGGCATAAGGATCGCCGCTGCGTTGAAAGTCGGCCAGTGCCTGACGCACCGTCAGGCCAATATCAAAACAGTCCCCCGTAGAGCTCAAGTACCCCGACGTCCACCATTTCAAGTAACGGGCCATCTGATCGCCAGCGTCAAAACCACCTTTGTGCAGCAGGCTCTCAGCCAGACAGAGCGCCATGGAGGTGTCGTCAGTCCATTGACCAGGCTGCAGATTAAAAGGGCCTGCGCCGATCATGCCAGTAACAGCCTCAAATGAACCACGCGGCATAAACTCAACCGTGGTTCCTACGGCGTCACCGCAGGCCAGGCCCAGCAGACAGCCACGAAAACGATCCGACAGAGAGATAGGCATTTGTAATCAGCTCATTGATAAATCAGGTCGCAGCACTATTGCAGTTCCACTCTGCTTGGTATGTAAGAAGTGACCGACTAATTTGTGTGACATGCTGCACTGCAATAGATACGAGGCTATCGCCCACCACAAGACAGGCTGATGACGCCAACACAAATGAGGCCATATCAGCCTGCAAAAAGAGCACGAATTTATTCTTCAAAACACATTCATATAAATCTGACACCTTTTTCAGTCATTTTTTGTAGGCACTTCAGCGAGTTAGCCGCTAGGCAAGTGCCATTTAAATCCTCCCCACTTTTTCGTGCATTTTCTTTTTTTCGATATAAACGGGGCGAAGCAATTAGGTATTAGGCGTTAAGCCAGTTTCTGCTGCTCTAGCAAGCACTGGCTTAGCCATGCCCTGCCTTTTTTCAGTTTGCCTTATTAAGAAAATCTTAGCGCTGGCGACAATACTTTGTTTAAGCGCCTAGCATTTGTTGTAACTCTCCGGTTCCATACATATCTATCATGATGTCGCTCCCGCCAACGAACTCTCCCTTAACATAAAGCTGCGGAATAGAAGGCCAACCAGAATACTCCTTTATCCCCTGTCGCAGCTCGGCATCTTCAAGAACGTTAACTGTTTTTATCACACCGACAGCGCAGTCATTTAATATTTTAATGGCTGCTGCGCTAAAACCACATTGAGGAAACTGTGCTGTACCCTTCATGAATAGAACGATATCGTGATTTTTTACGATATCATCGATTTTTTGTTGTGTGCTCATCACGCCACCTGTTTTAGAAGTATCAGAGAAAAGCATGTTGCGCGCATGCGTGTGTAGATTTATAACTGTGGTTTTATTTGATAGCTACTGTTAAATATGACAGTTTCTTGGTGTATTTTGTTATATGTACGCATTATTCAGAAGCTTTAAATATAATAAGCATGACTGGAGCACGTTAAAACTGAAACTCTACGTGAAATTGCCGCGAGCGCCGCGGCTGAAAGTACGTACCCTTGGTTGCCAACAGGGCAAGCACGGCTTCTTCAATCAGTTTATCGTCGTATTCCATGATCGTTGCTCCGCTCGTATTCTTTAAAGCTCACCGTAAATCCTGCCAGCCAGCAAGATGGATAGCGCGTTTAACTACGCGATACCCGGCGAGCAGTTCCAGGGCAGTAAAGCTTCGTAATCCTCAACCGAAGAAGCCGTAGGCAGGCGCTCAAGTGCGTGGCGCAGCCACGAATAGGGGTCTTGGCCGTTGGTTTTGGCGGTCTCGACCAAGCTGTAAAGTTGGGCACTAGCCGTCGCGCCTTTGGACGTGTCACTGAACAACCAGTTCTTTCTTCCGATCACGAAGGGCTTGATGGCTCTTTCGGCAGGGTTGTTGTCGATGGCATAGCCTTCCTCGACGTACCGCTCTCCTGCGCGCCCAGCGCGTTGCAACCGACGTAATCATCGGTCATCACGTAGCCGCGATAGCCATCAAGCAGGCGCGTCGGCACCTCCTGAGCCCGGCTGGTAGAGTAGTCGAAAAGGAACACTGGTTTATCGGGTCGGCCGCCGGTTTGCACCCATATCCAGGACTGGCTGCTGGGCTCCCGATCTTGGGCTGTCCATACTTTTTTTCAATCAACTGAGCGGGCTTGTCCGCAGTACCGGAGCCGTTTCACAGGCACGGCAATCGTAGACCTTACGGACGTGTTTGATCACGCGGATTTGCATCGGCACGATTTCAAGCTGCTCGCTGAGCACCTCGCCGATGGCGTGTTTGCGGCAGTCGCAGGCACAGGTCAGTTCATGTTCGGGCAGTTCGTGGATGACTTCGATGCGGGGGAGATCGGCCGGCAGCACTTTGCGTTTGCCACGCCGCTGGGTCGGCGCAACAGCCTCTTCTTCTGCCGCTTCATCAATGGGCTCGACGACGCTTTCCGCCTCATTGAATAGGGCCAACTGCGGCGTTGCCGGATCAACCGCCTGTTCGGACTTGCGTCCGACCAGGCGCTGACGCAACAGCGCATTTTCTTCTTCGAGGAAACCGACTCTGGACTGCATCTTCGCAAGCATCTGCTTGAGCAATTCAGGCCAACGATTCCCAGACAAAAAAAGCGGACAGCAGGCTGAACCCGGTCCGACGCAGTAAACGCCACATTCTCTAGATCCCTCTATGTGGCCTTAAGCCACCAATGAAGGGCGATCATAGGATGTCATTTTGATGGCGTCAATTAAGCGTGCAAGTTTGTTTGATCTCTAACACTCGGCGAATAACGCTGAAAAGTATGACTTTTTCATCTGCACACTCATCATCGGCCACGGGCATTCAAGCGTTTTTTGCGTGACACCCGTTTGACCTCAGGAAGAAAAAACCTCAGCGCCTTGACGTGCCGGCTGGTGATATCGAGGCATTTGCTGCCTGACCAATTGCGCCTGAACCCCCGCCACCGCATCGAGCACTCTCTGCGCCCACTGCTCATCCTGCGGGTCAACCACGACCACACGAAAGCCATGATCGTGACCTTCAATGCGCACGCCCTCGGAGTCATCCACGTGCAAATCAATATCGAAAGCCGGCGGGAACTTCGACGGAGTATTGGCCAGCCCGTGCGCACTGAGGGCGTCGTTATGCAGGGTGCTGTTCACCACCCCGTCAACGCGGATGCCGTACAGCATCAACCAACGCCTGATATAGGAAGGTGCCCGACCCGACGAGGTATAGACCCAGATGCTGCAACCCTGGCGCCGCAGCTCGCGGGTCAGGGAACGGGTGCCGATACGCAGCGGCTCGCCCCACCAGCGATGGGCGCAGGCTGGTAGCCAGCTGCTCTCCACGGCGGAGTGATGGAGCTGGCAGGCCAGGGTGTCGTCTATATCAAACGAGATGCGTATGCGCGGGCGCGTGAACGCGCGCGTGGACAGGGCTTGTACGACTCGGCGGGCGGAGGTTCGGCATTTGCCCGCGAGTGTTGGATACCAACGCATCATTGGCCTTCCCCATGGATGGGCTGCGGTGTGTCGCTCAAGAAAAACGCCTTTGGATCAGGAGCCTGTTCCTCCAGGAAAGCCGCGTATTTTTTCTTGATCTTGGGCAATTCATACAACGCCTTGACGCCATGCTTGGCCGAGTTGCGGATCACCGAGGACGGGTTGAAGTAGCCCTCGGCATTTTCCAGTGTCAGCACGAACGGAGGCAAACCGGCGCGCATCAGCAGGTAGCTGACGATCAGCGAGCCGCTGCGGTTGTTACCTTCGATAAACAACTGCGGCTTGCTGAGGATACGTACATAGACACCCGCCGCACGCTTCCAGACGGACTCACTGCGATACGCGCAATACCAATTGAACAAGTCCTTGATGCCGCCTTCAACGTTGTTGAAGAAGTGCTCCTCGGTCGCGGCCAGGTGCTGGGAGTATTCCACCCGACGCGCCGGGTCTCGACCGCACAGGACCGTGGCATTGATCTCCAGCATCAAGTCCAGATGATGAAGATCAAACAGGTCGACACCCCGGGCCACATAGTCGTCAATCAGCGCGTAACCCTCAAGTACATTGAGCAGCACTTCGTCGGTCAAGGGGTCACGCGGCTCGGTAAATTGCGTGCTGAGCTCGGCAAAGCGGCCCTGCACTTTACGCAGGGCGCGTTCAATCGCTGACAAATCAAGACGATGGGTTACAGGCATTGATATTCCCGGGAAGACGTTGGCACAGGTACCGCCTTTATCGAACATGGATGGCTCAGCTGAACTTACCGCTGATGTAATCCTCGGTCATTTTTTCCCGTGGGTTGCCGAACACCTGGGTGGTCGGGCCCATCTCCACCAGGTAGCCAGTGCGCGTGCCCTGGGAAATATCCACCGAGAAAAACGCCGTGGTGTCCGCCACGCGGATAGCCTGCTGCATGTTATGGGTCACCAGGGCGATGGTGTAGTCCTTCTTCAACTCCACCATCAGCTCTTCGACCCGGCGGGTCGCAATCGGGTCGAGTGCCGAGCAAGGCTCATCGAGCAGCAGCACTTCCGGCTCGGTGGCGATCGCACGGGCAATACACAAACGTTGCTGCTGACCGCCGGAAAGCGACAGGCCGCTGACCTTGAGCTTGTCCTTGACCTCGTCCCACAGCGCCGCACCCTGCAAGGCGTGCTTGACGCGATCGCCCAGGTCGCCCTTGTAGCGGTTCAGACGCAGGCCGAACGCAACGTTGTCGAAGATGCTCATGGAAAACGGGTTGGGCTGCTGGAACACCATGCCGATGTAGCGGCGTACCACCACCGGATCGACGCCCTTGCCATACACGTCTTGGCCGAGGAAATGCACATGGCCTTCGAAACGAAAGCCCTTCACCAAATCGTTCATGCGGTTGAGGCTGCGCAGCACGGTACTTTTGCCGCAGCCCGACGGGCCGATGAAGCCGGTGATCTTGTTTTTTTCAATCGGCACATGGCTGTCACGCACCGCCATGAAGTTGCCGTAGAAGATCCTGTCCAGCTTGCAGTCCATGACCACAGGCGACTGGGTGACAAACGGAGCGGCTACTTGCGCAGTTGATACGTTCAAATTCAGATGCTCCCGTTCTTAATACTTGGGCTTGCCGAAGATACGGCTGACGATATTGACGACCAGCACGATCATCACCAACACCAACGAGGCCGCCCAGGCGAGCTCGAGTTGGTTGTCGAAGGGCATGCCGGAGAAGTTGTAGATCAGCACCGCAAGGGAGGCGGTCGGGTTCATCACCGACAGGTCGCCGTCGTGGAAGATCCAGTAGTTGCTGAACAGCGCGGTAAACAACAGCGGCGCGGTTTCGCCCGCAGCACGGGCCACGGCGAGCATCACGCCGGTGAGGATCGCCGGCAGGCCGGTGGGCAAGATGATTTTCCAGATCACCTGGGAACGGGTGCAGCCCATGCCGTAGGCGGCGTCCTTCATGACCTTGGGCACCATGCGCATCGACTCTTCAGCGGTCAGCACAACGATCGGCAGCATCAATACCGCCAATGCCACACCACCTGCGGGTGCCGAATAGGTGCCGGTAGTCATCACCACCAGCGCATAGGCAAACACCCCGGCCAGGATCGACGGCAGGCCCGTGAGCATCTTGGCGGCAAAGCGTGCGGTGTTCGCCAGTTTGCTGTCCGGCCCCAATTCAGCCAGGAAGATCGCGGCCAGGATGCCGACCGGCACCGCGATGGCGGCAGCGATGCCGACCATCACAAAGGTACCGGCCATCGCGTTGCCGAAACCGCCGCCGGTCTCGAAGCCGGTGGGCGGCAGTTCGGTGAACACCTCCAGGCTCAAGCGTGCGCCGCCACGGGTGATCAGCATGTAGAGCACGGAAATCAGCGGCACACTGGCGAGCAGCGCGCCAAACCACACCAGCGTAGTCAACACCAGGCTACGTAGTGCACGCCCTTCGAATTTGCGTTGCAGGCTCGGCACCGCGGTTATAGGGGACGTGAGGTTAGTCATTGTTTAGTACCCCGCTGGGCGTAGAGCATGATCATGGAGCCGATAACGTTCACCAGCAGCGTGATGAACATCAGCACAAGGGCGGCGTACATCAACACCTCGATCTCGTTGGGCCCGGCTTCGGGGAAGTTCAGTGCCAACAAGGCGGCCAGGGTATTGGCCGGCGCGAACAGCGAAAGTGAAATGTTGTTGGCGTTGCCCACCAACATCGCCAGCGCCATGGTTTCGCCCAGTGCGCGGCCCAGACCGAGTACCAGGGAACCGAAGATACCGGTGGCGGCGGATGGCACCATCACCTTGAGAATCGCTTCCCAGTGGGTGGTGCCCATACCATAGGCGGCCTGTTTGGTTTTCATCGGCACGCTGGTCAGCGCGTCCTGGGACACGGCGGCAATCGTCGGTAGGATCATGATCGCCAATACCAGCGCCGCCGGCAGCAGCCCAGGCCCGCTCAACGAGGTGCCGAAAAATGGTATCCAACCCAGCTCGCTGTTCAACCAGGTGGTCAGGGGCCGGATCGCCGGAATCACCACGTAGATGCCCCACAGGCCATACACCACGCTGGGGATGGCCGCGAGCAATTCGACGATGGTACGAAATACCGCGGCCAGCTTCGCCGGCAGGAAATCCTGGGTCAGGAAAATCGCCATGCTGACGCCGAAGGCGCCTGCAATCAGCAGCGCAATCAGGGCGCTGTAGAGCGTGCCCCAAATGGCCGGAAGAATGCCGTACTTGCCTTGGTTAACGTCCCAGACACTGCCAAACAGCACGTCGAACCCGTGCTTCTCCATGCCTGGAAGGGCCTTGCGTCCCACCTCGAAAACCAAGGCGACGACCAATGCCAGAATCAGCACCACACCGATTTTCGCAAGCGCACGGAAGGTGCGGTCAACCAGGAAATCCTTTGCCGAGGGTGGTTGGCAGGCAGAGGCCGGGTTAACCGGTACGACGAAAGGTTTGATCATTGGTCAATTCCGGAACAAAGGGGGAAACGCTCCCGGCATGGCTGGCAGCACACACCGGGAGCGGCCGCACGGGTGTTACTGGATGTTGGCGGAGGCTTTGCGCACCTGATCGACCACCGATTGCGGCAGCGGGATATAACCCATCGAATCGGCGATTTTCTGCCCTTCGGTCAGGCTGTATTCGACCATTTCGCGCATGGCCTTGGCCTTGGCCGGGTTACCGTTGTCCTTGCGGAAGATCATCCAGGTGTAGGAAGTGATCGGGTAGGACTTGGCACCGTCCGGATCCGGCAACCAGGCCACCAGGCTTTCCGGCATCTTCACCGCGGCCAGGGCCTCGGCACCGCTTTCGGCGTTCGGCACCACATACTGGCCGGCCTTGTTTTGCAACTGGGCAAAGTCAACCTTGGCCAGCTTGGCGAAGCCGTATTCGATGTAGCCGATAGCGCCCGGCGTCTGGCGTACGGTGGCGGTCACGCCGTCGTTCTTGGGCGATTTGATGAACTTGTCGCTGGCCGGCCAGTTAACGGTGTTGCCCTCCCCCAGCGCCTGCTTGAACTCAGGATTGATGGTCGCCAGGTGCTTGGTGAAGACCGCCGTGGTGCCGCTGGAGTCCGCACGTACCACCACGGTGATCGGCGTATCGGTCAGCTTCAGGTCCGGGTTGGCGGCCACGATCTGTGGGTCATTCCACTTGGTGATCTTGCCCAAAAAGATATTCGAGTAAACGTCGCGTGGCAGCTTGAGGCCCTTGGGATTGCCCGGCAGGTTATACGCCAGCACGATTTCACCCGCAGTCATCGGCAGCAACTGCACGCCTTCAGCAACCTTGGCGATGTCTTCGTCTTTCATGGCCGAGTCACTAGCGGCGAAATCGACGGTTTTGTTCAGGAAGTCCTGCACACCGGCGCCGCTGCCCTTGGATTGATAATCCACGGTGACGCCAGCGGTCTTCTTGCTGAAATCCTTGAACCAGGTGAGATAGATCGGTGCAGGGAAGCTGGCGCCGGAACCGGTCAGGCGCACGCTCTCGGCGGCAAAGGTCATGGAGGAGGCACAAAGAGAAACCGTAACGGCCAGTGCTGCAGACTTCATCAAGCTTTTCATTAAAAGGAACTCGTTGTGGTGACGGGCTCCCGAACTGTGCAGCAGGGTTGTTACATTTTTATGAAAATTGAGTGGCAAACCGGGGTTTTGTCCCGGTTTGCCACTACAGCCCGGTATTTTTAGGCCATTGGTTAGTAACAAAATGCGACTGCAACGCTGCGATCCCGAACATTGGCAAAACTGAATGCATGCAACCTGCCCTCCAACGAACAGCTGTACAGATGAGCCGCTTCGTCATTATTTTTCAGCGGATTAAAAACTCGACCCACCTAGATTAAACCGCCATAGATTTCATCGATCAGCCGGTTGGCGATAGTGATTAGACGCCCCTCAAAAACAACTTTAGCCTGCAGCCAAACAAGGCTTTTATACCTATCAAGGCCTCCAAAACACTGCCATGACCACTCACTGGGTCGCCGCCGGAGGTTTTAATGAGCGATAAAATCCTGATGGATCGATATTCTCGCCGGGTCGACTACCTCAGAATGTCGGTGACCGACCGCTGCGATTTCCGTTGTGTGTATTGCATGGCCGAAGACATGCAATTCCTGCCGCGCCAACGCATCCTCACGTTGGAGGAGCTTTATCAGTTGGCTGAAAGCTTCGTCGCCCTGGGCACGCGCAAAATCCGCCTGACCGGCGGCGAGCCCCTGATTCGCCCAGGGGTGGTTGATCTGTGCCAGCGCATCGCCGCCCTCCCCGGTCTGCGCGAGCTGTGCATGACCACTAACGGCTCGCAGTTGGGCAAGTTCGCCATCCCCTTGTTCGACGCCGGCCTCAAGCGCCTGAATATCAGCCTCGACAGCCTGGACCCAAAACGCTTTCGCGAACTGACGCGCACCGGCGACCTGGCCAAAGTCATCGCCGGTATCGACGCCGCGAATGCTGCGGGTTTTCAACACACCAAACTCAATTGCGTGGTGATGAAAGGCCGCAATGATCACGAGATCAACGACCTGGTGGCGTTCGCCATCGAACGCGGCGTGGATATCAGCTTTATCGAGGAAATGCCCCTGGGCGAGATCAGCGAACACAGCCGTGCCGAGGCGTTCTACTCCAGTGCGCAAGTGCGCGAGCGCATCGCCGAACGCTACACCCTGATCGACTCCGCCGAATCGACCCAGGGCCCGTCACGCTACTGGCGCCTGGCCGAAGCGCCGCATATCCGCCTGGGCTTTATTTCCCCCCACAGCCACAACTTCTGCGGCACCTGCAACCGCGTGCGATTGACCGTGGAAGGCCGCTTGCTGCTGTGCCTGGGCAACGAGCATTCGGTCGACCTCAAGGAGGTGCTGCGCCGTTACCCGGGTGAACCGCAACGGCTGGAGCACGCCATCCTCGAGTCGATGAAGATCAAGCCTTATCGACACAACTTCGAGCTAAATGACGACGTGCAGGTGGTGCGTTTCATGAGCATGACCGGCGGCTAGCTGGTGCGATTTTCCTTGTGTGGGCGCCTGACGCAGGAGCGCTGGACACTTTTGATTTAGCGGTTGGGCACGGATTAAAAGTGGGAGGGACGTGCCCTTGACGAGGCTGTGTCAGCAAATGCACCTTTGACTGACTCACCGCCATCGGGGGTAGCCCTAATGCCAGCCAGTTAAGGCTTTTGTAGGAGCGAGCCCGCTCGCGAAAACCCACAGGCACCGCGTTCATTCAGGAAGCACGCGTTATCGTTGACGTATCTCGCGAGCAAGCTCGCTCCTACAGAGGGCGATGTACGCTTAATTGACTGGCATTAGGGCAAGCCCCACCCACATTTGGATCTCCAGCGAGGTAGAGACGTCGTTACTGCACTTGAACTCCGTTACGGCTGAACAGGTTATCGAGCGAATCAATCACTGCGTCAATACTTGGACGAGCCTGCCGTTACAATGAGATCGTCTGTTCATTCATTCGCCGGGTTACGCGGGGTTCCAGCGCCTCGTGCCTTTACGGCTTTTCACTTATTCCCAGGCAGGTGCCTTATGGACATAAAGCAACTTAAATTCCTGATCGCGCTGGAGCAGACCCGGCACTTCGGCCAGGCTGCCGCACGCTGCCATATCACCCAGCCGACCCTGTCGATGCGCCTGCGCAACCTGGAAGATGAGCTGGGCCTGGAACTGGTCACCCGCGGCCAACGCTTCGAAGGCTTCACCCAGGCCGGTGAGCGCGTGCTGGCCTGGGCCCGGACCCTGCTTGCCGCCCACGATGGCTTGTTTGCCGAGGCCGCCGCGTGCCGTGGCCAACTGGTCGGTAACCTGCGACTGGGCCTGGTGCCGCTTAGCGCATTCAACCCGATCAGCTACATCCAGGGCTTGTCCCACACCTTTCCGGAGCTCAAGTTCAGCCTGACCTCCATGAGCTCGGACAAAATCATCGAAGCCTTGGGCACCAACCAGCTCGACCTGGGCGTGTGCTACCTGGACCATGTGAACGCCAACTACCTGGATTTTTTCGAACTGGGCGAGACCCGCGTCGGCCTGCTGTATGACACCCGTCATTTCCATTTCGACGGCACGGAAATGAGCTGGGAAGACGCTGCCGAATTGCCCCTGGGGATGATCAGTAATGGCATGCACTACCGCAAGTCCATCGACCTGAGCTTCCGCAGCCGCGGCCTCGATCCGCAGCCCATCCTTGAAAGCGATTCGACGTACCAACTGTTCCAGGCCATCCACGAAGGCTTCTGCTGCGCGATCATGCCTCTGGACAGCGGCCTGGAAAGCCCGATCGAGAACCTGGCGTTCATCAACCTGCCGGACGCCAGCGTCCTCGCGCCCCTGGGCATGGTGATGCGCAAGACCGAACCACGCTCGGCCATTGCCGAGAAGTGTTTTGCCGAGGCCAGGAAGTTGTTCGCAACCAAGACCGAGATCTGACGCGCATAAAAAAGGCGCTCCGTAGAGCGCCTTTTACCGCCGTTTGCTTTACTGCACACTTACCTGACGCAGTTCAGGCTTGGCCTCGCCGCCAATCGTGATGCGTTTTGGCTTGGCCTCTTCAGGCACCTCGCGCAGCAGGTCAATGCTCAGCAACCCGTTGGTCAGGGCTGCGCCACGCACTTCGATGTGGTCCGCCAAGCGGAACGACAACCGGAAGGCACGTTGGGCAATGCCCTGGTGCAGGTAAGCGACCTTATCGTCGGTTTCGCGTTTTCCGCCGGAAACCGTCAAGACGCCCCTTTCGACCTGGATATCCAGGTCCTCCTCGGTCAGGCCAGCGACGGCGATGACAATGCGGTAGGCGTCGTCACCGTGCTTTTCCACGTTATGAGGCGGATAGGAATTCGGAGCCTCGCTACGCAGCGCTGACTCGAACAGGTCATTGAAGCGATCAAAGCCCACCGATTGACGGAACAGTGGGGCCAACGAAAGGGTAGTAGCCATTTTAAAATCTCCTGAGTTTCTCCAAGTGATTTAGTACGCGACCCGAATTCGGCATCGCGTGATGAAAAATTTATGGACGCGGAAACGGAATTCAAGAGGGCCACAAGAAATTTTTTTCTTGCGTCAATGACTATCGCAAAAACCGCAGTGATACCGCATGTGCTCTAATCTGAATGCCGGGCGTGCTTTAAACCGTGAGCGCCTGAGACAGCCCTTGAGGTAAAAAAAAATGAAAATGACATTCCCTGCCCTGGCATTGGGCATCCTGATTTCCCAGGGGGCCCTGGCCGCCGGAGATGGCACTGCCGCGCTGGGCGGCGGTGTCGGCGGCGCGTTGGGCAATGTGGTAGGCCAACAGCTCGGCGGATCGACCGGCGCGGCCATCGGTGCAGGCGTGGGCGGCGCAGCGGGTGGCGCGGTTGGCGCGCAAAAGGGCAATAAAACCGAAGCGGCGATTGGCGGCGGGGTCGGCTCTGCCGGCGGCTCGCTGATCGGCAACCGCTTGGGTGGCAGCACCGGTTCTACCATCGGCGCGGGTGTAGGTGGCGCCGCAGGTGGTGCGCTGGGTAATAACCTGGCCGATGACGAGAGCAATCATCGTTCAGGCGGCGCGAAGCACAAAGGCAACAAGCATAAGCACAAGAATAAGCATCATTGATCGTCTGATGCTGTTCTGATTGCAAACAAGCCGGGCTCAAAGGCGTTGAATTCCTTTCAACCCGGCTTGTCAACACCCGCCCCGTGTTATATCGGCGAGCTGCTCACCACCCGCAACGCCAAGCCTTCATAGGCATCCAGCGTGATAGTGAAATCACCCTCGGCGCTCAGGTCGCCCTCCACCCGTTCATTGATAATGTCCACCACCATCCCCGCCGCGATATCGGGCAAGTGCAAGGTTTCGGTGATCGGCGTCGCACCGAAGTTCAGCGCAGTGATCTGCGTGCCCTTACCGGCCGGCAACTCGTGGACCATGATCAACAACGCGGGGTTTTCCACGTCGGGCACCAGTATCTGGCGACTGGCGGCAATGTCGTAGGCGCGGCGCACGGCGAGGATTTTTTGCAGTTGCGAGGCAAATGACTCCGGGTCTTCCAACTGGCTGTTCAGGCTGCCATACAGACTTTTCGAGCGTGGCATCTGCCCGGCCGACAGCTCGGCATCGGGGTTGAGATCGACCAGGTCATAGGCGCCGCGATGGATCCAGCGGGTATCGCCATCGGCCATCAAGTGCGCAACCTCTTCGGCCGCCAGCGGCAGCGCGCCCACCAGGTCCCAGCCGGATAATGCAAACACGCCGGGCTGCATGGCGTTGTACATCACCAGCAGCAGATGGATCTGGCGGATCTGCTGGATATCGGCCGGGGTGATCGCTTCGAGGTCGCGAATCCCCAGGGCAGCGGTGATGATGCTCGCAGTGGTGCAGGACACGCCATTGGTGACGAACTTGAGGTTATACGGCGCATGCTCGCCGGTCAGGCGTTCGTACATCTGCTCGCGGATGTGCTCGCGCAGGATGTTGCCGGGAAAGGTCTGGCCCTGGAACATGAACGTGTCATGGGCGTGCAGCGTCCAGAAATGCACCAGCTCCAGGGTCAGTTCGTCATGGTTCTGCAAGGCGTGGATCAGTGACCCCGGATCAATGCCAAGGTTGTGCATCTGGCGCAGCATCAGGCGCAAGAATTCGGTGTCGCCCATCAACAACGCATGCTGGTAGGCCGGCCGGGTGATGAAGTCATAGGACAGGTCGGCGCCGCCGTGGGACATGGAAGCGATGTCGTCCACGGTCAGGTTGAGTTCCTGGAAGCTGAACCCGCCAGCCTTGCGGATCGCCCCGCCGAGCAATTGGTTGCCGGTGATCGACAGCGGATGGCTTTCCGACCAGGCCGTGCCGTCGAGCTTGCGCTCCACCCCGAGAAAACCGTTGGCGTCCAGGCGCAAGATCTTGGCGCCCATCACATCGATGGCGTGCAACGCATCGCCGATGATCATCTGCTGCGCGGCGAACGACGGGTCCAGCCAGTTCAGCGACGGTTGGCCTTCCTTGAAGTAATGCAGGTACACCCAGCGCCTCGGCTTGCCATCCACGCCGAGCACCACAGGTGTGGCACTCCAGTCGGTTTCCTTCACCCCGGGTTCGAAGAAAATCACCCGTTGCAACTGGCCGACGATGTAGTGTTTGTCACGCAGCGCGTCCACCTGCGCCGGGCTGAGGTTCTGCGCATCACGGCCCTCGGCCACGTCAGGCAGCAACGGCCAGTCTTCCTCGCGGATTTCCACCATGTGGTAAAGCCCGGGGTAGTCCTCGTAGGCCATCTCCGCCAGGCGAAAATCGGCTCCCTTGCCGGTGTGGGATGGGATCACGTCGTCGATAATCACCGCATTGTGCGCGGCGGCCATGCGCGTCAATGCCTGCAACTGCGCCTCGGTGCCCAGCTGTGGGTCGATATCGAAGCTGATACGGTCGAAATTTCCGTCGATGGTCGGCGTGTGCTCGGTGCCAGACAGGCCACCGGACTTCTTCAGCGGGCCGTTATGAATGCCCTGGATACCAATTTTTGACAGCGCATGCCACAGGCTTTCATCCCCCAACGCCTCAAGCACCGTGCCGTCTTCGCGGGTGACGATCGACACCGGGTACGCGGTGAACCACACCGATGACAAGGCTGAAGCGTCACGCGGACGTGTATGTGCGTACGGCTGCTGCCACAAACGACCCTGTCCGGAATACAGTTTGGCCCGCTGTCGCGCCGAATGCAGCATGGATTGCTGCACCAGCCAGTTCACATGGTCGTTGTTCGCCGCAGTCATAAGCTCGATACCTGTGGTGGTCAAAAGGTTACTCGTAAGCATAGGAGGGGCGGGCGCGCCATTCGTTGCATTGAAATGGAGCCAAGGCAGGCAGCCATCCAAAAATGTGGGAGGGGGCTTGCTCCCGATAGCGGTGCTTCAGTCGATTCTTGTGTGACTGACACACCGCTATCGGGAGCAAGCCCCCTCCCACATTGGACTTTCGTGTGTCCGCCCTCCTGGTGTTGCTTGTCGATACTGCCTGGGGGTGAACCCGGTCAATGCCTTGAACTGCCGGGTAAACGCGCTGTGGTCGGTGTAACCGCATTGCAGCGCCACCTCGGTAATCGGCAGGTCGGTATGCAACAGCCGCCGGGCATGTTCCAGGCGCACTTTCTGGATCATTTGCCGCGGCGTGAGGTGGAAGACGCGCTTGCAGTAGCGTTCCAACTGCGCCACGGATATGCCGGCGATACGGGTCAACTCACCAAGGGTCACACGGCGGTTGAAGTGGTTGCGGATGTGTTCGTCCACTGCCGCCAGGCGTTGATAGGCCGGGTGGGTTTCGCTGGCCGATTGCAGGTCGACCGAGATCCCGGCCAGGCCGATGATCGCGCCGAGATGGTTGTATAGCGGCCATTTATGCGTGAGGCACCAGCCGGGCTCGCGGGTCCCGTAGAGGTGCAGTTCAAGCTGGTCTTCAAGCACCAGCCCTTGCTCGAGTACACGCCGGTCTTGTTCGGTATAACCCGGCCCCAGTTGGGCAGGAAATACCTCGGCGCTGGTCTTGCCCAGCAGCGGTTGCAACTGCCGCAGGCCGCAGCGCTGCACCAGAGTGCGGTTGGCGAGCACGTAGCGGGCGTCGATGTCCTTGATAAAAATCGCGGCGTTGGGCAATACGTCGAGCATCGGCAGCAACTGCTCTACACCGCTCAATAGCTGTTCGATGCTGTGGGGTCGACTGCCTTGGAAAAGCCTCGCAAACGCGCTGTGCAACATGACTATCACTGCCCTTTTCATACTTTTACAACGCGCAGATTGCGCCATGCGCCAGGCGCTGTCGAGCGCGACAAACTGTGCTGAATTCGTCATCCATCCCCACGCAAAACATCAATCGCCGCCATGTCGATGGGTTCACGATAACGCCACTGCATGCCTATCCAATAACTCACAAGAAGGCGCCGCTATGTCAGGCCAAGGCAAGTTCAAGAAACAGCTGTCACTGATGGACCTCACCTTTATCGGGTTGGGTGCCATCTTCGGTTCGGGTTGGCTGTTCGCCGCCAGCCATGTGTCGGCCATCGCCGGTCCGGCAGGGATTTTTTCCTGGTTGCTGGGTGGTTTCGCCGTACTGCTGTTGGGCATCGTCTACTGCGAACTCGGCGCCGCCCTGCCCCGCGCCGGTGGCGTGGTGCGTTACCCGGTGTACTCCCATGGCCCGCTGCTGGGCTACCTGATGGGCTTTATCACGCTGATCGCGTTTTCCAGCCTGGTGGCGATTGAAGTGGTTGCTTCGCGCCAATATGCCGCGGCGTGGTTTCCCGAGCTGACCAAGTCCGGTTCCAGTGACCCGACCACCCTTGGCTGGCTGGTGCAGTTCGCGCTGCTGTGCCTGTTCTTTGTCCTCAACTACCGCAGCGTCAAGACGTTCGCCATCGCCAATAACCTGGTGAGCGTGTTCAAGTTCATCGTGCCGTTGCTGGTGATCGGTGTGCTGTTCACTTTCTTCAAGCCGGCGAATTTCCAGATGCACGGCTTTGCCCCATTCGGCCTCTCAGGCATCGAGATGGCGGTGTCGGCAGGCGGGGTGATCTTTGCCTACCTGGGGCTGACGCCGATCATTTCGGTAGCCAGCGAAGTCAAGAACCCGCAGCGCACCATTCCCATCGCATTGATTCTCTCGGTGCTGCTGTCGACCGCCATCTATGTGCTGCTGCAAACCGCATTCCTTGGCGGCGTACCCACGGAGATGCTCGCCAATGGCTGGGCCGGGATCAGCAAGGAACTGGCCCTGCCCTATCGCGATATCGCCCTGGCCCTGGGCGTGGGCTGGCTGGCCTACCTGGTGGTGGCCGATGCAGTGATCTCCCCCAGCGGCTGCGGCAATATCTACATGAACGCCACCCCGCGCGTGGTGTATGGCTGGGCGCAGACCGGGACCTTCTTCAAGATCTTCACGCGCATCGATGAAAAGTCCGGCATCCCGCGCCCGGCGCTGTGGCTGACCTTTGGCCTGTCGGTGTTCTGGACCCTGCCGTTCCCGTCTTGGGAAGCACTGATCAACGTAGTGTCCGCGGCGCTGATCCTCAGTTACGCGGTGGCCCCGGTGACCGTCGCCGCCCTGCGCCGCAATGCGCCGGACATGACGCGCCCGTTCCGGGTCAAGGGCATGGCGGTGCTGGGCCCGCTGTCATTCATCATCGCCGCGCTGATCGTGTACTGGTCGGGCTGGAGCACGGTGTCCTGGCTGCTGGGCCTGCAAATCCTGATGTTTGTGGTGTACCTGCTGTGCGCACGCTGGGTGCCGACCGCGCACCTGAATCTCAAGCAACAAGTGCGCTCGTCGGCCTGGCTGATCGGCTTCTACGCCGTGACTATCCTGCTCTCCAAGCTCGGCAGTTTTGGCGGCATCGGTGTGATCAGCCACCCGTTTGACACTCTGGTCGTGGCGGCCTGCGCCCTGGGCATCTACTACTGGGGCGCCGCCACCGGCGTGCCGGCCCACCTGGTGCGCCTGGAACACGAAGACGATGAAAGCGAAGCCGTCAACGACGCGCCTTACCGCGCCCCACTGTCCCCGACTACCCACTGATGGAGCGTTCTATGAAACGGCTGCACGTGATCGACTCGCACACCGGCGGCGAACCTACGCGCCTGGTAATGAGCGGGTTCCCTGAGTTGCTCGGCGCCTCCATCGCCGAGCAACTGGAACACCTGCGCACCCACCACGACCAGTGGCGCCGCGCCTGCCTGCTGGAGCCACGGGGCAATGACGTACTGGTCGGCGCGCTCTACTGCGCGCCCGTTACGCCGGGCGCGACCTGCGGGGTGATTTTCTTCAACAACGCCGGCTACCTCGGCATGTGCGGCCACGGCACACTCGGCCTGGTGGCCTCACTGCATTACCTCGGGCTGATCGCCCCGGGTGTGCACACCATCGACACGCCGGTGGGCCCGGTGGCCGCCACCCTGCACGAGGACGGCAACGTGACCCTGCGCAACGTGCCGGCTTACCGCTACCGCCAGCAGGTAGCGGTGCAGGTGCCTGGACATGGCACGGTGCTGGGCGACATTGCCTGGGGCGGCAACTGGTTCTTCCTGGTCTCGGACCACGGCCAGGCGTTGCAGATGGACAACGTGGAGGCCTTGACCGACTACACCTGGGCGATGCTCAAGGCCCTCGAAGCCCAGGGCATTCAGGGCGCCGATGGCGCGCTGATCGACCATATCGAACTGTTTGCCGACGACGACCACGCCGACAGCCGCAACTTCGTCATGTGCCCCGGCAAAGCCTACGACCGTTCCCCCTGCGGTACCGGCACCAGCGCCAAGCTCGCCTGCCTGGCCGCCGACGGCAAACTTGCCGCAGGAGACACCTGGGTACAAGCCAGCATCACAGGCAGCCAGTTCCAGGGCCACTATGAATGGGACGGCGAACGCGTGCGTCCCTTCATCACCGGCCGTGCGTACATGACTGCCGACAGCACCTTGCTGATCGACGAGCAGGACCCGTTTGCCTGGGGTATCTGAGCCTTTTATTTATTGACCTGAATGGAGTTAGCACCATGAGCGAGAACATCTTCACCGGCTGCATGCCCGCCCTGATGACCCCCTGCACCGCCGAGCGCCAGCCGGACTTCGACGCGCTGGTCGCCAAAGGGCGCGAGCTGATCGATATCGGCATGAGCGCAGTGGTGTATTGCGGTTCCATGGGCGACTGGCCGCTGCTCACCGAGGCACAGCGCCAGGAAGGCGTGGCGCGCCTGGTCGCGGCCGGCGTGCCGACCATCGTCGGTACCGGCGCGGTGAACAGCCGCGAGGCGGTAGCCCACGCGGCCCATGCCGCCAAGGTCGGCGCCCATGGCTTGATGGTGATTCCCCGCGTGCTGTCCCGTGGGGCTTCGATCACCGCGCAAAAGGCCCACTTTGCGGCGATCCTCAACGCTGCGCCCAACCTGCCGGCCGTGATCTACAACAGCCCCTACTACGGCTTCGCCACCCGTGCCGACCTGTTTTTCGAACTGCGCCGTGAGCACCCGAACCTGATCGGTTTCAAGGAGTTCGGCGGCGCTGCCGACCTGCGCTACGCCGCAGAAAACATCACCTCCCAGGACGATGACGTGACCCTGATGGTCGGTGTCGACACCCAGGTGGTGCACGGTTTCGTCAACTGCAACGCCACCGGCGCGATCACCGGCATCGGCAACGCGCTGCCACGGGAAGTCCTGCAGCTGGTGGCCCTGAGCAAAAAAGCCGCCAAGGGCGATGCCAAGGCCCGTCGCCAGGCGCGCGAGCTGGAAGCCGCGCTGGCGGTGCTGTCGTCGTTCGACGAAGGCTGCGACCTGGTGCTGTATTACAAGCACCTGATGGTGCTCAACGGTGACCAGGGGTACGCCATGCACTTCAACGAAACCGATGTACTCAGCCAGGCCCAGCGTCGGTATGCCGAGCAACAGTACGCGCTGTTCCGCCAGTGGTATGCCAACTGGTCGGCTGAACAGAACGTCGCCTGATTTGTGGTAGGCGCGGGCTTGATCGCGCCTACCTCCTCTATTTTTTCCAGGATGACCCCATGACTCTGACGGGCAAAATGCTGATCGGTCAGCAATCCCTCTCCGGCCATCGCGACGCGATCCGGGCCATCAACCCCGCCACCGACACGCCACTGGAGCCCGCCTACGCGGGCGGCGACGGCGAGCAGGTCAAGCAGGCCTGCACACTGGCGTTGGCCGCGTTCGACACTTACCGCGAAACCGCCTTGGCAGATCGCGCCAGGTTTCTTGAAACCATCGCCGACAACCTCGAAGCCCTGGGCGATGAATTGATCGAACGCGCCAGCGCCGAAACCGGCCTGCCCCGCGCGCGCATTCAAGGCGAACGCGGTCGTACCTGCGGGCAGTTGCGCGCCTTTGCCCGCACCGTGCGGCTGGGTGAATGGCTCGACGTGCGGATCGATACCGCGCAACCCCAGCGCCAGCCGCTGCCCCGCGCCGACTTGCGCCAGCGCCATATTGCCCTGGGCCCGGTCGCAGTGTTTGGCGCCAGCAACTTTCCCCTGGCCTTCTCCGTGGCGGGCGGCGATACCGCATCGGCACTCGCTGCCGGTTGCCCGGTGGTGGTCAAGGCCCACAGCGCCCACCCCGGCACCAGCGAGCTGGTGAGTCGCGCCGTTGCGCAGGCGGTCAAACAGTGTGGTTTGCCCGAAGGTGTGTTTTCACTGCTTTATGGCTCGGGTAACGAGGTGGGTATCGCCCTGGTAACCGACCCACGTATCAAGGCCGTAGGCTTTACCGGTTCGCGCAGTGGCGGTATCGCGCTGTGCCAGGCCGCCCAGGCACGCCCGGAACCGATCCCGGTGTATGCGGAAATGAGTTCGATCAATCCGGTCTACCTGTTTCCTGCCGCGCTTGAAGCACGGGCTGAAGCAATGGCCGAAGGCTTTGTCGCGTCACTGACCCAAGGTGCCGGCCAGTTCTGCACCAACCCTGGCTTGGTAATCGCCGTGAAAGGTAGCGCCCTGGACCGCTTTATCAAGGTCGCCAGTGATCTGCTTGCACATTGCCCGGCCCAGACCATGCTCACACCGGGCATTTTCAGCGCCTACGAAACCGGCGTGAGTGCATTAGCCCAGCACGCCCAGGTTGCCGCCAAGGGCGTGGCGGCCGCCGGGCCGAACCAAGGCCAGGCCTATCTGTTCGTGGCCCAGGCCCAGGCATTCCTGAACAACGAACACCTGCAAGCCGAGGTCTTCGGCGCCGCCTCGCTGGTGGTGGAATGCCGCGATGTCGAGCAAGTGCGCCAGGTATCCGAACACCTGGAAGGTCAACTCACCGCGACCTTGCATATGGATGACCAGGATCTGCTGCAGGCGCGCGCACTGCTGCCGGTACTGGAACGCAAGGCCGGACGCCTGTTGGTCAACGGTTGGCCGACTGGCGTGGAAGTCTGCGATGCGATGGTGCATGGCGGGCCGTTCCCGGCGACCTCGGATGCGCGCAGCACCTCGGTGGGCATGGCGGCGATCCACAGGTTCCTGCGCCCAGTGTGCTATCAGGACTTCCCCGATAGCCTGCTGCCCAATGCCCTCCAACAGAACAACCCGCTGGGGCTGCGGCGCCTGCTTGACGGCCAGAGAGAGGCGTAGCCATGGCCAAGCCCAATCAAGCAGACATTGTGGTGGTCGGCGCCGGCATCATCGGCGTCGCCTGTGCCTTGCAACTGGCGCGTCAGGGTCGGCAAGTGCTGGTGGTTGACGCGCAGGCGCCGGGCATGGGCGCCTCCTACGGCAACGCCGGTCACCTGGCGACGGAGCAGGTATTCCCCATCGCCGACCTGTCGATCCTCAAGCGCTTGCCGGCCATGCTCCTGGACCCCATGGGCCCGCTGCGGCTGGACTGGGCCTACCTGCCCCGCGCCCTGCCCTGGTTTATTCGCCTATTGTTGAATCTGCGACCGGCAAGCTACCAGCGCACCGTGGCCGGCCTGCGTACCTTGAACGAAGGCAGCCTGGGTGCGTGGCAGCGTTTGCTGCGGTCGATTGGGCAGGCGCAACTGCTGCGCGAAGACGGCTCGCTGCTGGTGTTTGAGCGCGCCGAATCCCGCGTCGCCCTGGATGCGTTGCAGCAACGCATGCAGCAGCAAGGCGTAGCCGTGGAGTTCTGGAGCGGCGAGGCGGTGCGCACGGTCGCGCCGCAATTGAGCGACGCCATACAAGGTGGTTTGTTTTTCCCCGGTACCGGGCATTTTCTCGACCCTTATACCGTGGTCGGCGAGCTGGTGAATGCGGCCAAGGCCGAGGGTGTGCAATTTCTCCAGCAACGTGTTCTGGATGGGCGCCTGGATGACAGCGGTGTTTCGCTGATGACCGATCAAGGCGTAGTGACGGCGCGCCAAGTGCTGATCGCCTGCGGCGCCCACTCGGCCAAACTCACTGCGGCCCTGACAGGCAAACAGGTACCGCTGGACACCGAGCGCGGCTATCACCTGATGCTGCCCCACGAACACCAGCGCCTGCCCTTCGCCGTCACCTCGCTGGAACGCAAGTTCATCATGACGCCCATGGTCGGCGGCCTGCGCCTGGCCGGAACGGTCGAATTCGCCGGCCTCGAACGCCCGGCGAATATGCAACGGGCCTGGCAGCTGCACCGCTTGAGCCAGGGGCTGTTTCGCCACGACCTGAACGACAGAGATGCCACACCGTGGATGGGCTTTCGGCCGTCCCTGCCCGACTCGCTGCCGATCATTGACCGGGTGTGCGAGGGCAAGGTGCTGCTTGCGTTTGGTCATCAGCATCTGGGGCTGACTCAGGCGGCGGTGACGGCTGAAAGGGTCGGGCAACTGGCGGCAGGAGAGTCAATGCCTGAATTACAGCCCTATCGACTGGACCGCTTCTGAGACAACTGATCCCGAAACACCAGGGTGGCAGCCGTCCTGCTACTTGACCAATCGCTTCTCCTTGGAGGGGCGATAGCCGAAGTACGCGCTGTAGCACTTGCTGAAATGACTAGGCGAGACAAACCCACACGCCACCAGCACGTCCACCTGTGATAACTCGGTGTGCTGCAACAGGCGGCGCGCTTCGGTGACGCGCAGTTCCATGTAGTAGCGCTGCGGCGTGGTGCCCAGTTGCTCCTTGAACAGGCGCTCCAACTGGCGGCGAGAGCGGCCGGCGTAGACGGCGAGCTGATCGAGTTCAAGCGGTTCTTCGAGGTTGGCGTCCATCAGCTTCAGCACTTCGCGCAGAGGTGCGCTGACGCAGACGTTCTCCGTTGGCTTGATGCGGCGATAGCGTGATTCCTCGAACGCCAGGATGTCCTCGATGCCTTCGACCAGCGCCTTGCCGTGCAGGCTCTTGATCCAGTCCAGGGCCATATGGAAGGCGCCGGAGGGGCTCGACGCGGTGAGGCGGTCGCGGTCGATCACATAGGGCTCGCTGGTGACCTGGGCGCCCTTGGACACTTCCGCCAGCGCCGGGCGGTGTTCGGGGTGGATAGCGCAGCGGTAGCCCTGCAACAGGCCGGCGCGACCAAGGAACCAGGAGCCGTTCCACAAACCGGCAAGGCGGACGCCCGCCTCCGCAGCGCCGCGCAACAGTTGAATGAACGGGTCGCTGGCCTTGAGCTCGGTGCGGAAACCACCGCAGATGACCAGCAGGTCTAGATCCTGAAGTGCCGACAACTCCAGGCTTGCATCGGGTCGGATCACCAGCCCGAGGTCGCTGATCACTTCGCCCTCGCCCCAGCCGAAGGTGCGCGAGGCAAACAGCTCGGGGCGCAGCAGGTTGGCGGTCACTAGGGTGTCTAGGGTTTGGGTGAAAGCCGGCAGGGAGAAGTGTTCGAGCAGCAGGAAACCGACTTGGGTGACCGAGGTTGCCTGCTGGGTTTTGTCATTGAGGTAGCGCAGGTTCTTGCCTTGCATGCCACCGCTGAACTGGCGTCTTTCCATCGAGGGTTGGCCCACTCTTATTGTTGATGCAATGGGCGCTATCTTAGGGGCAAACGCTGTCACTGTCTCAATCGGCGTATCTGATATTGATAAATCCAAGAGGCTTCAAAAGCCGCAGCCCAGCTAGTGCGGCACCATCTGATACGGTTTTTTCTCTGTCATCTGCACCTGTATTGAACGCCGTCCCAGGCGGACAATAGGCGCCATCCCGACATCCCTGTCGTTCCCCGCCCCTCGGAGGCCTTATGACCAAAATGGCAATTTTCCTGTTCGGCTTTTTGGTATTGACCATCGGCATTGGCTTGCTGGCAACTATTTCGCCGGTCTGAACCTGAATCAGCTCACAAAAAGCATCGGATACAACGACAACACCAGCAACCCAGCCATGGACCAATTGAATATCCGCAGCCAGCGCGGCTCGCGCAATACATTGCGCAGGCCGCTACCGCAACCGAGCCACACACACACGCTTGGCAGGTTGACCACGGCGAACACCACCGCAATCACCAGCACATTAGCGGCGTAACCCTCAGCCGGCGTATAGGTGGTGATTGCACCCAGCGCCATGATCCAGGCCTTGGGGTTAACCCACTGGAAAGCCGCCGCCCCCAGGAAGGTCATCGGTTTGCCCTGTTCGTTATCACTCTCCGACATCCCGCCCGCGGTAGCGATCTTCCACGCCAGGTACAGCAGGTAGGTGGCGCCAACATAGCGCAGCAGCGTGTACGCCCACGGGAACAGCTTGAACACTTCCCCCAGGCCCAACCCCGCGCAAATGACCAGCAGCATGAACCCTATGCTGATGCCCAGGGCGTGAGGGATTGAACGACGAAATCCAAAGTTCACCCCAGACGCCAGCAACATGGTGTTATTGGGGCCAGGGGTGATGGAAGACACAAAGGCAAAAAGCACAAAGGCTGACAACAAGCTGGTAGACATCAACATGGGGCGCGGTATCCAAACGACAGTCATATGCCGCGACACTAGTGGGTTGTGGCATCCATCGCCCCATACAGCTGCAGACGGATCGAGGCGTACACTTTGGCGGTCTACATCACTCATGCCGACGCAGGTCACCAACGCGTTTCACAAACCTTTCACAGACCAGCATTTATGGTGGTCTCAGCTCCTTAATGAACTCCTTTTAGCCCGCGCCCCATCGCGGGCTTTTCTTTGCCTGTTATTCGCGCCAGGCTAAAAACATTGACCACCTGGATGAATATCATGCCCTACGCATCTATTCGTTTTAACCCAAACAGACCAGAGTGAACGCTTTGATAGAAGACCTCGACGGCCCCAGGACTGCGCAACAGGAATTGTTCTACGACCTTGAAGACGCCAGCGCAGTTATCGGATGGTCGGTGGTTGAGCTGACGGCATTGGCCGCTGGCGGGCATTCAAGTGATGCGGCTGCTTTAACGAAGGTCTGCGCATTACTCACTGCACAGCAGCAAAAGCTTGAAGCCTATGCCAATGAAGTCAAAGCACAGAGAATCAACAGATCCGAAGCGATTGGCTGACGCCGAGCCTCGGATCATAGGGCGGAGGGCCGGCACAATGACTGGCGCAGGTTTACCGGCAATCAGTGATTTTGAGGCGAGGGTTGCTTATCAGGGCTATGTTGTTTTTTTACACGCTTGCGAGCCCTGAGCTCATATTGATGGTGAAAAAACCAGGCAATCAAAAGCACGCCCGTCACGCCAAAAACCAGGATCAATAGCTCTAATGCGGTACCTTCATGTGAAAACATTTTTCGTTCCTCATCCTGAAGTCGCTTGACTGAAAAATAGCCAAACCGAAATTGTTTGTAATAATTCAAACATTTTCAGGGTAATGGCAAATGCCCGTGTGACAACCCCAACCGGGCTGGGACCCTTGATCTAGACATGTCACTCGTCGAAAATGCCGCAATGGTGCCGCCGGTTGCTTGACGGTATCCCGCTCAGATTTTCCCGCGTGGAGAAAGGAATTCCCAAGTGCCATTTTCATTGGAAGAAAGAACCGCGCTACTTGCGCTCAAAGGCGTTGGCCCTACCGTGATCGCACGGCTGGAGCAAATGGGTATTGGCTCGATGGAGGTACTCGGAAGGTCGCAAGTGGGAGATATCCTGGCGAATGCTTCTGCCGCATTGAAGTCTAGGTGCTGGAAGAACAGCCCTCAGGCCCAGGCGGCAATAGCGGCTGCGGTAGAGCTTGCGAAGGCTCAAGCGATAACACAGGAGAATTTGATATGCGCCAACTGAAAAACGACCACCACGATCCAGTCAAGCCGTCGCGCTGGGGCCTGCTCAAGGACGGAACATGGTTTGCCGCTTTCATAACGCTGGCTATCTACGCATTTACGGTTGTAGAAGACCGCGGCCAGCTGCGAAGCGACGTAAGACATTTAAACGACTCATTGACGCAGACCCGCAAGGAGCTGGACGCCGCTCGCTTGGACAACAAGCAATTGGCGGACTCTCTGCGAAAGGCTGAGGTAGATCTCGCCAAAAAAGAAGTTCGGTTCAACGAGACAGAAAAGCAGCTGACTTCTGCGAGCCAGGCCGCGCTCAACTCCCAATCCGAAGCACAAACCTATAAAGCCTTGGTGGCTGCAGACAAGCGCTGCGCGCCCTACAGGGAAGAGATTGCACATCTGGAGGACAGCCTGGCGATGTCGGGCCTTGATGTGTATTCACCCAAAGGCGCTCGTCGCCAGGAGCTATTAAATAACCTCGAAAGAAGCAAAGACGCCTACGATGCATGCATGGGACTCAAGCGTTAGCTCCCGCCGCGCACAGCCTTCTACGTTTCGGGACACTCGATAAACGCTGGCAATAAAACCCCATAGCCCCCATCGACGGAGTTTCTAAGAGTGCAGACAGTGGTCGGAATCGACTTGCGCACACCGACCTGCTCTGGCCCTCCCTATTTACCAGCCCCGGAAGCGTCCTGCTCGACCACCAGATCCAACACATAGACCGTCGAAGGCGCATCTGCTGGCGGATTCTTCCATTCGTATTGCTTGACCCGCAACACATTGCGCACCCCATCACGATGCTCAAAACCTTCAATAGACTGATACAGCGGGTGCCATGGGTCCTGGGTCGGAAGTTGCAGGCCAGCGTCGTCATAGCGGCGCTCGCGCACTTGCAAGCACTGATACTCAGGGATCATCGGGTGACTGCACTTGACAGTCTTGGGCGCCACTTCCAGGAACTTGACCTCGCCCTTGCTACCGTAGCGGGTCTCTGGAGTAGCTTCACCCTGTAGCTTGAGCACCGAGCCGTCCACTGTAATCAGTTGCAGCATCGGCTCGGTGTTATCACCAGTGATAACGGCGCGCAGATCACCCTTGAACAGTCGGCCTACCTGGGCGTCAAGATCCATCAGGTCCTTGTCGCAGGCCATAAGCGTGGAGGCCAGTGACTGTACCTTTAAAACCCCTCCCTGATAGTGATAGCCGCCGAACTGGCCATTGCAGCCACCGCTGATGTTCAGATTCTTTTCACCGAAGGAAACGCGCAACTTGCGTTCGACACCTTTGTTCAAAGCAACGAGAGGTTTACCGGAAGCATCAGTCGCCGAGACCAGGTTCCAATAGTAAGCGGATAAGGCTGGCTGGGTTATAGCCGCCGAAGTAGCAGTGGGCATGGAAGGTGACTCTTCATGGCTTTTGGAGGTGGCGGCACAGCCTTGGATCAGTGCAGCACAAACGGCCACAAGAAGAATGTTCTGTTTCATGGTTACCTTTTCAGCTTTGATGAGTACGGGCGTTATCCTGCGCCAGCAGGATGAACGCGCGACTAAATCGGCATTTTGAGACCTTACAAGCAATCAATGGAAGCGACCATCAAATCCTAGCCAATAAAAAATCCCGTAGACGTTAATCGTAGGTGTTTCCAACAGTGGAGGCTGAGGTCGAAATCGAACCGGCGTAGGCGGATTCGCAATCCGCTGATTTCTCCTTCTCACAAATAGTTGACTAAACAGTTCCGCCCCCCCCTGGTAAGCAGTGGCCTCCTGGAACTCTCTGGGATATTCGCCATTACTCGCGGTATGTCTTAAAGTATCCGGTTGCCGAAGAACCGCCATGACCATATCCATGAAGGGCTTCAATCCTTTACAAATAAGTGTGGTTAAGATGAACAAGCCTTTCATTTCGCTGTGTCCTGAAATAACTCGGGCGCATGCACTGACATTGATGAATTGGTTAGAGGATGAGCGCGTCACCTGCTACCTGAGCGATTCGCGTCATGTCTCCCGCTCCATCGAGCAAGCCGTTGATAGGACTCAGTTGCCGATCCTGACCCATCTATTCAACCGGGACGGCAGATTCTTTATGGCCTATGACCGGCATGACGCCCCGGTGGGCTTTGTCCGCCTGGTCAAGACCGATTCAAATTGCGAGATAGTCCTGGTCATCGGAGACAGCGAAAAATGGGGCCGAAACCTAGGCGCCCGTACGATCCGCGAAGGCATGAAACTGGCCTTCCTCGACATGCGGGCCGAGAAACTCATCGCCAAGATCCACCCGGACAACTCGCGCTCTCTGAAAGCCTTTCTGCGCAGCGGCTTTATGCTTGAGAGCGAAACGCCGACATTGAAGTCGTTTTCCATGACGGCGGCCCGCTATTTCCAGTTCTTGCGCGAAGGAGCCGGTGGCGACTCCGCTAGGATTTACATCACTGAAATCGACAAGGCCAGGCTCGAGGAATTAATCGCTTTCGAGCAAGGCCCGGCGGCTGTTGAACTCGAACATGAGCTTGAGCGAGCCATTGTCGTCAAGCCGCAGCAGGTGGCGTGCAATGTCATCACGATGAACTCCAGGGCGTTGCTGCAACTGGACGACGAAGAGTACGAAGTGGCCTTGGTCTACCCTGAAGACGCAGACAACAACGCAGGGAAACATTCCGTGTATTCCGACATAGGCGCCGCCATCCTTGGTTATCAGGAGGGGGACGCCATCGACTGGCGAATTTCTGATCGGACCCGCCGGATTGAGATCAAGAAAGTGCTTTACCAGCCGGAGGCTGCGGGCCACTTCCACCTATAATTGCGCCTTGTGCTCAGTATTCGCCCACCAGACGCGAGGACTCCCCAAAGGACGGCGCCTCGCTTTCCGTGCCTGAGCGGCCCGTTGCAGGGTCAAGGGTAATTGGATGGACTCGCCCAAGCCGAGGCGTCTATGCGCCACGATGGCATTCTTATAGAACCCAACGACAGCGAGGGCGAGCCTATGAAAAGCATTAGCCAATAAAAAACCCCGTAGACGTTAATCTACGGGGTTTCCAAGAGTGGAGGCCGAGGTCGGAATCGAACCGGCGTAGGCGGATTTGCAATCCCCAATAAAAACTTTATTTTTCAATTGCTTGTAGATTTTCCCATTCCGCATAATAGTATTTCCACGGGCGGCGCAGCCCAATGTTCACGGGCCGAACACATTTGATTGCGGAATGGATTTTCTACGCTTCGTCGGCTGAAATCGCATCACTTCTGAACCTCGATTACTGTACACGCATACAGCTTATGAGATTCACACTATGAACGTAGACATGGACACCGATGATTGGCTCGGCTGCCCCACTCCCCTTGAGATGTACCAGCACCAATGCTCAATCTTAGTAGATGAGCTGGTGGAGACCGAGCGCATGCTGCGTCGAGCGCGGGCGAATATCGCCGGCCTGGTGCAGATGAATGACCTGCTCATGACAGGAAAGGCCGAGGCCGAAGGAAAGATTGCCGATGCGCTGGAAAAGATAAGTATGCTGGAACACCAGCAGTCGTTTGGCTCGTTGCAAAGCGTGAAGATTGTTACCGAGCAGAGGGACTATCTGTTCAGGGAAAATCAGCGGCTGCTGGCAGAGCTAAAAGCACTGCATGAGCTTCACCCAAGCTCATCCGCGTAGGCTACTACGGCTTCCTCGGTAAGCTCCCGCCACTCGTTATCATCAATTAGGCCCTGCTGCTTCAAGTCATCCGCCAGGGCCAGCCGCGTTTCGTAGCGCTCCTCAGGAGTGACCGATATGAATGCGGGATCATTGCGTAGCGCAAACCACGCCTCCATCGCGGTGACTTGTTCAATGTTGATCGCCATGACGAATGCCTCGGGCCAGTGTCTACAGTATAGAGATTGGCCGGGGACCGGCTGTTCATTGGCGCCGACGAGCGGAGATGCTTATGTGCGGACGACTATCACAGTACAGCGGTATCCACGACTTCGTTGCGGCGCTGAGCATGCCCAATGCTCTGGCAAACTCCGTGGGCGATCAACCAATTGAACGGTACAACGTGGCACCGACAACCGCGGTTGCGCTGCTGCACGTGCAGGGCGAACGGCTACACGCCGACCCGGTGCGCTGGGGATGGAGGCCGCACTGGGCGAAAGACCGGGCGGCACCTATCAATGCACGCGTAGAGAAAGTGGCTCATGGTCCGTTCTTCCGGGCGATCTGGCCACATCGTGCAATTACGCCCATCGACAACTGGTTTGAGTGGGTGGATGAAGGCGGGCCCAAGAAACAGCCCTACCTGATCCGCCGGCGGGACGGTGCACCGATACTCTGCGCTGCCATTGGCCAGCTACCTGACGCTGATGAAGGCCCAGGCGAGCATGATGGCTTCGTGATCATCACCGCCGACAGCGCCGGGGGCATGGTGGACATCCACGACCGGCGGCCCGTGGTGCTGACGCCAGACCTGGCGCGGGAATGGTTGGACCCGGCCACGCCCAAGGAGCGCGCCGAGCAGATGGTGTTGCACCAGGGTGAGCCGTCGGAGGTGTTCGAGTGGTTCAAGGTCGACACAGCCGTGGGCAATGTGCGGAACAAAGGGGCGGAACTGATCAAGCCAATCTGGCAGGGCTTATGAATAGAACCACATCACAGTGATAACCGCGGCTACCCAGCAGAGGGTCAGCAGAAACGAAAGGCCAGCAAGGCGCTTGTCCATGTGTCAACCAGATGGGTGGGTGATGGCTCTCACTGCTGGCCGCTCGTTCAGCATAGCCGATTGCAATCAGTGCGCCACCGCCCTTACATATGCCTGGCAAGCCCGCAGCGCGATCAATCCTTGGTCACCGGCGTCGGTGATGGCGATAATTCGTTGCGCATGCGCAGGGTCAAGTTGGGCTCGACGGGCTGCATGAACCACGCTGCCGGTGCCGGGGGCGGTAGGCACGTTGCAGCCACTGGCTGGATCCTCGGCAAGGAGGACTGACAGCCGGACATCAGCAGTGGCAAGGCGATCACGCAGGCGAGCCTGGTTACGTTGGGCATCGGAGAGTTCCTTGGAATGTTGTTGGTCCTGGCCGGCGAGCTGCTGCTCCAGGGCCAGGCGCTTGTCCTGCTCGGCCTGGGCCTGGGCGGAAGCCCTATTGCTGATCGCGGCCAGCTCCTTTTCGAACTGCCCGGCCTGCTCAGCCAGCTTTTCGCCCATTCGCCAATCCTGAACCTGCCACGCCCCGCCGAACCCGATGGCCAGCGCTAGCAGGATCGCGCCAAGGATCTGCCCGGGCGTCATCACGGCACGTCCTTAAAGAAGACGTGGTGACCGAGGCGCAGCGTCTGTGTGGCCTTCGCCACCCAGGCCGGAGGCTTCGGCATGGTGGTTGCGTAGTAGTGAGTGGCGCCACCGGTTGGATCAGGTACCGCACCCGACATCACCTGGTCTGCCGCACGCTGTGCCTGGGCGAACTGCGCGACCGGGATCTGCTTGGCACCGCTCAGGTAGGCGTAGTTCGGGTCGTTCTGATTCCAGCAGCTGAACTGCCATGGCTTCAGGCACACACCGGCATAGCCCTCGCCCCACCATGACTTGGCCTTGCCGTCGTACACCCGATTGCGGATGGTCCAGGCAACGGCGATCTGGCCGGCCAGTCCTTCCCCTCGAGCTTCACCCCACAGCGTGCGCGCCAGGATGTCCCGGTCTTTCTCGGTTGAGTTCATACTTTTCTCCAGGCGAAAAAAAGCCCGCTGAGAGCGGGCTTCGAAATTTAAGAACCTTACACTATCTGCCTTAAGGGCTTTACCATTCTTAAAATGTAAACGGGAATTATTGAGAGGATAAATATTGAAACTGACAATACAGGTATAACCCACAAATTAGAGTGACCTTCTACTATCGGCCCATAAATAAGGCTAAACCTGTTCATTACAAACACATGAATACAATAGACGCCAAGTGTACAACCAGAGAGAACACCCAAAACCTTGGAAAGTCTCGTACACCTCGCCCCCAGAACAACTAATAACTTAAATGCTGAAACAGATGAAAAAACCACTACGGGAGATAGATAAGAGTAAAAAAGCTGATTAGGGCTTCCCTCATTTACAGATAAAGCATAAGTGAGCAGCGCAGTTAACCCGCTAGAAAACATGAAAACCACTACTTCCGTCTTTACAGAAACAGATGAGTTAGCACTTGAAATCCGCTCAAAAACATATGCCCCTAAAAACACATACCCCGCAAGGCCTATGAACGAAGAGAGCCCATAAATGCTAGAAAAGTCCGCGAGATCATGATAAAAATATGAAGCTATCGGTACAACACACGCGACTAAGAACCAAACAAAAACATAGACATTCTTATCTGTGTCGCTTGAATTCAGATATATCTTTGACATGAAAGGAATGAAAAGATAGATGCCGACAAGCGCGTAAAGATACCAAAGATGATAGTAAACAGGACCTTTTACGATTGCTACAACGGAAGCTAAAATACCACCATACCCGACTCCCATACTAGCTTTCCATACAACATAAAATACAGACCAGAAAACTAGCGGCGGAAAAATCCTAAGAAATCTTCTTTTATAAAAATCGAGCGCATCTTGATTTTTTCCAAGCATTAGAGCGCCCGAGATCATCAGGAAAATAGGTACGCATGACCTTACAAATGAATCGTAAATGTTTGAGTAGATCCAGCCTTCATCAAAAACACCAATGCCTGCCGCAGACACGTGAAGAAATATGACCATCAGACATGCTACAACCCTGGCTAAATTAAGACCTACGCTATAGTCCTTCAACATTTTACAAACCCCATCATTACAACGCTCAAAATTACTTGTATTTATTTATTGATTTCTGCCTTGTATAACCTGAACAACCTAGCTGCATACAAAGAGTGTCCCAAGTCGTTTGGGTGCCACTTCACCCCTTCGGACGGGCCCCATCCGTGAGCTTCCGGGATCGCCGCCATATCCTTAACAGATAGGTACTCAAGCGATTCCTCAATCGCAACGCTGTACATCTCACGATCAACCGCGGCGGTAGAGTCGGAGTACTCACCATTGGCATTCAGTGGCGCCAGAGACCAGGGCCCAACCGCAATAACCTTCGGCTTACTTGACATTGCGCGCGTCTGGCGGACAAGGGTTGCGTACTGCCGGTGGAAAAGAACAGGGTCTGTAGTGGCGTCGTCATGCTCGCCCAGTTGCAGAACTACTAGGTCGGGCTTGGAATCCGCCACCATCGGCAGACCGGCAATGCGATCAGCTACCGAGCCGCCACCACCGTACGTGTGGTAACACTTGACCACGTACTGGTTGCGATCCTTGGCGATCATTGACACCAGCTGATTGACGTAATCAGTCTTGGCACTGGATGCCCCCATGCCTGAAGTGTGAGACCAGCCCAAGTCGCGGATTGTGTCCTTGTTGAAGGCGTGGCGGGTGATGCTGTCGCCTACGAAAAGAACTCGGTATGCCTTGTCGGAAGACACCGGACATTTTACGTGCTGATCGAGTTGAGATTGATCGGCCAAAGCGCAGCCGGATAGCAACAGTGCAGATAGAAAAAGCTTGCCTTGCATTCAAATAGCTCCAATTAGAGCGGGAATGATATCAGAAGGCCGTCCTTACGGGACGGCTGAGAACCTCAAAACTGACTCAACGAGCTGGCTTCTCCCCGTCCAGTAGAACTGGATCAGCACAGTCTGATCTGCTGCAATGGAGGTAACAGCATCGGCTGAACCCCAATTGACACCATCCCAGTTGAATACTGAATAGGCAGAAGACTTCGCTGCAAGTCTCAACGTTGAACGTGTACCTGGTGTAAATCCGCCGCGAACTACCAAGGTATTAATGTTCCCCGTCATTTCTACATACGCAGCCTTTGATCGCCAAGACAAATCAAGATTCTGGGCATATTCAAACGGAACCTCTGAATCCGGAAAAGTGCTAGGCGCGCCAATTACACGCCACGCGCCAAGTTCACCGTTCCACTCCGCAGAAAGCGCCGAGCCTTTTCCGAATATCGCCCTTCCCCCAATCGTCAAAGTAGTCAGATCGTCATCAAGCACAATGTTTATCCGCTGAAAGCTATTACCTGTAACAAGCAGCGAAATAGCCGTAGGCTCAGTATTCCGGACAATTAATAGATCCCTGACCATGCTGACGTTAATTGCGTTTGCATTGCTCGATTCGACGATTTCGTATGACAGGATTCCGGGATTAATGGCACCAAAACGGGTAACACTGTAATCCACATAAAGATCCACAACGTTAGAGCCAATAACGATTGGATTGACACAACCAGAGAAGTGACCAGCCAAAACCCGAGGACGCCCAGCCCAATCAAAACGCCAACCAAACAATGGCGAGTTCTGGAAATTCCCACCACCAACGGTAACCTCGTTATTGAAGATCGGAACAAAATTGTAAGGACTGCCGGGCTGTTCTGGATAATCACCGACATGGCCTTGGCAATTTGTTACGTTGGTATGGGTGCCCGACCAATAAGTACCCGTCGATGGATTGACCGTAACCACGTGGTTAGCGGGTGAAACACCATGATAAAAATCATGGGAATAAATGGAACAGCCAATATGACAGCCATCACCGCCGCACTCTATAAACTTGGTATTTTGGGCACGACTAAAAACACCAGGGCCGTTAATGTTATCGGACACAGCCACATGGGATTGAACCGTGACGTCATAAGCGAAACAGCGCAAGAATGTGACGTTAAGCATCTTGGAGACGAAACCATTCGGTCCATCGTAAGCATCACAGTCAACACAGAAAATATTGCCGCCGTAGCGGCCAGCACTATCTGCGCCATTTTGCTCAAATAAAAAGTTATGGTCACTGGCACGGGTAGCTACACGTTCAATCCAATGCCATTCAGTAGAATCAGATAGCCCCACGATGGCATTGCCTGCCGCGTACCCATCGCAGTTGAAGTCATAAAGCCTGCAACCGGTTTTACCTGTAAGGTTAATTGAGCCTATAAGAGTAGTCCCTCCCGACAACCACTGCTTCGTTGACCGATTAAGTCTAGTTTTTCCGTAGCCAACCAATGACGTCCCAGAGGGAGGAGCCAGTTCTCCAATATTGACCTTTCCGGCTGGGATTCTCACTCGCTTATACTTGAGCAAATACGCCAAGATTTTTGCTTGCTCATTAACAATGCCAGACAAATCAAGATCGTTTGGTTGAAAGTAACCAGCATCGAGGAATGGCTGCACTTGCTGGCGAAGGGCCTGATCACCGATAGCCGTCAGCTTCAGACGATCTTCGCTCCAATTTCCTAAAAGAGTAAATGGTAAGTCGGATTGATTCGTGACCTTATATAGCTCGCCATCGCGCTGTACTGCTTGTGTAGGGCGCTCTACGATGACGCCTGCACCGTAAGACAAGAACACAGTTTCGAAGCCGGAACGCTCGAGAAGCTCATCAAACTGAGTCCGCATTACCTCTAGCGAACCATCAATCTTGTTAATCGCTTTATCAATATTATCCTGAACCTGCTCAACAGCTGTAGCCGCGTCCAATGTAGAAATATCGACCAGCAGAGGCGCGACATACCCGTACCGACTTATACGCATATCAATGCGAGGAGCTGTTGTGTAAAAAAATACCCGTGCGTTTGCATCAGAACGAACGGGATTACCTAAAGGTGTAACACCCGGAGAGTCTGAAAACAAAACGGCTCTTTCTTGCGTGCCGTGAACAAATACGTCCACGGTCGCATCAGGCAATAGAGCGCCGTCTTCGGCTCTCGCGGCGAAGAACTGAATAGGTTGCATAATTTTCTCTGTCAGGTGTGGAGTGTAATAGGCGGGGCAAAATTTAGTTGCGAGCGAACATTACTCCAGGTATCGAACGCAGCGATACGCAGGTAATAAGTAGTTCCCAGTGACAAGCCTTGAATCTGTCCAGAAGCGGAAGCGCCTTCATAACCTACAGTTCCCGAAACCGTCGGATCAAAACCTGATTGCGTTGAGTACACGAAAATGTACCCCGCAGCATCGGCTGCTTGGCTTGGATCACAACTTACAAGGGCGGTGGCCCCCCCGACAGTGGCGGTACTTCCTGTCACGGCAGGAGGAGCCGTATTTGTCACCATCAGGGCAGTGACAGGGGCATTACCGACTGCGTTCCGCTCGACGACTTCCACTCGATATGTGCGCACCAACGCCCCATCCACCAGCGCATCTGCGCGCTGATAGGTGTATGCCGTACTGGTTGTGGGCACTTCCCTTAGCAAGGCGTTGGTAGCCCCGTTGCGCACCCTTACCAGGCGGTCCTCTGCATGACTACCTGCAGCCCAGCTCACAGTGAAATATGGCGCTTCAAAAGTGCCAACCAACTGCAAATTAAGCGCCGGGCTTGGTGCGACTTTAACTGGTGATAGCATCACGCTATAAGCGGTGACATCTGCCAGATCCTCCAATGCTCGCCCAAACACGTTAAAGGAGCGAAATTTGACCCAGGCCCGCTTGCCGATCTGATCAACAGCGAAACTGTATTTCCAGATGGCATCATCAAGCCTTACAAAAGGGGCATCCACGGCGTGAGCAGCGACCTTAGAACTTAGCCGGCCTCGACGTAGATAGCTCAGATTGTATGATCCCGGCCCGGTGAGCACAGCATCTCGGTAGCTGATCAACTCACCGTTAACCCAACAAAGCGTTGCACCACTATCAGCCTCACCTGTGGTGGCCGCCGTGAGTTCAGAAGGAACCGACAACTGGACCGACAAAGCATTCTGCAGATCAGGATCACTACCAACCTCCAAAGGCGCAGTAAGGCGTCCTATCCGAGATCGGCCATAGATACTCTCTACCATCCGATAGCTGTCACCGTCCGCACTGATCCAGACTTCACAACCGCCCCAGGAGTCGCCAGCGCCGGCGACCGCCCCCCAAACCTGAAGTTCGCCCGGAAGTAGAAGACTCTCAGGAGGGTTAAAAATTATTGGCGGTAGTACTGGGCCGGGCGCCGCGTTCTGATTCCCCTGATAACCGCTCTTGCTCTGCACGGGGTAATTTGACGCGCTACCAGTGCCGAGCAATGCGTCCTCTGCAACGATGGCAATTTTCCCATCCTCATCTTCCTCGACGGAGATCAGACGCACCAATCGCCGATCAAGCTTCAACCCCGGCTCGGTGACAGTAACCAGATCCATCGGCTCCAGTAGCACATGTTGCCAACCCAGGGAAAAGCGATACTCATTGCGTATATAAAGCTTGCGTTGAACCAGCAACTGGGCCGAGTGCGACGCAATGACGGGATTGCAGATTTCATACGCCTTGATTGTGTCCATAGGTCTAGAGCCGAATTGCTCAATAGCAGCTTGGTCCACTCCACGCACCACATCCGTGTTGTACTCATGATCACGATCAAGAATCTCTAACGACACTTCGTTGTAACTATCGGCCTGGCTTTTTATCTTCAGCTGTACCGGTGGCTCACCCTCTTCTGCCAAAAAATCATCATCGGTCAGATGCGCTACTGGGGAAACATTCGGATACCAGGTAACCCCATTACCGGTAACTACTTGGTCACCAAAAGGAACCACCTTCATCTTTCCTGCAGACCACACCACTTCACTGTTGGTCAGCTGTAGCCATCGCGCGATAGCTTCACTAGCGGGCGCCTGCTCGTCCAGAACGGGGCTCAGCAATAAGTTTTCTGCCAAGCAGTAGTCGCGGTAATTAGACATGTCATCAATCCACCGAGGATCGAAACCCACGCCATCCAGCGGATCCATTAATAGGCCAGGCAGAAATACGCCGGGGTTAGCGTCCGGCAAGCCCGGCACCTGGTAGGGTCCGTCAACTTCAAAGGTGTGATTCTGAACGCCGGCGTTATCATTCAGCAGATAATGTGCCGAGTACACATAAGCAGTATCGGAGTATGCGATAGCTTCGGTCGGGTGTTTGGTTTCGAGGTAACCCCATACTGGCTGATCCGGTTGTCCAGGCATAAAGCTAAACCCGATTTGCGCGAGAGCAGACTGCGGTACGCCGTCGACCAACTTCTCATCGAATACTTCTTTATCCCGAAAAATACGCCGTACCGCGCTGAGCGGCCCACGGCCAATCGCAAGGATGATGGCCGCGTAATAGGTATAGGTGGTGTCTTTTTGTGTAGCGCCACCGCCACCTTTGCCACCGGTCTTTGTTTTAGTTGTTTTGGCAACTGCCTCAAAGTCGGTGTAGTAGATAAGGTTCGGACTTATACGGTTTCGGCCTGCTATCCAGGCTATTGGCTTTCCACTTGCGCTACTTTGGATTTGCAAGGCGTTTATGCGTGTTGCGCTATTCGAGATACTGCTGCCACCGCCCCCCATTATCCACCCCCATATCGATTAAGCGTGTAATACCGCACCGGCCTGCTGGCTAGGCGCTCTTCGCGCATATCGGCGACTTCTACGCCTACATCGCGATACGAATGAATAACCCGGTGCTCGTCGACAACAACCGCCCCATGGCTGTAAGTGCGCCCAAACTTCCAAATCGCGACGTCCCCAGGCTGAGGCGTTTCTATTTCATGACCGTACTCATCCAACCAGCCCAGATACAGTTCGCGACTGCGATGTAGGTGCCAATCCTGGGCATAAGCGCCCGGGTCGATCCAAGGCATAAGCCCAGCCGAGTGGAAAACCTCGATCAATAACCAGGCACAATCCACCCCAACACCCACCAAATGTTGCCGGTGAGCATATGGAGTCTTTAACCACCGCCGAGCCTCCGCCAACACTGCATCACGCTGCAGCAATTCCACCCCGGTCATACAGACGTCTCCGCGACAGGAATGAACGGCATCCCGCGATATCGACCCCGGTTACCGAACTTATTAGTGCAGGCGTCCAGCGTGCGCGGGCATCCTGGGTAAACAAGGAACTGATCGCCGGGCTGAGGCACTGCGGGCAAGCCGAGTATCAAACTAATAACACCGCTACCCGACTGGCGACGAACCGTACGTGATACGCCGGCGTTACCACCATTTACAAATCGAATTACACCCTGATCAAACCAGCCCTGCTCTGCAGCGACATCGGTTTGTATATTCAGGCCCGCCGACACCGATAGCACATGCCCTGCTGTTTCAAACAAAGCCCGATTCACGCCACAGTCAGCGCTATATACGGTACGTAGACACCCTGGCTGGAAAACTCCCTTAGGTACTTTTGTGTCGAGTAGCTCCATTGGCGACTTGACCGAAACAGTCGCCTGCTCTCTATTAGCAGGATCTACTTCGGCAACACGACCAATAAAACGCATTACAGTCCCAACCACCGGAGCGCCCCAGTCCGACATGAAGGCCCGGGCGAGAGTTAGTGATGCTCCGTCGAACCCACCACCAGCTATAAAGGCCAGCACGGGCTCCCCCAGGAGAGTGTCTTGAACGCCGGCATAGAACGTGACACTCAGTGTGTCGACCTCTATGCCTCGTACCATCCGGACACCCGTACGCTTGATTAACGGACCGGACGCCGAGTAGTTCACCCCTTCAACATAGAGTTGAATACCCGCATCGGTGTAACGAAGAACCTGACCGCTTGCCAAGGCGATGGTGTAGAGATCGGCCATAACAAAGCTGCGTGCCGAGGACAAAAATTGCTTTAGTTTGGGAGTAGCCTCGATCATGGCTTGATACTCGTAAAAGAGACGTTTTTGATTTCCCAGATTCTCCCGAATGGCTGCGCGCTATTCAGCGAGTCAGATTCGTAGGCACAACGGAAGAAAAAGGCCCCTGTCCACTCCAACACAGCCCCACCAGCGGGAGGCTGGGCAAATGTGATTTGGCCCAACTCATCCACGGTGTACGCGCTCGAGGGAACTCCATTTACTGTCAGCAGTTCAATGTTGACTACGCCGTAAACCGGCTCTACCCAGTCCCCAATGGCTCTGGAAAGTTGAAATACCCGGATGGCCCCGTCACCGAACCCGAAACGATGCTTCGATACCTGGTGATCGGTACGGTCAAAATATAAGAACTCACCGAACTGTCCCTTGCGTGCGTTGAAAAACTGCAACAGCCGCGTCCACTCGTCCAGCCCCGGACGCTTACGAACAGCGTTGTAATTGATCTGGAACGACCAGACAGGCGCAGCGTAATAGGCCGTGGTTCGACGTCGCCCACTTACCGATTTCTGAACGCCGGTACTCCATTCCGGTGCCTTCTTGGCGAGCAGTGTTTGCCCCGGCATATGGGGCAAAACGTCTTCGGCCATTACCCCTCGATCTGGTAAACCAGCAATCCATCTCGCTGGAAAAAACGGCCCTATAATCATGATTCGCCCCTTATGCCTTAATGGCACCATCACGCCGCAACTTCTGCACTTCCTCTGCAAACACCCGCGCATTACGCCGAATGTCAGCCGGGGTAAGGCGTCCGCTGTTGTCGTGATAGTGATAACCACCGCCGCCGCCACCCAGTTGCCCTTCGCCGCTCGCTGCCTGACGAATGACGTTCGCGTACTGCTTTGGCAGCACCATCTCCTGTTCGTGAAGTTGGGTCATGGGGTTCACACCTGCGGGGATGTCGTAACCGCCCTCAGCTGACGCCACGTTCTTGACCAAGCCGAAAACAAACGCACCGGCCGCAACCGCCGCCGCAACCCCCAGTACGGGTCCGATAAACGGAATAGCTGACATAGCGGCGAATGCACCGGCCATCGCCTGCCATGCGCTGGCGATGATGTTGGAGATGGTCGCCGCGCCCCAGATCGCGACCGACATAGCCGCGCCGCCTGCTTCTGCAGCAGTCCGCACACCGACACCCGTGACGGTCGCACCGGTTTTCGCCGTCTCGCCAAAGATCCACGCCATCAATGGCTTGGTGACCATGTTTTCGATAAACGCGGTGCCTATACTTCCAAAGATCCCTTTCAACAGCCCCTGGGTTCCCATCGTGCCGGTAAGGATTCCGTTCAACCCGCTGGACCAACTGGCCTGCAGGCTCCCTACCATTCCAGTCCAGTTGCTCTGAGACTCCATGGTTTGCTGCCGGCCGATTACAGCCATGCTGTTGCGATGTGTCTGTTCAAGAGCGAGAATTTGCTGCTGGACTTGCTGGAGAGCTACCGGGTTCCGATCAGGATCCTGTTCTAGCAAAACCTTTCGCTGCGCAAGCGATTCGGCCTCAATTGCATACCGTTGCTTTTCAAACTCAGCCTGGGCCTGCAGCAACTGCGCCTGGGTAATCAAGTTGGCCTGCAGATCCAACTGAGCCATCTGCTCCGCATGGGCAACATCGGTAAGCCGTGCCTGCTTGTCAGCGGCATACTCCTGTTGCTTCATGTTGGTGATTTGCTGCTGCTTTTCCCTCTCGACAGCGACCACTTCCGCAGCCGCCTTGCGATACTCCTGGCTGTCCTGACCATAAAGTTGCCGGCTCCGCTCCAGCACCTGCTGCGCGATATTCAAACGCGCATCCATATTGTTGCGGTATTGCTGGGCCTGAGCCTGCAAGTCGGCAAACGCCTTACCTTCGTCCTCGCGTCGTAGTGAGTTCAAAGAGGCCAGGTAATTGCGCTGCACGCTCAAGCGTTCCTTGGCTGTCAGGTCAGTACGCTTGAGAATTCCTTGCCAGTACTCTGCTTCCTGTTGCTGAGAAAATTGGAGAAAAGTGCCCTGTTCTGTCTGCTGTTGAGCGTGTGCAACTTTCTGCGCATCCAGCGCCTCAGACCACTGGCTAACCCGCGATGTTGCCTTACCCGAGGGCGCGATGGGATCTTCAGTCTTTTTCGTAGGAGGCGTTGTTGACGCCTTCACTTTTTCCCGGTGCTCAATCGCTGCGGCATAACCGGCCTCAAGCTTCGTCAGGCGGGCAACCTCGATACCGTAGGCTGTTGGTGCCGTCCTGCCTTGCTGTGGGGCCTTAGTCATCGCTGTGTCGCCCGTTGCCGCCATGTCAGCCACCTTTCGGCGCTGCTCTTCAATGCGTGCAACACGGGAACGCATACCAGCGTCAACCTCGTCTACCTTGTTGGAGACAAGTTGCATGTTCTCCAGCAGCAGACGCTCCTCCACCAATGCCGCTTCGAGAGGCGCCTTACTGCCATTGCCCCGAGGCCCAGGCTTGAAGTCCTTGAGGATTGCTTCATAGCGAGCAACGTTCGCTGCCACTTCGTCGACTGTTGCCCCAACGCCCGTCATTCCTTTCAACAGACTATTGAACCAACTGGCCGTCTCAGCAAGTCGCTTGTTTAGGCTGACAAAAACAGGCTCCAGGATCGTGCCAATAGTGACTTGCAGCTCGTTGCTTTTTGAATCAAGCTCAGCCTGGCTACCAGTCAAGCCGTCAGCAGCTTTCGCGGCGTTGCCGACCTGGGCCTCAGTTTCTTTCATCACCCCGTTGTATTCAGCAGTGATCTTTTGTGAGTCGGTCAACTTGTCGCGGGTAGTGCCAATACTCTTGGCATATTCTTCCCACATTTTGGCAACGTTTTTAGTGACACCAGCGTTGTCGACCAACACCGAGTTTTCATTCTTCAAACCTTCGGTAGCCGACACTACAGCTTCCGAAAGACTAAGGTTCGCCTGCCGGTTAAAGGCAGCGGCATCTTTCAAGCGAGTGATGACGCTCACTGCCTGGTCGACGTTGTAGCCCCGGCTCAACAGGTTTTGAAGCGCTTTGGCCGAATCTCCGACACTGATCAGGCCGTCAGCAGCAAGTTTGTTCGCCTCATCCATGGCACGGCCAATACCGACACCTGCGTGATTGGCGACCGCCTCCAAGCCCCGATAAGCCGCCTGCTGCTGAATTGCCGCATCCTTGCTGTCAACAACCAACTGCTTGACCTTGAAAGCACCAAGCGCAAAAACACCGATCAGGCCGGCAGCAACACTGGAGAGCCCAGAGCGCATGATGGTGCTGACACCGCCCAATGCATCATTGACCGCCGGACCAAAACGGCTCAATTGCGTTTGGCTGCCCACCATCTCGGTATTAATCGCACGCAGCTCCCGACTAAAAGTCGTTCGAGCGTCACGCATATTCCGCTCAATACTTTCGATTGCGCGGTCAAAGCCTTGGGTGCCGGCGGTGAACTGATACGCGATACTCCTATCCATGCCGTAACCTCACATAGCAGACGAAAAAAACTCCGCCAGAGCGGAGTTCGGTAGTGACGAGAGCAGGAATAAACCGGCGTCATCCCGGCGTAACGAACGCATCCAGCGCACCGCGCAGGTGTTCAGGCAACTCTGCGCGCATGTCCTCCGCCATTGCCGCCAAGTTGCTTGCCAGATCAGACGCATCCGTAACACTTTCTGCCGGTTTGTAGCCCATGTACCCAGCCACCAGCACATGGACCGGCGGATGGCGTCGCCAATAGTCAGTCATATGGCCGACCATCACCATGTCCCAGTCACGGCGCAGCGTGACCGGGCTTTGTCCGGTACTGGCGATCAGGTGAGCGTAGAGCTGGCCCCAGTCGAAGGGGCCCGGCCTTCCCCCGGCGCCGGCTCCGACACTTCCAACCCTGACGCCCCCATTACGGCTTCGAGTGCAGCGCGGAAATTGCGCAGGTCAAGCAGGTCTGCTACTTCCTGACGATCCATATCAGGATAATTTCGACGGAGGGCGGCGTGGGTGGCATCAATTACGGTGGAGATACTGTCCTTGTCCATGTTGCCGGCCATGACCAGGTTGATCCGGTCCAGCAACTGCTCCAGATCACCCAACGCCAGCGGGGGAATAACCAGCGTCTTGCCGGGGAACGGAAAGCCCACACCAGGGATGTTAACGGTCATTCGCTGGAACTCCAGTAAGCGACTTCGCCGAACTCATCCGCGTAGCCCGTGAATTCAAAGTCAGGAATGGTGTAATCGTCCTGCTTGGTCGAAAGACTCAACTTGTTGCTGACGAAGTTGGGCACGCGGACGTAAATCGACTTGCCTTTGTATTTCAGATACAGCTCACCCTGGAACACCGGCATATCGCCCATCGGCAAGTTGCGCACGGAAAGGCTCTTGCCGGTGGCGACCGAGTAGCGGTAATCGATAAATACCGGCACGCCTTCGTCCGCAGCGGCGAAAGCGTATTCACCGGTACCTGAGTCATAGGTGTATTCCCCCTTGGCCGGCGCTGCCAGTACACGGGTGAACGGGGCTGCACCGCCGCCGCGAACACCCAAGTCACCGGCCAAGAGGCCAGCACCTGGCGGGGTGACGATGATCTTGCCACCGGCAGGAATATCCTGGGGAGTGGTTGCGTGGTGCACAAGCACCTGGCCGGGCTGGAGGGTTTGCCCGAACACCAGGGCATTCATTTGCGACAGGCTGATCTGCGCCGCCTTGGCCTTGCCCGATAGCTTGCCTTGACCGCGCGCCGCATCCACGGCGAATTGCTCGCTACCGAACAGCTCCTTGGAGTCGTACGACAGATCAACCGATGCTTCCTGCATGATGCCCAGTAGGATCGGGGTGGGTGACGCTAGGGCGTTGCCATAGGCGTCCATCAGCGGGGTGGCGTAAAACAACCCACTGCCGAATGCAATTTGCATAATTTATTCCTCAGTAAAAGGTGGGGCCGGTGGTCAAGTCTCCGGTGTTGCACAAGTAGGTGAAGCGATAGCGGACCAGGCAGTTGCCGGCGGTGTTGTCCCCTTCGTCCTCGATCCAGTCGATGTAAAACCGCTGGACCCGGTCCGCCTCCGGAAAAGCATCCTCTGTTGCCAGCACCGCATGTACGGCTACCTTCACCAGGTCAGCCACCTGGTCCCAGGCGGCCCCTGTAACAGTGTCTTCCCGAGCGATAATTTCTACCGTCAGTTCGAACTGGTTGCGGTCCACGGAAAAGCTTTCCCGCTCAGTAGTTTCAAGGCTGGGCCGCAGCACTAGCGCCGGAGTCATGTCGCGTGTGATCGCCTCGGTACGGCTGCGAAACACGCGATCAGCCGCCGGCGTATCGGCAGCCAGGATCAGCGCCTGCGCCTTTGCGACGATGCGTTCTTGGATCGAAGGCATGGATTAAACCTTGGTGAGTGAGGCCAGGCTGAAGGCGCCGTCATCGATCATCCGGCAGTCACGGACCCGAAAGGCCACGCCACCTACGGTGATCAGCTTGGGATTTCTGATACCGAGGCGTTCAGCGTCGGAGGTAATGACAAGGATCTCGTAGCCGGTGGACTGGCTATTGGTGCCGCCCATGCCATGGATCTCATCTGGCATGTCGCGTGCCGCCAGAAACGGCTCACCATCGACGACTCCGCCAACGTCAAAGTCCTCAAGGAAACCCCTGAGGTCTTCGTCAAGCATCGGGGCTCACCTTTTGCTTGCGTCCACCTTCACCCACCGGTGCCGGCGATGGCCCGGACACCACGACTTCCAACTGGTGACGAAAGCGATCTGCCACGTCGTCCGGCAGCTCTACTAAGCCACCTTGGCCGACCAGGCTGTTGTCTGGCCGGCGGAACGAACCTGACAGGACGGTATATGTTTTATTCGGCATCGCCGGTCCCTCCAGCTTTGTCCACCTTCACGAGCCGCTGATCCAGCGCCTTGTCCGGCTCACCGGGGATCACGATCACCTCCCCGACTTTGAACTGGACGGGCTCCAGAATGGTGTAGCGCCCCTTTTTCTTTTCGACCGGCTCAAGGCAGTGCTTTCGGGCGCTGGCCTGGGCGTCTGTCAGGATCAACTCACCACCGTAAAGGGTGATGGTCTCTGTCACGCGGTATTTCGGCATATCAGTGTCCTCGGTGAGGTGGCGGGCCGACCGGCCTATGCCACCAACTGGTTAAGGACGGCGTACTGCCAGCGGCCAAAACCGACGTTGCGCCAGGTGTCGACACCATACTGATGCGCGTCGTTGTCAAACTCGTATTCCGAGCCTTCCGCCTTCGCCTTCATTGCGACGTCGGTTTCCTGCTGACGGATGAACGCTTTCAAACGACCATCGGTACGCAGGGTCACGAACTTGTCCTGCCAGGCATTGAGGCGCACGTTACCGACCACGCGGACCACCACGTTGTCAGGCATGACAATCTCGTTGATGTTGGTGCCGCGCGGAACGCTCAGCGCAGACTGAGCAACGCTCAACAGGTTGAACGGCACCATCACCAGGAACTCGCGAGCCAGTTCGTTGATAGGTTCGCCCTGATCATCCTTGAGGCTGGTGAGCTGGGTCACAGACCGGGCAACTGCCTGTTGGAATTCCTCGACACTCGGTCGGGTTGGTGTGCCATGAACAGCCGCCGCCAGCTCGGAAAGTTTGGTGGTGATTTTGTTCGACTGCACCCCGCTCTGGCCTTCTTCGTGGTCAACGTCGAAGAAATACTGGCCGTCGTAGCAGACCTGGGTTTCGCCATTGAGCAACAGTACCGAAAGCAGCCTGGCCCAGTGTGCATTCGTGCGGTCGGCCAGCTCGCCAAGGCGGATGCGCAGTTGCCCGGTCTTGTCGCGGCGCAGCTCTTTGACCAGAACCTCAATGGTTGCTTCGAAGTGCAGGTTTTCGATTTCGAGTTCAGCGCCGATGAAGCCCTTTGCATGACGGCCACCGATCCACTCACGCAGCGTTGGCACCATGCCAATCCACGGGTAGGTTTCTTTCGCCTGGTCAGAATCGAACAGGTTGGACACGGCGTCGATCCAGTTCGACCCCACATTCTGTTCGAGCATTTCGTAAAACATGCCGATGACGGCACGGCTGGAAAGTACTTCAGCACCCATGGGTGATTCTCCTGAAGAAGGATACGGTCAAAAAAGGAAAGGTTTGGGTGTTGCGTTAAGGCGCGACGGGCACTGGCTGGGCGGCGAACTTGACGATGCCGACGCCAGAGCGGACAAAACGGTGAACATGGCCGACCAGGCTATTCCCGGCCGCGGTCAGCAGGAATGCGCCGCTGTCGCTGGCGTAGACCTGCTTGCCGATATCGGCAACCGCCAGGGCAGCTACGGGCAGTTCAATCTTGCCTTCTTCGCGAAGACGGACGCGCGCGGCCGCAGCGGCGCCGGTGCGGTTGTCGACGCCGCGATCAGCGAAACCGACAAACAGGTCACCCGCCGCCAAAGGGCGCGCCAGCCCACTGGCAGCGATGATGCCAACGGCCGCCCCTTCGAAAATCTGCACACCGGCGGCAACGGACAAGTCGTTGATGGTGCCGATCTCGTAGGCGCGGGGGGTATCGAGTGTAAGAGGCATGGGATTCTCCAGAGCCAGGGTTTGAGGGACTTACCAGGTGCTTACTTTTTCAGAACCTTGACCAAACCACGGTCGGTGGCCTTGCTATAACCGTGGTAGGCCTCGAAGGTGCCAAACTCGGCGCGCAGTTCCTTATCGCCGTCCCAGGTCGCTTTGGCGCGATCTTCCAGGGGCGCCTCTGGATCCTCTTCGGCGGCAGCTGGTGCAGCCGGTGGCGTGAGTGCGTTGGGTACCGGCGCAGGGGCCTGGCTGCGAATGTCGGCAAGAGCAGTGGCGCGCTTGGACTTTTCGGCACCAATCACCTGTGCAGCCGCCTCGGCGCCGCTGGTTTTGCCATCGAACTTGAGGCTGGCGATCAGCTCTTCATGCCCGGGCAAAGCCGCCGCCTCGACTGCCTTGATGCGATCGCACTCGGCGCGAGCGCCAGCTGCGTGGGCGTCATGTTCCAGGCTGGCAAGCAACTCAGCATGGTTCGCGGCGAGGTATTCACGGGTAACAGCTGGCTTTTCTGGCGTCGGTGCGGGTGTGGTGCTGCTGGCGGTAGTGGACATGGATCGATCTCCAGAGGGACTGCCGTTGAATTCGGCGATAAGGTTTTCAAGGGTGGATTCACGGTCGGCCATGCCCAACGCAACGGCGTCCGAGCCAATCCGCATGTCGCCCTGGCCGAAGTCCGCCAGGACGGTTTCAACACTTAGGCCGCGATAGTTGGCAACGTCCTCGACAAAGATGTCGGTCAGTCGGTCAACGTGCGCCTGTGCTACAGCGCGGCCAGATTCGGTACCGAAGTCAGGCCGCTTTTTCGGGCTCTGGCTGCTGACGATCTCGAAACTGCCGTCGTCTTCGCCTTTACGCACCGTCAACACCGTGCCAATGGAGCCAACGGCGCCGGTGCGGCTCATGACAATTTCATGTGCCGCTGCCGCCATCCAATAGCCTGCGCTGGCTGCGTTGCCGGATACGTAGGCCACCACTTGCTTGGGAGAAGCACGGATCATCTGAGCGAACTCAGCGATACCACTGGCAATGCCGCCCGGGGTATCCATCACCAGGATGATGGTGTCTGTTCGCGGATCATCGACGGCGGCGGTGAACTCTTTCGCCAGAACATCCAGTGAGGTTGCACCGGACAACGCCGTAAACAAGTTGGCATAGCGAAACACCGGGCCAGTGACTGGCAACAAGGCAACGTTGCCACGTTGAGTCACCGCCCGACTGTTTTGTAGGGGCTTGCCCTGCCTGGCTTCCAGCGCTTCTGGGCCTTCATGCTCCCGACGGGCAATGGCGGTGATGGTTTGCAGCATGTCCGGGGTAATGGCCCAGGGCTCGCGTGACACCAAGTCGAACGCCGTCACCCGGTGCACGGGTGCATCGGTTGGGTTGTCGCTCATAGTTAGGTCCGTTCAGGTAAGTCGGGATTGGCCGGCGGCTCATTGTCCGGGCGCGCCGTCGGTGAAGCTGAAAGCCCGTCATCGCGCCGGCGCTTCACTTCCAGGGCGCGCTGTTCGTGGTTTTCCTCCCAGTCGCTGCCGTCGTAGAGCATGGATTCCTTCGCCAGAGTGCTGACGCCGATATCGATCCGCTTCTCGGCGGCGTTGATATCCTTCAAAGGGTCTACGGTGCCAGGACCATCACCCACCCACAGCGAACCGCAGTAGGCATAACGGAGTAGTGGGTGATCGAAAAACCCAGGGGCTTCGATATCACCCTGCGCAATGGCCTCTTCAAGCCAATGCTCGTACACCGGCTGGCAGAAGTGTGAGCCCAGGAAGTCGCGGCAACCGCGAACGAACTGCCACGCTTCCATGACGGCTGCACGCGCGGCGGTATAGCTGGCAGTGAAGTGCTTGATCAGCACCTCATAGGGCAATTCCAGGGCCATGCCGATCTGGCGCAGCATCGCTAGCACGAACGGGTCAAACGCCATGTTTGGCCGGCCTGGGGCCGCAGTGTCGATGGACGCACCGTCGTCCAGCTCGGCGACAATGCCGCCACTAAGTGAACCGTCCCAGCCACCCTGCTCCCGTCCAGCAGGCCGATCACCGCCGACGGGCGTGTTGCCGGTGGCAGCAGATGCCAACGGGCTCAGACTGCCGCCAGTCCCCGGCTTGATAAACACAGCGAAGAACGCCGATACCACCGCTGCTTCCAGCTCGGCATCGGTGTAGCGGTCTAACTGTTTGAGCTTTTCGATCACCGGCGCCAGGTACGGCACGCCACGCGGCTGGCCTACCCGGCGGCGGCGGTACACATGCAACAACACCCGCCCCCCACGCTCGTTGAAGAACGGGCGTTCATCCCATACCCGTTCTTTAACGCCCAGCGCACCAGGGTGGCTGCGCAGGATGTGAGCCTTGATCGGCGCGCCGTCGGCATCACGTTCGATACCGGCGGTGAGGGTTTCCGTATCAGCCCTGCCCGACGGGTTGCAAATCCGGTCGGCTTCAATGAGCTGGATACACGCCGAGTAGTGATGGCCAGGGCGCTCCTTGTGGGTCAACAGCGGAAACACATCACCGCTGCTCAGAACCGAACGCCACGTCAGATCCTGCAAACCATAGAAGTTTTGCTCGCGGGTGATGTCGCAGCAGGTAGTTTCCGCCCAGGACTTGAAGAGCGATTCAGTCTTGCGCTGCCACTCCCTGGCCTGATCTTCATCCCAGCCAAGGATCTGGCGGTTCACCACGGACTTGAGCGCCAAGCCGGTACCGACCGTTTTAGTGGTCACCGTGTTGATCGCACCGCCGCCGATGGGGTTGTTGCGCTCAAGGTCACGGCAACGCTCGCGAAGCGTGGGCAAGTCGGGCAGCAAGTCAGCCGCTGCACTGCCGGCGGCGGGGTTCCAGGCACTCAACGAGCGCTTGGCCTTCGACGCGCCGCTGTAACCGCCCAGCGCGGTCATGGTGAGCCGGGCATGCATGCGCTTGGCGCCGCGTTCAGGGCTCAACCAGGTGATGGCCTTGTCGAGCAGCGTTGGTTGTGAGGCTTTCGGCGCCCGGCTCATCGCGGCGTGATCCCACGCAGGACAATCCCCCGTGGCCGGCCGCTTTCCAGGCCATCAACTTGCTTCTGCCAGTAGTCGATCGTTTTGGTGATCTCGGCAAGGTCAGCGTACTCCAGCTGGCGGGTGCCGATCCGGTAGCTTTGCTTCTGGCTGACCTTCATGCTCGCATCGAGCCAGGCTTGGAGCTGGCCCTGCGCTTGTTCCAGGGTGATAGCCATGATTAATTCCTGCGTTGGGAGAGCACGCGCATTGCACTGCGGCGCCCAGAAACAACTCTCCCGCCAGCAGGCGGGAGATCGGGGGGTTCAACGGGTGGCGGTGGTTCCGGGGTCGCCCCCTCGGTTTCGGGGTTGGGCTCAGCCTCAGGCCTAACCGGTTCTGGCTGATCAAACAGACCACCCTGGCGGATCTGGGCATCGAGCGCCGCCCAGTCCTGTTCCTGAAGCAAATGTGTTTTCAAGGATCGGGCTGCGTGCAGAGCGTAGGTTTCACAGTCCGTGCCTTCGTTCGGCTCGCCGGCCTTCTTCTGCCACACCTTGCGATAGTGGTGTCGACGGCTGGGGGCCTTCACTTCGGCGGTGATTTGCCGGAAGTAGTCCGGGCGCACCGTCTTGTAAAAGTGCATCCGACCAGGGCCATCCCCAGTCATCGGCAACCGGCCCTCAATCCACAAGTCCTTGGCCCGCGACGTGCCGACGATGTAGGGGCGAAGGCCATACTTGGATGCCTTCTGCTCTTTGTCGGTATCGACGCCCTGCCGAGGCGCGCTGAAGATCTCCCGGCGCTCGTCGTCGCGGGTGTTGCCACGCTCGCTCGCGCCTTTGATCGCCATCACACCACTACGTTGGTGCTTACGACAGAACGCATAAGCCGCGTCCTGGGTGATGGTGCCGTCGGAGGTGTCGAGCGAAGTCGCCAACACTTTCAACTTGGCGCCGCAGGCGTGAGGAATCGCCGCAAACAGCAGCTTCTCCAGATCCAACCAGACGCCCTGGTCTGGCAGCACCACTTCGCCGTAGATTTCGCCCCAGTAAAGCAACCAGGATTCCTCACCCCGGCCCCAAGCCCGCATCACCACCGCCAGGCGATCGTGTTGAACATCGACGCCAGCGGTGACCACGATTCCGCCCATGGGCACGTACATCTCCGGGTAGTCCTCTGCGCGCTCGGCCAGTTTGTCGGCTTCGGGCAGATCGGATTTGTACTCGTAGGCACGGCCTTGTTTCTGGTTGACGAACTTGATCAGCAGCGACAGGTTGCCCATGGACGCCTGGTGTTCGGCGTTGAGCTTCTCGCGCACGATGTCGGCCAGGCTGGTACCGGGCAAGCAGGCGTACAGCTCATTCAACTCAATGAACCCAGCGCGCCCGGCAAAAGGTTTGGTCGGCACCCAACCGCAGTATGGGTCGCCAGCTTCTACCGCGTTGAACACCGTGTTGCGGATGTTCTCTTTACGCTGATAGTCGTCCCAGATCTCGCCGCAGTGAGGGCAACCGTAGCCGGCAGTCTCAGGATCTGCGCGGCCGTAGATCTCATGAGGGGTTGCTTCTTCCTCAATGTCGAGCCACTTGATATGAGCGAAGTCCAGCACATGCGCCTGGCCGCAGGAATGGCAGATAACCGGCAGCACCCGGCAATCGGTCTGTGCAAGGCGCGCCTCGGTCTTGCTCGCGCCCTTGATCGCCGGCGTCCCGCCTACCAGCATCTTGGAGCCGGGATAACGCTTGCCACGCTCTTCCAGCAGGGCGATCGCATCGCCCTGCCCCTTCACATCGTCGCTGGTATCGTCCGGTTCCTCTACCACCGATAAACCCACGGAAGACGTGGATTTGACGTTGCCCGGGGAGTTGGACGCGACCAGTTTGAGGAACCCGCCTGGAAAAGTCTTATGGTCCCAGCGGTTGCCCGATGTGCGGCTGACGTCCACCGGCATGAGCTTCGCCACCTCGGTATTCGCGTTGACGCCGAACTTGAGCTTTTCGTCGTGGAAGTTCTTGCCGTCCTTTTCCTTGGCAAACAGGATCATGATCGGACGCGGCAGGTTGTGAATGAACTTGAACAGGTAGCCGATCAGGAACCACGTCCAGCCGATCTGCGCCGCTTTCATCAGGTCAACTTCGCTCACCCGAGGGTCGTCCAGGGCGGCGGCGACGCCGAGAAAGTAAGGCGTGTATTGGAAGTCGTAAAGCCCGTGCAGAACACCGCTCTCGGCGGGCAGGTAAAACTCTGTGCTCATGTAATGCGCGGTCGGGATATCACGGGGCGGGTTGAATTTCCCCGCTGCTGCCGACAAGCTCCGCGCCAAGTTTTCGCGCGTAGCCTGCAATTCGCTCGGTTGTAGGTCCAGCAACTTTGGCCACCACTGTTCGATCTACCGTGAGTTTCTGCACGTTCTCGATTTCCTGAATGATTCGTTCAAGGCCGCCCAGGTATTCCCGGTTTGCGAAGCTGGCCCAGTCGGACAGCACCCGCTCAGCCTCACTTGCCGGGATCAGTGATCTCAGTTTTTCGTGATACGCCAACCGTCCGTTGGCCGACTTCTGCTGCAGGTCATCGATCCGCGCTCTGTTGAGCTGTTCAAGCTGGCTGCCCCCGCGCCCAGCGGCTTTTCCACGCAGGTCGCGGATATAGGCCGTCCGGATCTCATCCAGGCTTGCGGTCTGCCAATCCAGGTCCAACGCCTTGAGCACATCGCGGGCATTTCGCTCACTCATGTCCAGGTGATCAGCGACTTCACGTTGGGTTTGCATGGTCTTGTCCTATTGCCGACATGGAAGCGGAACCCCCTATGTCAGGTTGAATCTGTGAAAAAGTCGGGGTTCGAATTACCCCGTTGGCCCCGGTGCCCAGAAGGACCCATTGATTTCGAGGCACATGTTCCTCTGTCAAGCCTAAAACTTGCCAATTCATTGAAATATCGCCACTTTTTGAGAGAAAAAGCACGAAGCCGACAGGAGGTCAGCCCCTTTCCATCTCCCGAGCCAGGGCACGCCGGAACAGAGGTTCGAACTCTGCCTGGGCCACGCGATTGGCAACCCCGTAGAAGTCAAAGCGCCGTCGATAGGTCGGGCGCTTGACGAAGATCAGGATGGGTCTTGCACCATTGCCGACCCGCTGCCAGATACCGCGAGGGCCGGCACCGTTGCCAGGCCGACCCACGAAGTAGTCCGGCGCATTACGGTTGCGGCGTTTGCTGCGCTTCGTGCGGTTTGCCATGAAGCCCGACACCCGCTCCGCTGCACCGAGAGCCGAAAGGATCTGCACGATTTGGCCGCGACTGATGTTGCCGTTACCATCCATTCGAGCGCGCCGACCTGGTACTGCATACATGTCTGCTGGCATCAGGCCGTAATGAATCAGCGCCTTCTCAAAGCGCTTGTGCGGGCGGTTGCCACCTTCCATGTGCACAGGCAAGTACTTGGACGCTGGCACACCTGAGCTGGCTTCGTCCTTGACCCACACACGGGCATACAGCCGAGTCACCGTGGCACTGCGCTTGAAGATGGAGTTAAGTGTCCAGCGTGTGGGGCGATCAAATACCCGCACCAGTTCGGCCTTCTCGGCAGCCTGGACGCGCTCAGCCGTGAATGTCAGCGCCTTGGCTGCTGCCGTGGGCACCTTGGACCGGCTGATGCCGCGCATCTCTTTGACGATCTGATCGATGTTGTCCCGCATCTCAAGCCGCATCATGGGAGCGATCTCCAACCTACAAACTCAACCGACTCGCCACACACGAGCCAGGTTGCCCGAACTCTGGCACACCGACCCAACGAACACCGCCAGCAGCACCACCAGCGGCCACGAATTACTCGGCATGATCAACTGGCCCTTGCCGATGTAAACAATCACCGCACCGGATGCCACCATCACCATCCAGGCAAGGCAGCTCATATCGCGACGAAAGCGTGCGCCACGGCGCCGGAAGGTGAACAAGCGAACGAACAACGCCACGCACAACCAGAACGTGGCCTGAGTCAGCACTGCCTGAATCACGTGACTATCCATCCTGCCTCCCTTGCGGCTCGGCATCGAGACCGCGTCGCTTGATGATGGCGAGTGCGACCGTGACAACAAGCACCGACGCACCGAACGCAGCCGGGCCGGAGTGCTTGAACGGTCGAATGCCCCACAACTCCAACTCACCGAGGCTCGGTGCGAACAGATAGCCCATGACAAAGGAGACCAGCAGGAACACCACTCGCTTCCACACCGGCAACTCTTCGGTGGTGGTGAAGAACACCAGGGCACCAGCAAGCGCGCCGATCACGGCAAGCGCATCAATTCCAGTGAACAACCCCGTTACAGCAGCACCGGCTCCACCGGCCACGACAACTGTTGCAGCCGTGCTTGCTGGCTCGCCCATGCTGATACTCCATTGCAGACACCCATCGGGCAGAAAAAGAAAACCCCGCCGAAGCGGGGTTAGTGACCGGTCTAGGGGAACCGGGTGAAGCTGCACAGCACGTGCGAGGTCAGCGCCAAGGCGCAAATTTCATATCGTGGGGACTTTTTACCCCTCTCCGGAAAAACCGAAAAGGAGTGATTTTCGGTTGATCCGCTCGACGCACCTTTGACTCACTTCGACGCAGCTTTGAGGTAAACCCTCCAGACGAACGGTACTCAGCAGGATCTGACGCGGGCCATGTTGGACGCCCGAGTTAAATCAGTGACCGGTGACTTCACTCGCTTATTCCGTGCGCGACCTGGTGCACTGCGCACGGTCAAGATCACCTGCACCTGTTGATGCAGCGCATGGACCCAATTCCTATATGTACGGTCCGCATCGTCACCGAGGCCAAGCAAAGGCAACTGAGATCGGACCGACCAAGCAGGACGAGGCAGATAACGATTGCGCGCCAACTTGGCGAGCAACGCGCCTTTCTCAGACTGTCTCTCCAGATGTGCAAGAGCCGCCGCGACTTCCATTGCCGCATGATCCATCCCACCGCCGGAAGCCATCATCAAGTCACGCGAGCCCGGAGTACCGCGAGGGGCAGAGCCGCCCCACTCCATAATCGTCGCCATTGGGCTGCCCAACCCACCACCATCACCTACCTGGTTGAACTGGCTGCCCCAATGCTGCATGAGTTCTTCAATTTCTTCGATCATCGCCCCGCTCCCCCGCTCAAAACCCAACCCAACACAAAAAACGCCATACCCAACACAAACCCAACACAGCTAAAATCCTTTAAATTCAATAGCTTTAAAACATCTGTGTTGAGTGTGTTGGGTGTGTTGGGTTTAACGGTCCTCGCATAAGAAAAAAACCGTGCCGTCATGGATTGAAATAATGTCACCCACGCGCGTGCGCGACGCCAAACCCAACACACCCAACACACAAGCCGGAAAGCCGCGAAATAGAAGGCTTGAAATTGTGTGAGGTATCGAAAACCAACCCAACACACACCCAACACACCCAACACACTTTTCGTCGGATTCATGCTGCCGCCGCCTTGATGTGGTCCCAGTTGTCGACGTTCCAGCCCGCCAGGCGTGCCGCTGCCCGCCAAGCAACCACCGCCTTGCCCAGGTCGGCCGACCTGAGTGATGGGGGCTGGGAAGCCTGGTCATCACGCGGAAAGAAGAACGCACCGAACTTGCGATTGCTGCCGTCGGTCCAGGGGATGGCGCGGGTCTTATCCACCTCGGAGCTGATGAACAACGAGAACTTCGTCTGACTCATCACATGCTCTTTGTTGCGGTGGCACCACTCCAGGAACATCGCGTAAAGGTCTGTCGATAAGCAGGCGCCCCACATATCGCGCCCAAGTTCGCCGTATTGCCAGAGGAACAGGAAAGTCTGCCAGCTGGCCCGACTCAACGCCACCAATCGCTCACGCGCATCAGTGCTGGGTGGCCTGGTGCGCTGGTCGAAATCGCCGAGGTCAATGGACAACAACCACGCATACAGTGCCGCTACACCGCCGTTCTCCAATTCCCGGCCTACCGCCTTTTGGCGATCTACTGGCAACGTTTCCATCGGCCAAAGCACCAGCATTCGGCGGTCGCTTGGAGCAATCGGCCACGGCATAATCTCGTTGCTTAGGAACGCCGCGTTCATGTGGTTGGCCTCTTCCCAACCGTTGATAAACTTCGACTCCATACGCACCGTCTTCCCGGTCACCAGGTGCTTGATCTTGCCCACCTGGTTGTAACGTTGGTCTCGGCTGACCACTTCCTCAAACACCGCCCACAGCTTGCGGCTTTGCCAGGCGTTGAAGTTGCTTTCCAACTGGGTCTGGCCGACCGTGGCAGCGTATTGCCCGTACAACAACCCGAAGGCATCAGCGAACAACAGGCTTTTACCTGAGCCCTCCATGGTGGAGTGAGCCAGCACCGCCGTATCCATTTTTGCGCCAAGGTGCTGCAAGGGGTACGCGAGCCACTTCACCAACCAATCGTTCGACGACTTATCGTGATTGCACAGGAACGAGATCAACCACCGCAGGTTCTCGCACGCCGCGTCATCGCGGCTCGGTTCCATGGGCAGTCCGTCGAAGGTATTGATATAGACGTTCGGATCTTTGGTCATTGTCGGGTCGAATACAATGTTCTCCACATCAACCACGCGGCGATCCGGGCTGTTCAACCACATGCCGTACATGTCGCCGAGAGCCATCTTGACCGCGCCCTCTGGAACACGGCGCTTCTTCTCTCGGTCCCAAACATCCTTGGTGCCGTCGATATAGACATAGCGCTCAATCGGCTCAAGGTTAAGAGCCCCACCCTTCTTGCCCGCCATTTTCCGGGCCTGCTCGATCTCCTTAACCTTGTCATCTGAAATCAGCTTTTTGAGGGTGTCGTCCATCCACTGTTTCGCCAACGGCTTGCCGACCCGCGCCTCAAACGCGGTTTTCTTCATCACTCGCGACTTGTCGAGGTCCCAAACGTGTGTGGTTCCCTCGACCAGCACGTACCGCCGGAGTACTTGCTCATACGTCAGCTCTTCCCCCACGCCCCCGTCAGCAGCCGGATCGGCTTCACCATTCGGGACGCCGGAGTCCTGCCCGACTGCATCCGCAGATGGGGCTGGGGGAAGATCGTGCGGATCTGGCCGGGTTGAATGCTGCATGCCCAACATCCGGGCGGCGTCCTTCACTGCCTTCGACTGGTCACCACCGTGGTCCAACAGACAAAACACCTCAAAGGCGTCATTTTGGTGACCGTTGGCAAGCGGATCGGCACCGTGGTGGGAATAGACCTTGCGATCAGTCACCGTCACGCCTGGTAGCCCGGTACTGCTGTGTGGATACAGCCATTTGTTACCGCGCTTGATGTAATCGTGGGCGCGCAACAGCTCTTCCACATCGTGGCACCGGTTGAACTCATCAATCACCGAGGGTTTGCCATCAGCAGGTGGAGCGCGTTTGATAGGTTTCGCGGCGGGCTTCTTTGGCTTTGGCGCCCATGGGCACGCCGCTTCGGCGTTGCGCTTGAAGACGTCCCAATTCTGCCAAATGTTCAGCAGCTCATTGGTTAGGACCGGCAGGCCATCCGCTGCATTCGGCGGCGTGCGCCAGGTGTACGGCTTACCAGTGCCAGGATGGATTGATGGCGGGAATACGTCCTGCACCAGGCCCGCCCGCAGCTCAAACACCGTGAACCGCTTGTATTCGTCGGCCTCAGCTTTTGCAGCCGCCTCACCAGCGGTGTCCCCCTGCTCTTTCGCCGCCTTCGCCCGAGCCAGCAGTCCCTTGTGAATCGACCCATCGGGGTCGTTCTCATTGGGCCAAGAAAGCGAGTGGCGCGTCAGCTCCATGTCATCCGGCATTTTAAACAGCACGCGGAACCTCAACGGGTTTCCCACGATGGTCGGATATACCAGCGCCATGGCATCCAGATCGAGGCCCATCTGGTCGAACAGCACAAACCGCGTCCACGGCACATCGTCAACGTCCAACGAGCAAACGCGACTTGGCCCGAGCACTACGCCCAGGTTGTGGTTGGGATTACGTTGCCAGAATGCTTCGGCTGCGGCCGGGTCGGTGATGTAACCGCCTGGCTTGTTCCACCCCACGCCCTTGGGCGCCTTTTCGCCTGGGTCAATCGGGACCAGTGCAAGGTTAAAGGTTTCGATGTAGCGGCGTGCCCAGGACGATATCGCTGTGCTGGTGGATTGCTCACTCATCGCCGCCGCTCCCGCAACCCCTGACAACTGACGCAGGTCGCACAACCCTGAATCGTCTGCTGACGAAGTAACGGGATAGGCTCGTCGCAATCCTCACAGAACTGGGCGCTGACGGAGCTTGTTGGGCGATGACGGCGACCAAGTGCGACCTGTAGAAAGTACTCGGCCTGATCGTTGGCAATATCAATGATGTCAGTCATTCTGGCGGGCCTCCATTGCTTGCCGGGCCCCAGCCATAATGCCCAGCACCGCGCGGATCACATCGGCGCCGTGCTTCTCCAGACATTCAACTTCATGCGGTTCCCAGATGTTGTCGGCAGCACCCTCATGCATGCTGGAAACAAACAGGCCCGTCCGGTGCAGCACCTTGCTGACGGCCAGCAAGGCTTCCTTGGTCGGCGCCGCCGCTTCCGGCTTGTACCAGACCATACCGGCAGGTCGCATCAGCGCATCGAGTAACAAGGGATTTGCCGTCAGCCGTATCAGCTCTTCCAGCTCATCAGGATCAAGCCAGCGCTGTTCAAAGTCATGTTTGACCTTCTTTTGCAAGCTGTCGTATTCCATCACCATATCGAGCGCCAGGGCGGTGACACCGCCGCGGTAATCATGCGCCGCACGATAGATTGCCTTACGAAGTGAAAGAACCGGCGCAATGGCCGGTGACTGTTCTGTTCGACTCATAACCGTAAATACTCCGTTTACGGTCTAGCCATAGAAACGGGCACGCCCTATCCTACGACCACGACCGATGTGCATGTGCTGTGTATCGTCGTAGCCGGGCTGGGGGATCTTTGGTGAGAGGCCCCGGCCCGGCGCCTTTTTTAAGCTGCTTGCAGGTCGACCGGTAGCAAAAAAACGTCAGGCCGCAATGCCTCTCTCGGGACTCCGGTCAGTTTTTCGACTCGCAATACCATCTCAGCAGGAAGCTCGCCCCTTCTGAACCAGTACGAGACGAGCTGTTGAGAGACGTTCCGTTCTGGCGTCGAGACCAGCACCGCGAACGCGGCCTGGCCGCCGGCAAGGCTGATGGCCTTAGCAAGCGCCTCACGCATGGAATTCGAAATGCTCATCTCAACCCTCGAACTAAAATCACAACGAGAAATTACAACTATTTTTGTTATCCCTCAACATCTTTTTATGTTTGATGAAATACAAAACTTTTTGTAGCCTCGCTTGATGACTAAACAGCTCCCCACCCCAAGCCGCCTGGCCCTGAAATTCAAAGCCCGCCGCGAAGAACTTGATTTGACTCAAGCGGATGTCGCCACGCGCGTCACAGCTCTACTCGTTCCGCCTAAAAAGCTCACCCAACAGGTGTATGCGGCATTCGAGGGCGGAAAGTCTCAGACTACTAAGCACGCTATGAAAATTGCCCAGGTGCTTAGCATGCCCATGGAGGCGCTCGACGAGAGCTGGGAGATTTCATCGACAGTCGTGAAGCAATCCAACGCCAAGTTAATTGATGCCCCTATAGCTGTATGGGAAGACGGACCTCCACTTGAAAATGAAGTCGAGGTTCCCATGCTCAAGGAAGTTGAACAGCCCGAAGGTTCTGGGCGTACGGAAATAGAAGAGCACGGCACGGTAAAGCTTGGATTTAGTCAGTCGTCGCTACAATCACTTGGAGTCGACGCTAGCAACATCGTATGCATCGTCGTCTCCGGCAACAGCATGGCTCCAGTTATCCCTGATGGCAGCTTGGCCGGCGTCGACCGAGGGAAGACAGCTATAAAGGACGGGGATATTTTCGCTGTCAGTCAAAACGGGCAGCTCCGAGTGAAGATCCTTTACCGACTACCGCGCGGCGGCTTACGTATGCGGAGCTTCAATAGGGACGAGCACCCAGATGAAGAGTACCCGGAGGAACAGATTCAGACGGAAGGGATAGTTATTTTAGGCCGAATTTTCTGGTATTCCGTTTTACGCTGACAGCGAATGTTGTACGAAAAGCCCGCGCAATGCGGGCTTTTTGTTAACCAAAGAAACAATTACAAGTTTTCCTGTTGACCAAAAAACAAATAAACGCGTATTGTTTGTTCGTACCCCTCTCACCAAAGAGTACGAGACATGCAAACGACACAGCACAGCAACACCCGCTGCCCGGTCTACCTGCACCCGGCGGCGGCAACCAGCCCCGCCGCAGTAGAGCGCATCCAGCGCAGCACTGGCCTTCTGGTCATCGTCAATCTGGGTCGCGCCACCATTGCCCCCTCCCCCGCAGCCATTGTCAGCGGTAACCAGGGCCCATGGGGAGGCGACGCAGCATGAAGCCTCTTCTGATTGGCCTCACTGGCCGCGCCCGCTCCGGCAAGTCGACCGCCGCCGAGCACCTGGTAGGCACTTACCTGCTGGAGCACTACGCGTTCGCTGATCCGCTCCGCGATGGCCTGATGGCGATCTTTAACCTTGACCCTACCGACTTCGAAGGCGACCGCAAGGAGCAACCCCTGGCCTGGCTGGACCGGTCGCCGCATCAACTGATGCAGTCGATGGGCACTGAGTGGGCACGCAACACCGTACACCCAGATGTCTGGGTAAAGCTCGCGGAACAGAACCTTGACTATATGACCCAGGCACTGGGCGCCGTGCTGGGCTTCGTCGTCAGCGATGTGCGCTTCGAAAATGAAGCAGACCTTATTCGCCGGCGCGGCGGCACGGTCATTCATATTTTCCGGCCCGACGCACAAGCCGTGAACCCTCACGTCAGCGAGGCCGGGGTAGCAGCTCATAAGGATGATCTGACGCTGACCAACTACGGCACGGTCGAGGAGTTCCTGCGCTCGCTGGATGAGGTGTTCCTGATGGTTCGCCGCCTCCAGCAACACTCCGAACATCTCACCGCCTGAGGCCCGCAGCCATGAACCGCACCCTGGATCAAACCGCAGCTTTGCTCGGGCTCAAGCCCCGCGCCTTCCGCACCAGGTTGCGGGATCTCGGCGTGCTGAATTCGTCTGGAGATCTAGCCAGCGCACATCGCGAGCGCGGCTACCTGTTCTCCGACCCACGCAGCCGCTGGAATCCGACACTCCGCAACTACACCCACTACTCCGTAGTGATGGTCAAGGAAGCGGGCGTTGAGTGGATCGCAAAAAAACTGGACATCACCATCACCAAGAAGGACGCCGCAGCATGAAGCCCACCGCCATCAACTCCGCTGTAGGTGCCTTGAAATTGGTGCCGATGTACCTCAACCACCCAACGGTGGTCAGCCGCGCCACGCTGATTGGCGCATCAGCCGAAGCTGTCGCATTGCTGGAGGCATTGCCTTGCGTGTCGGTGGAACTTGCCGAAGTGTTCCGCTGCGTTGACGCCGTGATCGCCGACGGCCAAGTCGCCTACGTGACACCGGTCAAGTGCCCGGAATACCCCTACGGCGCTGTAGTGGCCGACGCCAAGGGCAACGTCCTGGCAGCGGCCAAGGGCAAGAGCAAAGAAGGTCTTGCCGAACTGATCCGCCTCAAGCTGGTGCCCCGAAAGGAGGGGCATGGGGAGGAATCCGCGTGACCACCACCCTGGAACAACTCCGGCGCCAGTTCGCTACGCCGTGCCCAAGCTTGACCGCCGTGCGTGAGCAGTACTTCACGCACATCCGCACCGACCGCCACCTGCTCAACGAAATCAAGGCAGGCCGGATCGCGCTGGTGGTCAAGCGCCTGCACTGCTCCGTACGCGCCAAGCCTGTCGTTTATCTGCACGACCTTGCCGACTACCTCGACGCCCAGGCGACGAGCCAAGCGGCCTGATTCAAACGGTAGCCCCTGCCGACCAGGGGCAACAACCCAATGAGGCACAGCACATGAGCACCAAAGCACGCCCCTTTATGGACACCCTGCGCGACATCGAAGCCGGTGGCCTGCTGGACGAACTCACCGAGGCCCAGCACAGCCTGATCGACGCCATCCGCATGACCGGCAAGGGCGGCGACCTGACCATAAAGCTCACTTACAAGCCTGATGGCGGCGGCCAGATGACGGTGAAGGCCGACGTCAAGACCAAAGAGCCTGTTCTGGCTCGCGGTACGTCCCTGTTCTTCCTCACGCCTGAAGGCAACATCACCCGCCGCGACCCGCGCCAGCAGGAAATCCCGCTGCGTCGCGTCGAGGACGATCCGGCGCCCGGTGCCTTGCGCCAGGTCAGCCAGTAACAGCCGTAGCACCAACCTCTCACCAAATCGCAAACCACTGGAGCACATCCAATGCAACAAGCCCTACAGCACCTGGTCACCCTGGCTCAATCTCTCGGCAAGCCAATGGAAGTCCCAGGCATTCCCGCGCCACTTGCACTCGTACCGAACGGTGTAAATATCGAAAGCCTGGAAAACCTTCTGCCTGCGCCATCACGCATCAAGCAGAAGCTCACGGTACTCGACGCCGAATCGTTCATCAGTTACGTGAACCGCTTCGCCACTCAGGCCACCGCCGTGTTTTGCAACGGCCCCGAAGGCCGCACCTTCACTGCCGTCATCGACTATCACGACCCGGCCGCACCTGCCTGGCGCGATCACGTCGCAACGTACCGCTGCCCGACCACCGTTGAATGGGGCAACTGGAAAGACAAAGACCGCAAGCGCATGGACCAAGCCACCTTCGCCGAATTCATTGAAGACAACGTGAAGGACATCACCCACCACCCTGAGCAAAACAATAGCCCCAGCGCCGCAGACATGTTGGAAATCAGCCGCACCCTGGAAGCCAAAAAGAACATCACGTTCCGCCAAGGCACCCGCCTCGACAATGGGCAGGTTCAGCTGACCTACAACGAAGAGATCGAGGGGCGCGCCGGCGAGGCAGGACAGCTACGCATCCCGGAAGAGTTTTTCATCGCGCTCAAACCATTCCTGGGCGGTGAAATGTTCTGCGTGCCAGCCCGCTTCCGTTATCGGATTCAGGAAGGCCGCCTGACGATGTGGTTTGAACTGGTACGCGCAGACAAGGTGCTTGAGGAAGCATACAACGCTGTGCGCGCCAAGATCGAAGGCGCCATTAACGACGTGCCGCTCTACGAAGCCACGTTCTAACTAACTCCCTGCAACACCCCGTCGCCGTCCTCTCACCAAAACTGTCCGGCGGCGGGCTCTAACGAGGCATACAGCACATGCAAACCGAAACCACCATCATCGTAATTGGCTTGTTAATCGGCTGGCTCGCAACTGCGTTCCACCTGATCAAGGCCAGCCAGAAAGCTTACGCCCGCGGCCTTGCAAAGGGCTTAAATGGCAAAAATGAACTCCATGATCAAGAAGTTCAAGCCTTGAGGCATGACCTCCGGAACCAAATCAAACTCCGCCACGCAGCACAAGCTCGGGCGCAGTCAGTCTGCACTTTTGCAGATCATGAGCTGCTGACCAACGTAGGCACGACGCTGCGTCTAGCAGTGGAAACATGGCAAGCATTCCCCGGCACCGAAACAATGGTCATCAAGGCAACCAAACAACAGCGAGACCTGATCGCCTTCGCCGCGAAAATGTGGGTGTCAGCCTACCCAACTCAATCAGTGGCGAGGGATGCAACATGACCTCCCTCAAAAAGCAGCCGTTTGACTTCAAAACCCAGTACGGCCTGGGCTTTAACGCCCAGGACGATGAAATCGTCGTGGACTTCTTCTGTGGCGGCGGCGGCGCCGGTACAGGCCTCGAAATGGGCCTGGGCCGTCCTGTCAACGTCGCAAAGAACCACAACCCGCACGCCATCAGCATGCACACCATGAACCACCCAGGCGCCATGCATTACACAACCGACGTGTTTGAAGGCGACCCCGACACCGAGTGCAACGGCAAGGCCGTGGGCTGGTTCCACATGTCGCCGGACTGTACGCACCACAGCCAGGCCGCAGGAGGCCAACCACGCAAGCGCGAGATCCGCAACCTGTCGTGGATCGGCCTCAAGTGGGGAGGCAAGAAACGACCCCGAGTGATCAGCCTGGAGAACGTGAAACAGATTCTGCAATGGGGCCGGCTGATCGCCAAGCGCGACAAGGCCACCGGCCGCGTTGTGACGCTCGATCAGGTTCCACACCCGACCAAGAAAGGAAAGACCACCAACCGGATCGCCGCCCCTGGCGAACAAGTGCCGGTATCGAATCAGTTCCTGGTTCCAGATCCGAAACAACGTGGCCGTACCTGGCGCCGTTTTGTGGCCCTGCTGGAAGGCATGGGCTATGTAGTGGAATGGAAGGTGATCAAGGCGTGCGACTTCGGCGCGCCCACCAGCAGGGAGCGCCTGTTTATGATTGCCCGGTGCGATGGACAGCCGGTGGTCTGGCCTGCACAAACCCATGCGAAGAACCCCGCCAAGGGCCAGCAGAAGTGGAAGACCGCCGCTGACTGCATCGACTTCACAGACCTGGGCAAAAGCATTTTCGGGCGCAAGAAGGATCTGGCCGACGCCACGCTACGGCGCGTAGCCAAGGGCATGAAGAAATTCGTAATCGACAACCCGGCGCCGTTCATTGTGCCGATTGCCAACTGGTCAGGGTATGCAGTGCAGTCAGCCGACGAGCCGCTGCGCACCATCACCTCCTACCCAAAGGGCGGCGCCTTCTCGGTGGTCAGCCCAATCATCGCACCAGCAACGCACCAGGGCAGCGATCGAATCAATGACCCGCTTGACCCGCTACCAACCATCACCTGCGCGAACCGTGGCGAACTCACGCTGATCAGCCCGGTGATGGTCACAGCCGCCCATGGCGAAGGCCAGCCAGGCAGCGCTCAACGCTGGGGAATTGGCAGCAAGTCGGCGGCCGACCCACTTGGAACCGTGACCGCCAGCGGCGGGCACTCAGTCGCGGCGGCCACACTGGTGCAGCTTGGTAACGGCGACAAGCCGGGCGCAGCCCCACGAACCGCAGATATGGGGCAGCCACTTGGGACCATCATGGCCTCAGGCGGCAAATACGCCCTTGCTGCTGCGCACCTGGTGAAGTTTCGTTTCAACGATGCGGGTAAGTCTATCGCCGAGCCACTGCCAACAATTACCAGCGGCGGCAATTACCAGCGCGCGGCCGGTGCAGCACATGCGATGGGAATCTCCACCGTTTTCATGGCGCAAATGAATGGTGGCTTTAACACCACCGACGCGAAGAGCATCGAAGACCCAATGACCACGGTCACGAATACCGGCAGCCAGCAGCAGCTGGTGGCGGCGAACCTGGTGCATCTGCGCGGCAACTGCGATGCGCGTGACTTGGACGACCCACTGCACACTGTCAGCGCCGGCGGCCAGCACCACGGGCTGGTCAGCGCATTCATGGAGCGGGCATTCGGTGGCAGTGTTGGGCAGGGATTGGAAGAGCCCGCTCCCACGATCACAGCTGGTGGCGGCGGCAAGAGTTCCCTAGTGTCACTCACACTCTCACCGGAGCATGAAGCTGGCGCCCTGCGCGTTGCAGCCTTCCTGATCAGCTACTACGGCACCGAGAACACAAGCGCCTGTGACACACCGGCTCCCACCATCACCACCAAGGACCGCCTGGCCCTGGTAACAGTGATGGTTCAGGGAACTCCCTACGTGATCGTCGATATCTGCCTGCGGATGCTCAAGCCGCCAGAGCTGTACAAGGCCCAGGGCTTCCCCGCCGACTACATCATCAGTCACGGCGTCGACGGCAAGCCCCTCACCATCACGCAGCAGGTCCACATGTGTGGAAACAGTGTCAGCCCGCCGCCGATGTGCGCCATCGCCATGGCGAACGACCCATGGCAAATCACCCTGCAACAGCGGGAGGCAGCATGACCAGCGCAGTACGCCACCTGCCCGGACATTACGCATTGACTGGACCAACTGTTGTGAGTTTCTCCGGCGGCCGCACGAGCGCCTACATGCTTCATCAGGTACTGGAGAACAACGCCGACTTGAACGATCTGGTTGTCACCTTTGCCAATACGGGGAAGGAACATCCAGCCACCCTGGAGTTCGTTAGGGAGTGCGCAGAGCGCTGGGCAGTGCAGATTGTTTGGCTGGAGTTTCGAGACAACGACGCGGGCTTTGCAGTGGTGGATTACGCCACTGCCAGCCGCCAGGGCGAACCATTCGAAGCGCTAATCCGCAAACGCAAGTACCTGCCCAACCCGGTCACCAGGTTCTGCACCATCGATCTCAAGATCAGGATCATCCACAAGTACCTGCGCAGCCTGGGCCTTTCGACCGAGGAGGCGCCGGTAGACATGATGACCGGAATACGGGCCGATGAGCCGCGCCGGGTGGCAAAGATCCGAACCCGGAAAAGTACCAGCGAAAGCAAATGGGCTTCGATGGCCATGCCTTTGGCTGATGCCGGTGTCGGCGTGCAGGACGTGACGGAGTTCTGGGCCGCCCAACCGTTCGACCTGATGCTACCGACGATCAACGGTAGAACGCTGGAGGGGAACTGTGACCTGTGCTTTCTCAAGGGCGCCAAGCAGGTCTATTCGATCATCGCAAGCGACCGCCCTAAAGCATTGTGGTGGGCAAGGATGGAAAGCGAGGTGGTATCAGGCGGCAAGTTCACCGGCGACGGTGCCCGCTTCCGCTTCGACCGCCCAAGCTATCAGCAAATGATCGACTACTCCGACACCCAATTCGACATGTTCGCCGACCACGACGAAGCGATAGCCTGCTTCTGTGGCGACTGAGGGACTTGCCATGAACAACACCACTTCCCACTACAAGATGGAATTCCAAAGCGAGACCCTGGCCGACGAAGAGCTAGCCACCATCACCGGCTATCAGATCCCGTCCAAGCAAATTCAGTGGTTGAACGAAAATCACTGGGAGCATGTTCTGACCGGTGCCCGTCGCCCGATCGTGGGCCGCGTGTATGCCCGAATGAAGCTTGCAGGCGTAACGCCCTCTGCCGTGAACCCAGCGGCAGAAACCTGGACGCTCGACCTGGCGAATGTGAGCTGACCAATGCGAAGGAAAAATGCAGCCAATCTGGACCTGCCACCGCGCATGATCCGCCGCAATGCCACACTCAAGAGCGGCAAGATATGGACGGGGTATTACTACAATGGCAGGGACGCCAACGGCAAACGTAAAGAGATTCCCCTGGGCGGCGACCTCGACCAGGCAAAAGTGGAATGGGCCAGGCTGGAGCGACGAGCGCCACCGAAGCCCAGCCACTTGCTGGGCTTTTTGTTCGATAGGTACGTGAAGGAGATCATCCCCACCAAGGGGCTGCGCACCCAGTCCGACAACATGAAAGAACTCAAGCAACTCAGGAAAGCGTTTGAAAAAGCCCCCATTGATTCTATAACGCCCCAGGTAGTTGCGCAGTACCGGGACGCCAGGACTGCAAAAGTCAGGGCCAACCGTGAAATCGCGCTGCTATCGCATATGTTCACGATAGCCCGTGAGTGGGGCCTGACCAGCAACGCCAACCCTTGCTTCGGTGTTCGCCGCAACAAAGAGACTCCACGGGACTATTACGCCGGCGATATCGTGTGGAATGCGGTTTACGATGCAGCCGTGCAGGAACTCAAGGATGCCATGGACTTAGCCTACTTGACCGGGCAGCGCCCTGCGGACGTGCTCGCAGTTGCCACCACCGATCTGAACGCCGGGTTCTTAATGGTCAAGCAGGGAAAAACTGCGAAGAAGCTTCGCCTGCGCCTGGAAGATGAAGGTGTGCAGTCTGGGCTCAGCGCCTTCATCAATGACCTGCAAGAGCGTCGTGCGCTCAACGGCATAAAAACATCGCGACTGATCACTAACACGTCCGGGCTCCGTATGAGCCAGCAGATGCTACGCAATCGCTGGGACGACGCGCGCGAGAATGCAGCAATCAAGGCAGGCGCTGCTGGCGACAACGCGCTGGCCGTGCTGATCCGCCAGTTCCAGTTCAAGGATATACGACCGAAGGCTGCTAGCGAGATCGAGTTAACACACGCCAGCCGCTTGCTTGGCCACAGCACCGAAGAGATGACCAAGAAGGTCTATCGCAGAGTTGGCGAGATCGTCAAACCTACGAAATAACACCTCAAAACCTTCCCGCGCCAGGTACGTTTCACAACCCCCAAAGCTTCCAAATATTGCGGGGGTTGCGGAAACGATACTAAAAGTTGCGGAAACGATCCCAAATCGCAGGCAATAAAAAACCCCGTAGACCATTGATCTACGGGGCTTTAAGAGTGGAGGCCGAGGTCGGAATCGAACCGGCGTAGGCGGATTTGCAATCCGCTGCATAACCATTTTGCTACTCGGCCTCAAACGATCAATGCCCTTGCTGCTGACATTCACCGCATACAAACTTGAGTGGGCTATGTGAAGCTTGCCTCTACTCTAAATCATTGAATACATTGAAGTTTTTAATGCTTCATTGCGTTCGATGGGCGCCATTATGTACTCATTTGCCTATGCCTGCAACCCCTTGATTTCAAAAAATATTCTGCCTTGGCATCAAGGGGTTGCATGCCTGCCCTACTCCTTCACTGCCTGGACTTGGTACTGTGGATCGGCCTTGATCTGGGCGTCAGTGAACGGCAGTGGGCGCAGTTTTTTCTCGGAGAAGGCTTGGGTCTGGTCCTTTGAGTAGTTGGACGCTGGGTTGCTGGATTCGGAAAACGCCAGCACGCCTACCGCGTTGGGACCTTTGTCGTCGAAGGTGACGATTTGCAGGTAGCTGGTGCCGCTGACGACTTCGCGTTTGCCGTCGGCGCGGGGCACGGTTTGCATGGCGTTGTAGATACCCAGTTCCTGCGGGCCGCCGTGGATGGGGATTTGGCCGGAGACTTGGATATCGCCCCAGCGCTTCAGGCCAAGCTTGTTGACCTCTGCACTGGAGGCCAACATGGCTTCACGCAGGGCCTTGGCAACGGGGGCGCGGTCGATGGCGAGGCCGGTTGGGGTGGTCAGAGGGCGGGCCGGGTCGAAGGCCACGCGCCAGGCGTCGGGGATTTGCTGCAGGTGCTGCATCAGGTTGATGAAGTGCACCAGGCCCACGCCGCTGTCGAGGTTGGCGTGCTGGTCCCAGTCTTTCAGGCTGGCACACAGCGGTTGTAGCGCAGCGGCGTCGGCGCCCAGGTGTTTGGCGCAGAACGCCAGCAGGTCGGGCATGACTTGGCCCGCCAGATACACCTGGTTGTCCATGACCATGTTTTGCAGGTCTGCAACGCTGATGGGGTGTTTGTCCAGGGACTGCAGGCGTTGGATGGCAAAGCGGGCGCGTGGGCCGAGGCCGATGTTGTCCTGGCTGATCACCGGCGAGAAGCCTGTCAACGGCGCCTTGGGGTTGGCCATCCAGGCGGAATCGTTAGAGTGCTGCACATAGTCGGTGCGCTGCAGCTGTGGCAACTGGTCGGCCGGGAAGATGCCGGCCTGGGCAGCGCGCGGGTCGATGTCCCAGGCGCAGGCGCTGTGAGCGCCGTCGAGCATGATCATTTGCAGGCCGGCCCGCGGGTCGCTGCATTGGGCGAGCTTGGCGGCGCTGACGTTGGGCACCACCGACAGGTTCATGTACAGGCTTTGGCCCTGGTCATCGGCGGCCAGGGTATTGACCCAGGGAATGCCTTGCAGGGTGTGTACCGAGGTTTGCAGTTCCTTGAGGCTGCCGGCGCGGTTCATGGCGTACCACTGTTGCAGCACCCGGTCGTTACCCAGGTTGGCATCGCGCAGGCTGAAGGCGTAGTGGCTGTCCCAGTCGAGCTTGCCCGGCCATTGCACAACGGGGCCGAACTGCGAACTGTAGACCGTATGGGTCACGTCCTTGAGGCTGCCGTCAGCTTGCTTGACCTGCACCGTCACGGTCGTCTTGTCCAGGGGGATGGAGTTGCCGTCCAGCAGGTAACGGGTGGAGTCCTTGGGATCGAGGGTCAGGCGGTACAGGGTGAAATGCTTGGACGTATCCACGGTATGCGTCCACGCCACATGCTGGTTGAAACCGATATTTACCACCGGCAGGCCCGGCAAGGCAGCGCCCATCACATCCAGCTGCCCGGGGATGGTCAGGTGCATCTCGTAAAAGCGCATGCCGCCTACCCAGGGGAAGTGCGGGTTGGCCAGCAGCATGCCACGGCCATTGAAGGAACGGTCACGGCCGACGGCGACGGCATTGCTGCCTCGGTCCAGGGTGAAGCGCTGCTGGCTGGCGGCGGCCAGTTCAAAGGCTTTGGCACTGGGTTGCACACTGGCGATGGCTTGAGGCGGTGTAGCCCCCACCAAGGCTTCGGCGAATTGGCCGACACCCCCTTCCGCCAATAGCCTGCGGGTCAACTTCACAAGATCTTCAACCACCAATGGCCGAACCCAGGCTGCCTGGCATTGTGCCGGGGCGCCCTGCTCCTTGAGATAACGGTTATAGCCGGCCACGTAGCCTTGGATGCGCTGTTGCAGCTCCGGGGTTTGCGCTTTCCAGAAGGAGGCCACCGCTTCGGGGTTATTCAGCCAGGCGAAGAACACATCGCTGGCGAGGTTGTTGCGCTCTTCCAGGGTGGCTTGTTCCGGGCCGAAAAACTTGGCGCGCTCGCCATTGACCGTCACTATTTCATTAGCCAGCAAGCACAAGTTGTCCTGGGCATAGGCGTACCCGATACCAACTCCCAGGCCACGCTCATCGTTAGCGCGAATATGCGGTACACCGTAACTGGTACGGCGGATATCCGCCGACGCCTGCGTTACTGGTTCCCGTGCCGATGCGGCCAGGCTCACCCCCAGCAACAGCCCTGCCACACCTACCCTGGACAACCCGTTGGAAATAATCACACCGACTCCACAGTCAAATTGAACACCCTTACGAGGGATGGTTACCCCACCGTAAGAACGCGAATAGCCAGGAGTAATTTAGTCGGCAGAGACGATTATCAGTGGCGGTCGAGGTGTGTCCAATCCGATACCGACAAATTTTCTACATCCACCGTTTCATGATTTGCGCCCCTCGTTCGTCTTATTACTTAAGAGCGCCATCTTTTTCTGATCCGGCTCTGAAAAGGAGTTTATGCATGTATAACCCGCAAGTGCCCACGGATGGACATTCACCGACTGCCGATTCCAGCTTCGGCAATAGCACACAAGCGTTCGGCAAGCTGCCCGAACAGCAGGGCAACCAGCGCATCCGCCATTTGCTCAAGTGTTTCGGTTTGCGCACCAGCCTGATTCGGCTGAAGGTCATCGACGCCCTCCTCACCGCTGCCGACAACCAGCGCACGCTGGGGGTGCGGGGTGTGCACAGCCATTTGCTGGAGCTGGGCATCCCGTTGTCGTTTCTCAGTGTGCGAGAGGTGCTCAAGCGTCTGTGCAGCGAGGGCGTGATCACATTGAATGCCGACAAGAGCTACAGCCTCCATGAAGAGGCTGCCAAAGTGCTCGAGGATCGGGCCTGACTCAGAAGTTGGGCTTGACCTTGCGGCGCATGATGCCGTTGATCACCACGACCACCACGGCAATCGCAATGGCCAGGTACTGGAAAGTTTTTTCGCTGATCACCCCGATATTCTGCAGGTAGGACAGGCCAAACATCGACGCCAGCACTACCAGGGAAATCAGGATCGAATATTTCAAGCGTTGCTTTTGGGTCATGACGGGTTCCTGGACCTTGGATATGTAACAAGATTACTTCCCCGTAGACGCGAACAAGCTCGATCCTACAGGGAGGGTTATGTTACAGCCGATGATTCGCTTTGGCTCCCTTGGCGTTCAACTCGCGTGCACCCATCGCTGATGCAGCCATCGCGCAAACGCATCCAGGGCAAACCCCAGCAACCCGATTAACACAACCATCGCCATCAATTCCGAATACGCAAGGCGGTCGCGGGTATCGAGGATGTAATAGCCAAGCCCTGCACTGACCCCAAGCATTTCGCATGGCACCAGTACGATCCACAAGATGCCAATTGCCAGGCGCACGCCAGTCAGCACATGCCCGACCACGCCCGGAATGATGACCCGGCGCAGCGTTTCCCAACGTGTGGCACTCAAGCTTTTACTCAACTGCAACCAGCGCGGGTCCAGCTGACGCACGCCAGCTGCGGTGTTGAGCATGATCGGCCATACGGCAGCGAAGGCCAGCAGGAAGTAGATGGGCTGGTCCCCTACCCCCATCAGCATCACCACGATAGGCATCCAGGACAGTGGCGAGATCATCCGCAGAAACTGGAAGGCCGGTGTAGTCGCCGCCTCCAGGTTACGCGAACTGCCTACCAGCAGCCCCAAGGGTACGCCCACCAACAGCGCCAGGAACAACCCTACAACGATACGCTTGAGGCTCACCGCGATATGCAGATACAACTCGCTGCGCCCAAGCAATTCCCATAGGCTGCTGGCGGTGGACGCCAGGGAAAAGCGCGCCGACAAACCATCGGCCTCGCCAAACACCTTCACCCCCAGCCACCACAACACCAACAAGCCTGCCAAGCCACTGATACCGAGCAGCCAACCTGGCCACACGACGGTTTTGCCGTTGTTCAAACGCCAATCTCCTCGTGCCGCTCATAACCGTCCGGCAAGCCGAACGTCTTCATGCCACCCACTGCTTCGATCGCATGACGGACGAAACGGTCGTCCACCAGATCCTTGGCGACGAAGGCCGGATCAAGGTCGGCGAGAAATTTCTTGTCGCCTTCGATCAGCGTGTCTTTCAGGCGCCTGACCAGTTCCTCGGTATAGCTGGGGAATGGGTAAGGCTGGAAGTCGATGCGGTGTTCGTCCCAATTGGCGTGCTGGATCGCACCGTCCGCGAGGTAGCCAGCGCGGTCGCTGGCAGCCGGGGCCAGGACTTTGCTCAACACCGGCTCGGCATGTGGCGTGTAACGGTTCGGGCCGTCCTTGGACAACAACTTCACCGCCTCTTCGCGGTTGTCCCGGGTCCATACCTGGGCCTTGACGATGGCGTTCACTACCTTCTGCGACCACTCCGGGCGGTTGGTCAGGTCATGTTCGTGCATGAACACTACGCAGCACGCGTGGTTGCGCCAGACGTCGCCAGTAAAGCGCTGCACACGACCGACCTTGAGGTTCTCCGCCAGGGCATTGAACGGCTCGGCGACGATGTAGCCGTCGATGCGCTTGCTGGCCAGCGCAGGCGGCATGTCCGACGGCGGCAATACGATCAGGTTGACTTCATTGGCGGCAATCGCGCCGCCGGTCGCACGGCTGACCGGCGTGAGGCCATTGTCGCGGAACAGTTGCTGCACCACCACGTTATGGATCGAATACCAGAACGGAATAGCCACCGACTTGCCGCCCAATTGCTTCACGTCGGTGATACCTGGCGATACGGTCAAGCCCGAACCGCCGACATGGTTCCACGCCACGACCTTGGCCGGCACCTTGCTGCCGTAGCGCGCCCACACGGTCATCGGCGACAGCAGGTGAATCACGTTGACCTGGCCCGAAATAAACGCCTCGATCACCTGGGCCCAACTACGTAGCAGTACCGGGCGTTCAGCCTTGATGCCTTCGGCTTCGAACAGGCCATTATTGTGCGCAACCAGCAGCGGCGTGGCGTCGGTGATCGGCAAGTAACCGATGCGTACCGGCGCGTCAGGCTCATTGGCGGCACGGGCCTGCAGGCTGCTCAACAGCGGCAAGGCGCCGGCAGCACTGAGCACGGCAGACAGTTTGAGAAAGTCACGGCGCGAGTGGGTCAAGTCATCCAGACACATGGCTAAGCTCCTGTTGTTCCAAGGGGTTGGGTTGAGTGCGGCTCGCCTGCCGTAAGGTTTTAAGAATATCGATACGCAGCGCGCCGATGGCCTCGACCTGTTCATCTCGCGGTTGTGGCAGGTCAATATGCCATTCGCCCAGGGTCCGCGCCGGGCGGTTGCCCAGGAGTAGGATGCGGTCGGACAGCAGCAGTGCCTCATCGATATCGTGGGTGATCAGTACCGCCGCCGAACCTTGCTCACGATTGACCTTGAGCAACAGGTGCTGCATATCGGCGCGGGTCACTTCATCCAACGCGCCGAAGGGCTCATCGAGGAGCAACACCTGGGGCTGACGCGCCAGGCAGCGGGCCAGCGCCGTGCGCTGAGCCATGCCGCCGGACAGCTGCGCAGGGAACTGTTGCCGCGCATGCTCCAGGCCAACGGCGGCAATCGCACGGTCGACGCGGTGGCGTCGCTCTTCTGTGGCCAGGTGCGGCTGGCGGGCGAAATCCAGGCCGAAAGCCACATTCTTTTCCAGGTTCAACCATGGCAACAGGCTCGGGTCTTGAAACGCCACCGCCACCCTGGGATGGGGACCGCGCAGTGGCTCGCCCAAGACCTGCACACTGCCACCCTGGGCCACCTGCAAACCGGCAAGCACGCGCAACAGGCTGGATTTTCCCACGCCGCTGGGACCGAGGATCGATACCACTTCGCCCGGTTGCAGCTGCAAGTCGAAGCCTTGCAGCACCGGCCCGCTGGCATACCCCAGGCAAATTCCCTGGGCCGTCATGACCGCATGGCTCATAGCTGGCCCTGGCGATGCAACTCGGTGCGCAATTGCACCAGGCTTGGCGTCACAATTGGCACGAACGCCGATTCGCGCCAGCGCCGGGCAAAGCCGCTGCCATGTGCGGTCAGGTAAGCCTTGCCACCGCTGGCTTGCAGCTCAAGCTGCACGGCGCCGGCGGCCGTTTCGGCCAGGGCGATACGCAATTTGAACAAGGGCACAGGGTCGGCGGCGAAGCGCCCGGCCAGCAAGCCAGCCTTGAGCTCGGTGACCAGATGATCCAGCGTCAGGCGCAATGCTTCCAACTCTTCACGCAATACCGTACGACTAGCGCCCAGGTGGTGGGCCACCTCAGCCAGTGAACGGCGGGCCAGGCCAATCGACATGCCGCACTGCAAGCCCAGGAACGCCGGGCGCACGGCCGGCAGGAACTTGCGCGCATCTTCATGCAGCAACCAGTCGCGGCTCAACTCCACGCCTTCCAGGCCAAGCGCTGCGGTATTGCTTGATTGCAGCCCGAGCAGCTCCAGGTCTCGGGAACGCTGCAAGCCTGCCACCGAATCCGGGATCGCCAGGATAAACGGCGTGCCGCCTCCTGCATGCTCAATGGCCGCTGCCGCGACAAACCCGTTCTTGCGCAGGTTGGTCACCCAATGCAAGCGACCATTGAGCGTCCACCCATGCTCGTTGGGCTCGGCGCTGATCTGCAACGCCTCGATGCCCGATATGAACTTCATTGCATTCGACAGCCCGGTTGCCCCGGCCAACTTGCCACTGAGCAGGTCCGGCATCAGCTGCTCGCGCAACCGTTCATTCGGGCTCTGCAACAAATACTCGATAAACGAGCGCTGGCCCCAGCATACAAACGCAGCCGCCAGGGAATGGCTGGCAACATTGGCAATGGCCTCGACCGCACCTGCCACATCACCGCCCAGGCCGCCCAATTGGGTGGGCACGCCGATTTTCAGAATATTGGCCTCTGCCAGGCGTGGCAGCACTTCCTGTGGATCGCAACTGCCCACGTCCAGGGCCTGCGCTTGAACATCGAGCCAACGGCTCAAGATTGGGTCAAGCATTCATGTATCTCCTTATTACAGCAGGTGGACCAAGGCCGCTTCAGCTTGCCGGTTTTTCCCAACGGTATTGCGCCAGCTCCGGGTTCAGCGGGGTGCGGGCAAACACGTTGGCGAAGTTGCACAGGGTTGCCAGGCTCACGCCCAAGATGACTTCCAGCGCGTGCCCGTCGGTGTAGCCCGCAGCGCGGAACGCCTCAAAGCCGGCATCACTGACATCACCACGAGTGGCGATCACTTCCCGGGTAAAAGCGGCGAGTGTCTCATAGCGAGCGTCCGGTAGCTCACCACGCCGGCGCAAGGCCTCGATCACGTCTTCAGGCAGCTTGGCTTTGTTGCGCGCCACGGCAGTGTGACCGGCCACGCAGAAATCGCAGCCATGGCTGGTGGCGGCAATCAGTTGCACCACTTCGCGGTCGGCCAGGCTCAGTTCTGCCTTGGCGTTCAAGCCGGAGACGGTGATATAGGTCTCAAGCGCAGCCGGTGCGTTGGCCAGGACGCCCAGCAGATTCGGGATAAAACCCGAGCCTTTCAGCGCGTTTTCAAGGAAGGGCCTGGCCGCTTCCGGGGCGGTTTCGGGGGTCAGTAACGGTACGCGGGACATGGCGAGGTCTCCTAGTGGGATCTAATGCCCCAGTCTGTTGGTTCTAAAAAAATCGCTCAATAGGCTAAAGTAGCGATTACTTGCTCTTGAGTCTTTCCATTAGATGAATTCGTCCAATGTTCTTGTCGACTGGTTATTAGATAGCCTCGAACTCAACACCAGTCTGTTTCACGTGGGTCGCTATTGTGGCGACTGGCACGCAAGCACCCACGGCCTGGCCCAGGCGAGCTTCCATTTGATTGTGCAGGGTGAGTGCTGGCTGCATATCGACGGCGATCCAACGCCTCAGCACTTGAATAATGGTGACGCGGTGTTTCTGTTGCGCGACTTTGCTTATCGACTGTCCGGGGACGCCACGGCAGCCGGCGCCCAGGAATGCCCACGCCGTCCGATGCAGGCCCTGGACAGCAACGCCACGGATGGTGTGGGATTAGTCTGCGGTTTCTTTCATTTCCAATCCGGCCTGTCGACGCTGATTGTCGATACCCTGCCCAGCTGGATCATCCTGCGTGCCGGCGATCCGTCGCTGACCGCTGCACGCAATCTTTTCGAGTTGATCCTGCAAGAGTGCAACCGCACGCCCGCGCCCTCTTCGGCATTGCTGGAACGCCTGTGCCACTTGCTGTTCCTGTATGTACTGCGCCAGCAGGTCATCGATAACACTGGACTGGGCGGCCTGGCGGCGCTGGGCCGCACACCTGCATTCGCGCAGTTGCTGGAACAACTGATCGCACGCCCAGCCGAGCCCTGGACCCTCGAAGACATGGCTGCCTGCGCCGGGCTGTCACGTTCGGCATTTTTCAAACGCTTCAATGAACTGTGCGGCCAGTCACCGGGCCAGGTGCTGCTGATGATCCGTATGCGTCACGCCTGCCAGCTGTTCAAGCGAGACCAGACCGTCGCCCAGGTGTCGCTGGCGGTAGGCTACCAATCGGTGGCGGCCTTTACACGGGCGTTTCATAAAGTCACCGGGCAGCAGCCTGGCGCCTATCGCAGGGCGCAGGCCTAGCGTTGCAACCCCGTGCCTGGGCGAGCACACAGCTGCACCAGCCAATCGACAAACACACGCACCCGCTGTGACAGCTGGCGGTGTGGCGGGTACAGCGCGGTCAACGCCATTTTCGGCACGGCCAGCTGCGGCAGCACCTGCACCAAGGTGCCCGCCGCTAGCTGGCGCATGGCGTGGTAATGCGGCGCCTGGATCAGCCCGTAGCCGGCCTCGCACGCGGCGAAATAACCGTCGGAACTGTTGACAGCGATGCGTTTCGGCAAGTGGACCTGACGCAGCTCGGTGCCGATCTGGAACTCCAGGCCAAAGCGTTTGCCGCTGGCGCTGGAGAGGTATTCGACCATCTGATGCCGGCCGAGGTCATCCAGGCTGCTGGGCATGCCCATGTGTTCAAGGTAGTTGGGGCTGGCCAGGGTCAACTGATCCATCATCGCCAGCGGCCGCGCCACCAGCGATTCATCCAGGGCCGGGCCGCCGCGCAAGACGCAATCGACTCCCTCGCGGATCAAATCCACCGGGCGGTCGTTAAGGCCGATTTCCAGCTCGATCTGCGGGTACAGCGCAGTGAACGTAGGCAATGCTGGGATCACGATCAGGCGACCGATGCCCGAGGGCATATCAATGCTCAGCGTGCCACGGGGGTTCTGGCGCCGAGCGGAAAATACCGCCTCCGTTTCTTCCAGGTCGGCCAGCAATTGCACACAGCGTTGGTAGTAGGCGGCGCCGTCCAGGGTCGGGCTGACTTGGCGCGTGGTGCGCTGCAACAGTTGAACACCGAGGTGCGCTTCCAGTTGCTTGATCAGAACCGTCGCCGAGGCGCGGGGCACTTGCAGGCTGTCGGCGGCCTTGGCAAACCCGCCCAACTCCACGATTCGGGTAAACACGCGCATGGCGTTGAATCGGTCCAAAGGGCGCTTCCTCAGGGGATTATTTAGATATTGCGAATACTGATAGCGTTTCTAACCGGTTTATCCCGTTTTTGTCGAGCGTCACACTGTGCCTTCACCTTCAGGAGCAACTGCCATGCACACACGTCAACTCGGTAAAAACGGCCCCCTTGTTTCCGCCATCGGCCTTGGCTGCATGGGCATGAGCGATTTCTATAGTCCCGGCATTGATACCCGTGAAGCCACCGCAACCTTGCACCGGGCCTTGGAATTAGGCGTCAACTTCCTCGACACCGCCGACATATATGGCCCTCATACCAATGAACAACTGATTGGCAAAGCCATTGCCGGCAAGCGCAACCAGGTGTTCCTGGCCAGCAAGTTCGGCATCGTCCGCGATCCGACGAACCCGGCACTGCGCGGCGTGAATGGCCGGCCCGACTACATCCGCGACGCCATCAACGGCACGTTGCAGCGCTTGGGCGTGGAAACCCTGGACCTGTACTACCAGCACCGCATCGATCCGGAGGTAGCCATTGAGGAAACCGTCGGCGCCATGGCCGAGCTGGTGACGCAGGGCAAGGTGCGCTACCTGGGCCTGAGCGAAGCATCGGCCGCGACATTGGAGCGGGCACATAAAGTCCACCCCATCAGTGCCCTGCAAAGCGAGTATTCGCTATGGAGCCGTGACCAGGAAGACAACGGCTGCCTCGCCGCCTGCCGGCGCCTGGGCATCGCATTCGTGCCATACAGCCCCCTCGGCCGCGGCTTTCTCACCGGAGCACTGAAAAGCCCGGATGATTTCGGCGCGAACGATTATCGCCGCTTCAACCCGCGCTTCCAGGGTGAGAATTTCGCGAAAAACCTGCAATTGGTGCATCAGGTTCAAACTCTGGCGGCAGACAAAGGCGTCACGGCTGGGCAGTTGGCATTGGCATGGGTAATGGCCCAGGGTGACTACATTGTCCCAATTCCAGGGACCAAGCAGCGCAAATACCTGGAAGAGAACGTAGCAGGTGCATCGATCCTCCTCACCCCGGCTGAATTGGCGGCGCTGGATGCCATGTTCCCCAGCCATGCAACCGCGGGCTTGCGCTACCCTCAGGAAGTCATGGCGATGTTAGATATCTAATCGTGTGGGCGCCGTTCGGCGGCGCCTTCAGCTTCTTGTACCCAGGTACCTAAAGCTCCTCCCAGCCAAGCCGATAGCCCTACGAAGCTGTAAAAAAGCCGCGTCGACAATAACGCTTCGTAAGGACGACCCCCCATGCCCCCACTGCGCTCGATCCAAGCCCGCTACACCCTGTTCCTGGTGCTATTCGTCCTGGTGTTATTCGTATTGACCGTGGTCGGTATCGGCCAGTTGGTCGCCCCCAAGCTGCAGCACACCGAAGAACAGGTGGTGCTCAACCGCGTGTCCGAAGTGGCCGAACAGATCCAGGGCGAATTGAACAAGGTCCAGGCCCAGCAACGTAGCATCACCCAGACCATTCCCCTGCTCGACAGCGATGCAATCGACAAGGTCTTACCTGGCCTGGTGGATCAATACGGCGAGCTGAAAGTATTTGGCGGCGGTATCTGGCCGTTGCCCAATCAGCGGACACCGGGGCGCAACAAGCACAGCACCTTCTGGCACCGCGATGCCTCCGGCAAGCTGGTGGTCAACACCTTCTGGAACAGCGACCCTGCCCCCAACTATTACGACCAGAGCTGGTACAAGGGCGGCCTCGCCTCCCCACGCGGCCAATGTGCCTGGGCCGCCGCCTACAAGGATGATGCCAGCCAGGAGCCGCGCACCAACTGCGCCATGGCGATCCAGCGTGACGGCGCGGCCTATGGCGTGGCCACCATCGACGTGACCCTGGGTTTCTTCAACGAGCTGGTGGCCAGCAAGGAAAAAGACATCGGCGGGCAAATGCTGATCGTCGAGGCCGATGGCAAGATCATCAGCAACAGCACCCGTTTGAGTAGCCCGGTAGTGTTGAAGAACATCAGCGAACTGACCGGCACCTCGGCCTTCGCCGCGCAGGTCAGCAAAGCCCTGGCCCATCGCGACCAGGGGCCGCAACGCAGTGAATTCGACAACCAGGGCGTGGCCAGCACCTTCTACATGCGTGCCATCGAGGGCACGCCGTGGTTCCTCGCCACCGCCCTGCCCACCTCGCTGATCACCGCCCAGCGTAATGATGTGCTCGGCAGCCTGGCCCTGGTGCAGATCCCCATGGTGTTACTGCTGGTGCTGCTGGCCGCCTATGCCATCCGCCAACTGGTGCAGCGCATGAAAACGCTGAAAACCAATATTGACGCCCTCTCTACCGGCGACGCCGACCTGACGCGACGCATCACCATCCGGGCCGAAGACGAGTTGGGCGCTATCGGCCACTCGGTGAACCGCTTTATCGTTTACCTGCAAAACATGATCGGCGAAGTGACCCAAGCCACTGGCGCCATGTCGTCCGGGCTTGAGCAGTTGCAACGAACATCAGCCCATACCAACCAGATCCTGGTCAGGCATGCCTCGGAAACCGACCAGACCGTCACCGCCATCACCGAAATGAGCTCCACCGCCGACACCGTGGCGCAAAACGCCGCCGAGACCGCCTCGTTCACCCAGCGTGCAAACGAACATGCCGACCGCTCCCGGGTGGTGGTGGGTGAAGCGTCCACCAGCGTCAGCGCGTTGATCGGTGAAGTAGCCAGCGCCACCCACACCGTGGAAAACATGCGCCAGGATGCCGCACGCATTACCGAAACCCTCGGCGTGATCGGCGCCATTGCCGGCCAGACCAACCTGCTGGCGCTCAACGCTGCGATTGAAGCGGCGCGGGCCGGCGAGCAAGGCCGGGGTTTTGCCGTGGTAGCCGACGAAGTGCGCGCACTGGCAGCCCGCACCCAGGCCAGCACCTCGCAGATCAACGAGATGCTGGCACGCCTGACCACCGGCGTGAGTTCCTCGGTCGCCGCCATGGAAAACACCCAAGCCAGTTGCCAATCAGCAGCGGACGCCACGGCGCGGGTCAATACCGGCCTGGATGAGATGGCCGGTTCGGTCAGCCATATCAACAACCTCAGCACCCAGATCGCTACGGCCGCCGAGCAGCAAAGTGCGGTGACCGAGGAGATCAACCGCAGCATGGTGCAGATCCGCCATATGGTCGATGAACTGGTACAAAGCGGGCATACCACGCAAATCAATACCCAGAGCCTGCTGGAGGCCAATGGCCGGGTGATCAGTTTGATGGGGCGCTTTAAAGTGCGCTGATCAATGCTCCGAATACTCCCGTGCTAAGCACGGGAGTCGACTATCCTGAGAGCTCCCAGTGTTATAACCCGCCACACAGGAGGTGTGCCATGCATGCGACTGAGCATTCGATCCGCTTGGAGCGGATCAGTCAGGAGCGCTTCATCCAGGCACCTATCGATAGCGTCTACGCCTATGTGACCCAGCCCGACCGCTGGCACGAATGGCACCCCACCTCTCTCAATGCCGACACTGGCACCACCGGCTCAGTGCAGGTCGGTGCGCGTTTTACTGAAACCATTGACTTGCTGGGCATACGCGTCCCCATGAGTTACCGCGTGCAAATCGCCCGTTGTCCCAATGAGTTCAAGGCCGTGTTTACCTCATTGGCTGTGGACGGTGATATCCATTATTTCCTGCAACCTCATCGTAACGGCACACTGTTCAAGCGCGTACTGACATATGAGACCGAGTTGCAACTCGCGACCTTGCACGAAAACATTGCCAAGCTGTCCGCCATCGCGCTGGATCAGCTCAAGTGCCGCCTGGAAAGCCCCGGCTTCGTATAATTTAGAAACATTACTGCGTCGCCCCGATGCGAAAAACAGGGAGAATGCCCGGTTTATTGCCGCGCTTTCAGTGAGACCCACGATGAAAAACCCATTGCGACTGGCCCTGCTCTCCTGCGTCCTGCTCTCCACCCTGGCCCAGGCCGCGGACCTGATCCCCATCGATGTGCACCGCGACGCCAACTGCGGCTGCTGCAAAAAGTGGATCAGCTACTTGCAGAGCAACGGTTTCAAGGTCAATGACCATGTCGAAGCAGACATGAGCGCAGTCAAGCAACGCCTGGGCGTCGCCCCACGCCTGGGTTCATGCCATACCGCAGTGATCGACGGCAAATTCGTCGAAGGCCATGTGCCCGCCGAGCAAGTGCTGGCCCTGCGCAACCGCAATGACCTGCTGGGCCTCGCCGCGCCGGGCATGCCCCTGGGCTCGCCAGGCATGGAAGTGGAGGGTCGCAGCGAGGCGTATCAAGTCATCGGCCTGACCCGTGACGGTAAAGACGTAGTAGTGGCCGAGTACCCGGCACACTGACCGGTGCTGATGGGTTACCTGGGGCTGTTCGCCGCGGCATTCGGCGCCGCGACATTACTGCCCTTGCAATCGGAAGCGGTGCTGGTCGGCCTGCTGCTCAGTGGGCATTATCACCTGTGGCTGTTGCTGGGTATCGCCACCCTGGGCAACGTGCTGGGTTCGGCGGTCAACTGGCTGCTGGGGCGTTCGGTGGAGCGCTTCAAGGAGCGGCGCTGGTTTCCGGTAAGTGCCAGGCAATTGGACAAAGCTCGCAGGCATTACTCGCGCTGGGGGCATTGGACGTTATTGCTCAGTTGGATGCCCATTGTCGGCGATCCGCTGACCTTGGTGGCTGGGGTGATGCGTGAACCGCTGTGGCGTTTCTTATTGCTGGTCACCCTGGCCAAAGGCGTACGTTATGGGGTGCTCGCAGCGCTGACCCTGCAGTGGGTGTTAATCCCCAGTTAATCTCTTCCAAAGAGCATCCGGTCATCTCTCTTGGAGCTGGAACCCATGCCTTTTATCCGTGCGTTGTGCGTCGCTGGCCTGTTGTCAGGCGCTGCCGCTCCCGTGTTCGCCGCCACTTATGGCCCCGAGCTGCAAGGGTTTCAATACCCTTATCCGCTGGAGCATTTCACCTTCCAGTCCCAAGGCAAATCCCTGCAAATGGGCTACATGGACGTCCCCCCCAAAGGCATAGCCAACGGGCGCAGTGTGGTGCTGATGCACGGCAAGAACTTCTGCGGTGCCACCTGGGAAGGTTCGATCAAGGCCTTGAGCGACGCCGGTTACCGCGTGATCGCGCCGGACCAGATCGGCTTCTGCACTTCCAGCAAACCCGACCACTACCAGTACAGCTTCCAGCAACTGGCGACCAACACCCACCAATTGCTGGAAAAACTCGGCATCCAGAAGGCCACGGTGATCGGCCACTCCACCGGCGGCATGCTCGCCACCCGTTATGCGCTGATGTACCCCACCCAAACCGAGCAGCTTGGGCTGGTGAATCCTATCGGCCTGGAAGACTGGAAAGCCCTGGGCGTGCCCTACCAGAGCGTCGACCAGTGGTATCAGCGTGAGTTGAAGATGAGCGCCGACGGCGTGCGCAAATATGAGCGCGACACCTATTACGTCGGACGCTGGAAACCCGAATACGAGCGCTGGGTGGATATGCTCGTCGGCCTGAACAAGGGCCCGGGGCACACCCAGGTCGCCTGGAACTCGGCGTTGATCTACGACATGATCTTCACCCAGCCGGTGTACTACGAATTCAAGGACTTGCAGGTGCCCACCTTGCTGCTGATCGGCACCAGCGACACCACCGCCATCGGCAAAGATGTCGCGCCGCCGGCGGTCAAGGCCAGGATTGGCAATTACCAAGTGCTGGGCAAGCAGGTGGCCAAGCTGATTCCCCACGCCACCCTGGTGGAATTCCCAGGCTTGGGCCATGCGCCACAGATGGAAGAGCCGGAGCAGTTTCATAAAGCGCTGTTGCAGGGTATGAAAACCCTTTGATCCAACCTTTGCGAGGCACGCGTAAATGTCGGTACAGATTGCAGTGATGGATGATTGGCAGAATGTAGCCAGGGGTGTGGTGGATTGGTCGGTTCTGGACGCCGTGGGCCAAGTGCATTTTCTCCACGATTACCCCGCCGACACCGCCACGATGGTCGAGCGTCTGCAGGGCTTCGACGTGATTTGTGTGATGCGCGAACGCTCAACCTTCGACAAGGCGCTGCTGCAAGGCCTGCCGACGCTCAAATTGCTGGTGACCGGCGGCATGCGCAATGCGGCTATCGACATTCCCGCCGCCATGGCCCTGGGTATCCAGGTGTGCGGCACCGACAGCTACAAACACGCGGCACCGGAACTGACTTGGGCGTTGATCATGGCTTGCACGCGCAATCTGCTTGCCGAAGCCAACTCGCTACGCGCAGGCGGCTGGCAGGTTGGCCTGGGCGGCGATCTGCATGGCAAGACCTTGGCAATCCTCGGCCTGGGCAGTATCGGCCAGAAGGTCGCCCGCTTCGGCCAGGTGTTCGGCATGCGGGTGATAGCCTGGAGTGAGAATCTCACGCCGCAGCGGGCGGCAGAATCTGGGGTCACCTGGGTCAGCAAGCGCGAACTGTTCGAGCAGGCCGATATCCTGAGCATTCATTTAGTGCTCAGTGAACGCAGCCGTGGCTTGGTGGATACCCAGGCGTTGGGCTGGATGAAACCGACGGCGCGCCTGGTCAACACCGCACGCGGGCCGATTGTGGACGAGCAGGCCCTAGTGCAGGCGCTGAGCAGCGGTCGCCTGGCCGGAGCGGCGCTGGACGTATACGCCGAGGAACCGCTGCCCGCTGACCATCCGTTGCGCAGCTTGCCCAACGTGCTGGCGACGCCCCATATCGGGTATGTGAGCGAGCAGAATTACCGGCAGTTCTATCAGCAGATGATTGAGGATATCCAGGCCTGGGCCAATGGTGTGCCCGTTCGTATACTCGGTTGACGCACCAAATCAGTGCGAGCGCCGTGCTTGGCCTGCTCCTGTAGGAGCAACCTTGCTCGCGAAAGCCGTCAATGATAACGCGCGACATTCAAGGTGTGCGCGGCGCTCTTGAATGCTTCGCGAGTAAGCTCGCTCCTTCAGAGATAGGAGGCTAATCGCCAGCAGCCTAAGCTTAAAAGATTTTTGTCCTACAAAATCCCGCTGAAAACCCTACAGGCGCTGGGATCTGTCCTAGACTGATGACCGATGGGTCCGTTCCAAAACAAAAACCCCGCAAAAAATCGAAACTTTCGAACTCTGCCGCAGGTCCAGTTTTAGGTAAGGACGAGCATACGCGTCTCACGCCAAATGCCCGTCCATCCAATCTTTTTTAGCCTGAGCCGCAACTGGCATACGCCTTGCCAGTTTGTACAGCGCTTGTGTGTCTGGCCGCAGGATGCGGTCAATCGGAACTGATGGCAGCGGGCCATCAGCCAACCAACAGATGGGAGTGCATTATGATCAGTGCCGCAGTAGATACTCAGGGAGAGCGTTTTAGTCAGCCGGCAGGGGGGCCTAAGTCTTTGGCCGACCTGCCCAACACTGTGCGGCCGATCGTGAGTCAGAACCCGAATCGAAAGAAAGTGTTGTTCGTCACCTCCGAATTCGCCGACCTGGTAAAAACCGGTGGCCTGGGCGATGTGTCCGCCGCCCTGCCCCGCGCCATGGCCCACCTGCACGATGTGCGGGTGCTGATCCCCGGATACCCGCAGGTGATGGAAAGCGACAACCCGATTCACATTGTCGGTGAGCTGGGCGGCCACGCCGCGTTGCCACCCTGCAAGATCGGGCGCATGGACCTCAAGGACGGCCTGGTCATCTATGTGCTGATCTGCCCCGAGCTGTACGAGCGTGAAGGCACGCCCTACGGCGCCAACAACGGTCGCGACTGGCCCGACAACCATATTCGCTTCGCTCGCCTGGGCCTGGCCGCCGCCGATATGGCCGCCAACCTGGCGCAAATCCACTGGTGCCCGGACCTGGTGCACGCCCACGACTGGCCCGCTGGCCTGGCCCCGGCGTATATGCACTGGCGTGGGTCACGCACGCCGACGCTGTTCACCATTCATAACCTGGCCTACCAGGGCGTTGTGAGCCTGGCGTCGACGCCCGAGCTGGGCATTCCGCCCCACGCCTTGCAACAGGAAGGCATGGAGTTCTACGGCAAGATGTCGTTTCTCAAGGCCGGCATGGCCTATTCAAGCCACATCACCACCGTGAGCGCCACCTACGCCCAGGAGATCACCACCCCGGAATTCGGCTGCGGGCTGGATGGGTTTCTCGCCAGCAAGACCCAGCAAGGACTGCTCAGCGGGATTCCCAACGGCATCGACGAAAGCTGGGAAACCTCCACCGACACGCACCTGACCCACAACTTCAATATCGGCGACTGGGAAGGCAAGGCCATCAATGCCGCCCATGTGCGCGAGCTGTTTGGGCTGCAGCCGTCCAGCGGCCCGCTGTTCGCGGTGGTGTCGCGCCTGGTCTACCAGAAGGGCCTGGACCTGACCGAGGCGGTCGCCGGTTTCATCGTCGAAAACGGCGGCCAGATCGCGATCATCGGCCGCGGCGAGCCGGAAGAAGAACATGCCATGCGCGAGCTGGCGTTGCGATTCCCGGGCCAGGTGGGCGTGCGCATCGGCTTCAACGAGACCGATGCTCGGCGCATGTTCGCCGGCAGCGACTTCCTGCTGATGCCGTCGCGCTATGAGCCGTGCGGCCTTAGCCAGATGTATGCACAGCGCTTCGGCTCGTTGCCGGTGGCACGTAACACCGGCGGCCTGGCGGACACCATTGAAAATGGCGTCACAGGTTTTCTGTTCAACGAGTCCACTGTGGACAGTTACAAGGAAGCCTTGAGCCGCGCCTTCAAGGTCTTTGCCCTGCCTGGCCTGCTTAACGCCATGCGCAGCTGCGCCATGACCCAACCCTTCAACTGGTGCCAGGCGGTAGAACCTTACGCCGAACTCTACGAACAACTGGTGGCCAAGGCCCTGGGGAAATCGACTAAATAATCATTGGGAGGGCTTCATAGATGCCACTACGGACTCTGGAAACCTCGCCCCACGGCGCAATCATGCTGGACGCGCAACACACGCGTTTTGCCCTGTGGGCGCCAGACGCGCTTTATGTCAGCGTTGAATTGGAACACGGGAAATCCATTGCCATGCTGCCCCAGGCAGATGGCTGGTTCGAAGTAAAGGCGGCGTGCCCCGCCGGCACGCTCTACCGCTTCAACATCGATGGGGAAAAGGCGGTGCCCGACCCCGCGTCCAGGGCCCAGGCCGTGGATGTGCACGGTTGGAGCCGAGTGGTTGACCCGCACGCTTATGAGTGGCGCCATAGCCAGTGGCAAGGCCGCCCCTGGCATACGGCGGTGATCTACGAACTGCACGTCGGCGCGATGGGCGGTTACGCCGAGGTGGAGAAGCACCTGCCGCGCCTGGCCGAGCTGGGCATCACCGCCATTGAGCTGATGCCTCTGGCGCAATTTCCCGGCGAACGCAATTGGGGCTACGACGGCGTGCTGCCCTACGCGCCCCACGCCTCATATGGCTCACCCGAGCAACTCAAGCACCTGATCGACAGCGCCCATGCCCTCGGCCTCGCCGTGATCCTGGATGTGGTCTACAACCACTTCGGGCCCGACGGCAATTACCTGGGCCAGTACGCCCAGGGGTTCTTCCAGGAAGACGTGCACACGCCCTGGGGCGCCGGCATCGATTTCGAACGCCGTGAGGTACGGGATTTCTTCCTCGATAACGCCTTGATGTGGTTGCTGGAATACCGCTTCGACGGCCTGCGCCTGGATGCGGTGCACGCCATCGATAATCCCGGTTTCCTGAAGGAACTTGCGCAGCGAGTGCGTCAGCGGGTCGACAGCGGGCGTCACGTCTGGCTGATGCTGGAAAACGAGCTGAACCAGGCCAACCTGTTAAAGGAGGACTTCGACGCCCAATGGAATGATGACTTTCATAACGTGCTGCATGTACTGCTCACCGGCGAAACCGATGCCTATTACAGCGACTTTGCCGAACAGCCTACCGCCAAGTTGGCGCGTTGTCTGGGCGAAGGGTTTATCTACCAGGGCGATACCACCCGCCATGGTCATGCACGCGGCGAACCCAGTGCCGACCTTCCGCCCAGCGCCTTCGTGGCGTTCCTGCAGAACCACGACCAGGTCGGTAACCGCGCCCTGGGCGAACGTCTGCACCAGCTATGTTCGCCCCAGGCGCTGAAAGCGGCGACCGCCCTGTTGCTGCTGTGCCCCATGATCCCGATGATTTTCATGGGCGATGAGGTCAACGCCACCGAACCCTTCCTGTTTTTCACCGACCATCACGGTGAACTGGCCGAGGCGGTGCGCGAAGGTCGGCGCAATGAGTTCGCCGATTTCGCCGCATTTCACGACCCCGAGCAACGCGAGCGCATCCCCGACCCCAACGCGTTGCCCACCTTCCTGCAATCGATGCCTTCATTTGTCGAGAACGACCACGCCCAGCTCTATCGTCACCTGCTGAACCTGCGCCACCTGCATGTGGCGCCGCATTTGCCCGGCGCCACGGCCTTGGGCGCACAGGTGCTGGCCGAGGGCGCCGTAACGGCGCGTTGGCGCCTGGGCAACGGCAGCCTGTTGCAAATCGACCTGAACCTTGGCGAGCAACCCATCGATCACTCGCCGCCCCGACACCTCATCTTCCAAACGCCGGCCGAGCAAGGTGCGCAGTTGCCACCCCACAGCGCCCGCGTGTCCTTATCCCCTGCTGGAGAACACTTTTGAGCGAAGCGAACCTGGAACTACTCGCCAGCCGCGCGGGCCTGGCCGTCGATTGGATCGATGCCAACGGTCGCCCGCAACATGTGCAAGCCGATGCCCTGCGTGCGGTCCTCAAAGGGCTGGGGCACCCGGCCGATACCGATGCCGAGATCGACGCCAGCCTGCGCGACCTTGAGCGAGTACAACAAGACACCCACCTGCCGCCGTTGATGACCACCGACAGCGGTGAAGGCCTGGACCTGGCGCGCTACTTCGCACCGGACACCCCGTGTCGCGTCAGCCTCGAAGGCGGTGAAACCCTGGAGCTGCGCCTCGACGGCGATGCCGTGTTGCCCGGTGTGATCGCCCTCGGCTACCACCAGGTACATATCGACGGGCAAACCTTCACCCTGGCCGTTGCCCCCGCCCACTGCTTCAGCGTGGCTGACGCGGTGGACAGCCGCCCCGCCCGCGCCTGGGGTTTGAGCGCGCAGCTGTATGCCCTGCGCCGCCTCGGCGATGGCGGCTTCGGCGACACCCTGGCCCTGGAGCATCTGATGCGTGCGGCGGCCGAGCGCGGTGCCGAGGCGGTGGCGATCAGCCCGATGCACGCGATGTTCAGCGCCGACACCGAACGTTTCAGCCCTTATTCGCCGTCCAGCCGCCTGTTTCTCAACAGCCTGTATGCTTCGCCCGCGTGCATCCTGGGTGAACGTGAAGTGCGCAACGCCATCGAAGCCGCCGGGCTGGCGGACGAACTGCATGCACTGGAGCAACTGCCCCTGATCGACTGGCCCGCCGCCGCCAGGGCCAAGCAACGCCTGTTGCGTACGTTGTATGAAGACTTCCGCCACGGCGCGCACCCGCAGCATGCCGACTTCCAGAGCTTCCGCCAGTGCGGCGGCGAAGCGCTGGAAAACCACTGCCGTTTCGAGGCCATACAAGCCCAGCGCGCCGCCGCAGGCGAAGACCTCGACTGGCGCCATTGGCCCGAAGCCTGGCGCACCCCGCAAAGCCCGGCCCTCGCGCAGTTTGCCGAGCAAAACCGTGACGAGATCGGTTACTTCGCCTTCACCCAATGGCTGATCGCCCGCAGCCTGGAGCGCGCACAACAAGCCGCCCGTGGCAGTGGCATGGGCATCGGCCTGATCGCCGACCTGGCGGTGGGCGCGGACGGCGGTGGCAGCCAGGCCTGGAGCCGCCAGGATGAGCTGCTGGCCGATCTGACCGTGGGTGCGCCGCCAGACATTCTCAACCGTGCGGGCCAGGGTTGGGGCATCTCGGCGTTCTCCCCCGAAGGCCTCAAGCGCAACGGCTTTCGCGCCTTTATCGAAATGCTGCGGGCCAACTTTGCCCATGCCGGCGGCCTGCGGATCGACCATGTGATGGGCTTGCAGCGCCTGTGGGTCATTCCCCTGGGTGCTTCGCCCCATGAAGGTGCCTACCTGTATTACCCGGTGGACGACCTGCTGCGCCTGCTGGCCCTGGAATCCCATCGCCACCAGGCCATCGTCCTCGGTGAAGACCTCGGCACCGTGCCCGACGGCCTGCGCGAGAAGCTCAGCGCCCGCTCGATCCTGGGCATGCGCGTGCTGCTGTTCGAACAGAACCATGAAGGCCAATTCAAGCCAATTCTGGACTGGCCCGACAACGCCTTGGCCACCACCAGCACCCACGACTTGCCCACCCTCAACGGTTGGTGGCACAGCCGCGATATCGAATGGAATATCCAACTCGGCCTGATCGACGCCCCGACCGTGGAGCAATGGAGCGAGCACCGCCTGCACGAACGCCAGGCGCTGCGCCAAGCCTTGGGCCAGGACCCGCAGAACTTTGTCGATGAAATACGCAACGACACCGACCATATGATCGATGCCAGTGTGCGCTACCTGGGGCACACCCGCGCGCCACTGGTATTGCTGCCGCTGGAGGACGCACTGGGCGTCCAAGAGCAAGCCAACCTGCCCGGCACCCTCGACACCCACCCCAACTGGCGTCGTCGCCTGCCAGGCGAGGCCGCCAGCCTGCTCGACAATAATAGTGCTGCACGCCGCCTCGAACTGCTGGCGGTAGCGCGCAACCAAGCTTATGAGCGTGACCGATGAAAGCACTGCCCCTGCGCGCAACCCAGCGCCTGCAATTTCATAAAGACTTTACCCTTGATGACGCGGTGCCGCTGGTGCCGTATTTCGCCCAGCTTGGCATCAGTCATCTGTATGCCTCGCCGCTGCTGAGCGCCCGCGCCGGCTCCATGCATGGCTATGATGTGGTCGACCCCACCCGTGTCAACCCGGAGCTGGGCGGCGAAGCGGCGCTGCGGCGCCTGGTCGCCGCACTGCGCGAGCACGATATGGGGCTGATCCTCGATATCGTCTCCAACCATATGGCTGTGGGCGGTGCGGATAACCCCTGGTGGCTGGACCTGCTGGAGTGGGGCCGCTTGAGCCCCTACAGCGAATTCTTCGATATCCAGTGGCATTCGCCCGACCCCTTGCTCAAAGGCCAATTGCTCATGCCGTTTCTGGGCAGCGATTACGGTGAAGCCCTGCAGAGCGGTACGCTGACCCTCAAGTTCGATGCCGCTCACGGAGCCTTCTACGCCGAACACTATGAACATCGCTTTCCGATCTGCCCAAGGGACTACGCCTTGATCCTTGGCCACGACGAGGGGCTCAAGCCGCTGGCCGAGCGCTTTGCCGCCCTCGCTTATCAGGACGACGCCTACGCCGAAGCCGCCTGGCTCAAGCAAGCGCTGGCCGAACGCGCTACCGAAGTACTGCCGGCTATCGAACAACGGCTGGCCGCCTTCGATGGTCGCCAGCCCGAGGGCTTCGAGCGCCTGCATCATCTGCTCGAACAACAGGCCTACCGCCTGGCCAGCTGGCGCACCGCCGCTGACGATATCAACTGGCGGCGCTTCTTCGACGTCAATGAGCTGGGCGGCCTGCGTGTGGAACGCACGGCGGTGTTCGAAGCCACCCACGGCAAGATCTTCGAGCTGATCAGCGAAGGCCTGGTGGACGGTCTGCGCATCGACCATATCGACGGCCTGGCCGACCCGCGTGGCTATTGCCGTAAGTTGCGTCGCCGCGTGGATGCTTTGTCGCCCCAGCGCCATTTGCCGATCTTCGTGGAAAAGATCCTCGGTGACGGGGAAACCCTGCGTGAAGACTGGCAGGTCGACGGCACCACCGGCTACGAATTCATGAACCAACTGTCATTGCTGCAACACCACCCAGAGGGCTTTGCCCCGCTGGCCGAATTGTGGACGCGGCACAGCGAACGCCCTTCGGCGTTTATCGAAGAGGCCCGGCTGGCACGCCAGCAGATCCTCAACGGCTCGTTGGGCGGCGACTTCGAAAGCGTGGCCCAGGCCTTGCTGCAAGTGGCCCGCGACGATGTGATGACCCGCGACCTGACCCTGGGCGCCATCCGGCGGGCCTTGCAGGAATTGATCGTGCATTTCCCGGTGTATCGCACCTACATCAGCGCCAGGGGCCGCAGCGCGGCCGACGACAGGATATTCCAGCAGGCCATGGACGGTGCGCGCAGCACCCTCAACGAAGGCGACTGGCCGGTGCTTGAGCATCTGGAAAAATGGCTGGGCGGCCAGCCTTGGCGCAATCGCCCGGTGGGCCGTGAACGCAAGATCCTCAAGCATGCCTGCGTACGCTTCCAGCAGCTGACTTCGCCCGCCGCCGCCAAGGCCGTGGAAGACACCGCGTTCTATCGCTCGGCAGTGCTGCTGTCGCGTAATGATGTGGGCTTCAGCACCGAACAGTTCAGTGCGCCTTTGGCGGACTTCCACGCCGCCAATCAACAGCGCCTGGAGGCCTTCCCCGACAATCTGCTGGCCACGGCCACCCATGACCATAAACGCGGCGAAGATACGCGTGCGCGCCTGGCGGTGCTCAGCGAGTGCGCGCCCTGGTATGCCGAACAGGTCGATCACTGGCGCAACCTGGCCACGCCCCTGCGCGAGCATGCCGACAGCCCCTCGGCGGGTGATGAGCTGATCCTGTATCAGGTGCTGCTCGGCAGCTGGCCGCTGGAGCACAACCCAGACTTGGAGGTCTACCAGCAACGCCTCTGGCAGTGGCAGCAAAAAGCCCTGCGCGAGGCCAAGTTGCAGAGCAGTTGGAGCGCCCCCAACGACGCCTATGAGCAAGGTGTCGAAGGGTTCCTCAAGCGCCTGTTACTCAGTGACGCCGGTGCGCCGTTGCGTAGTGCACTGGACAGCGCCGCCCAAGCCATCGCTCCTGCCGGCGCCCTGAACGGGCTGGCGCAAACCTTGCTTCATCTCACTGTGCCGGGCGTACCGGATGTGTACCAGGGTGATGAGTTCTGGGACTTCAGCCTGGTGGATCCGGACAACCGTCGCCCGGTGGATTTCGCTACGCGCCAACACGCGCTCGATACCCCACCGGATATCGGCGAACTGTTGTTCAACTGGCGTGACGGGCGTATCAAACAGGCGTTGATCGCCCAGGTGCTGGGCTTGCGCAAAACCTATCCCGAGCTGTTCCGCCACGGCAGCTATACCGCGCTGGAAGTGGTCGGCCAGCATGCCGAGCGGGTGGTCGCGTTCTATCGCCAACATCAAGGCCAACAGCTGGTGGTAGTGGTGCCACGTTGGCCTTATCAGCTGCTTGAAAACGGCATGTTTCCCCAGATCAATGCGCCGGTTTGGGGCGACACGCGGGTTAAATTACCGTTCGCCGCCACAACACAAAACTGGAAGGGACTTTTTCAAACGCGCGCAGTCACACCCAACAAGGAGCTGTTGATCAACGCTGCCCTGGGGGATCTCCCGGTCAATGTCTTTATCAATCCTGATAATCAAGAAAGCTGAACATTTTCTGTGAGGAGTTTGTGATGAGTAAAGAAGAGGAACGCATTCGCGAATTGGCGCATCAGATCTGGGAGTCCGAAGGCAAGCCACACGGCGAGGATGCTCGCCACTGGGAGATGGCGCGCAAGTTGGCCGAAGCCGAAGCGCTGACCCCTAGTAAGCCCAAGCCAGCCGCCAAGCCGAAAACCGCGACCAAGGCCGCCGCCAAGCCTAAGGCCGCACCTGCCCCAGCAAAGCCTGCGGCGAAAAAACCGGCCGCGCCGAAAAAGCCCAAACCGCCCGCCCCATGATCCCTTGGGCCTCCGTACTGGAGGCCCGTTTGCGTCCACGTCATTCGCTGAAGCACCGTCAGTACGGTTGCGCTCGGCCCGAAAAAAGACTTTTTGCAGGAGCAACTCAATGAGCAAACCCGATAAAACCACAGCGACGCAGGAACATGAACCGTCGCGGATTCGTGAAGGTTTGCCCTTCCCACTCGGTGCCACCTGGGATGGCCTGGGCGTCAACTTTGCACTGTTCTCGGCCAACGCCACCAAAGTCGAGCTGTGCCTGTTCGACGATGCCGGCGAGGTAGAGCTGGAGCGCATCGAACTGCCCGAATACACCGACGAGATCTTCCACGGCTACCTGCCCGACGCCCATCCCGGGCTGATTTACGGCTACCGCGTGTATGGCGCTTATGACCCGGCCAATGGTCACCGTTTCAACCACAACAAACTGCTGATCGACCCCTACGCCAAGCAGCTGGTGGGTGAGCTTAAGTGGTCCGAGGCACTGTTTGGCTACACCATTGGCCACCCCGACGACGACCTCAGCTTCGATGAGCGTGACAGCGCGCCCTTCGTGCCCAAGTGCAAGGTCATCGACCCGGCCCACACCTGGGGCAATGATCAACCGGTCCGGGTGCCATGGGACCGTACGATCATCTATGAAACCCACCTGCGCGGTATCAGCATGCGCCACCCGTCGGTGGGCGAGTCGGTGCGCGGCACCTGCGCAGGCCTGATGGAAGACGACGTGCTCAAGCACATCCGCCAACTGGGTATTTCCTCGGTCGAACTGCTGCCGGTGCACGCCTTCGTCAACGACCAGCATCTGCTGGAAAAAGGCATGACCAACTACTGGGGCTATAACAGCATTGCGTTCTTCGCACCCGACCCGCGCTACTTGGCCAGCGGCAAGATTGCCGAGTTCAAGGAGATGGTCGCGCACCTGCATGAGCAGAAGCTGGAAGTGATTCTCGACGTGGTCTACAACCACACCGCCGAAGGCAACGAGCGCGGCCCGACCCTGTCCATGCGCGGCATCGACAACGCCTCCTACTACCGGCTGATGCCCGATGACAAGCGCTTCTACATCAATGATTCGGGCACCGGCAACACCCTGGATCTGAGCCACCCCTGTGTGCTGCAAATGGTCACCGACTCGCTGCGCTACTGGGCCACCGAGATGCATGTGGACGGTTTCCGCTTCGACCTGGCAACTATTCTGGGGCGCTACCGCGATGGCTTCGATGAGCGCCACAGCTTCCTCGTCGCTTGCCGCCAGGACCCGATACTGCGCCAGTTGAAACTGATCGCCGAGCCCTGGGACTGCGGCCCCGGTGGTTATCAAGTGGGCAACTTCCCGCCAGGCTGGGTGGAATGGAACGACCGCTTCCGCGATACGGTGCGCGCGTTCTGGAAAGGCGACGACGGCCAACTGGCGGATTTCGCCGGGCGCATGACCGCTTCGGGCGAGATGTTCAACCACCGCGGACGCCGGCCCTACAGCTCGGTGAACTTCATCACCGCCCACGACGGTTTCACCTTGCACGACCTGGTCTCGTACAACGACAAGCACAACGAGGCCAACGACGAAAACAACCAGGACGGCAGCAACAACAACCTGTCCTGGAACCACGGCGTCGAAGGCCCCACCGACGATCCGGAAATCAACGAACTGCGCCTGCGCCAGATGCGCAATTTCTTCGCCACCCTGCTGCTGGCCCAAGGCACACCGATGATCGTCGCCGGGGACGAGTTCGCCCGTACCCAGCATGGCAATAACAACGCCTATTGCCAGGACAGTGAGATCGGCTGGGTCAATTGGGACCTGGACGATGACGGCAAGGCCCTGCTCAAGTTCGTCAAGCGCTTGATCAAGCTGCGCCTGACGTATCCGATCCTGCGCCGCGGGCGCTTCCTGGTCGGCGACTACAACGAAGACATCGGCGTGAAGGACGTCACCTGGTTGGCGCCGGATGGCAACGAGATGACCACCGAGCAATGGGAAGACAGTCAGGGCCGCTGCCTGGGCATGCTGATGGATGGCCGCGCCCAGGAAACCGGGATTCGTCGCGCCGGTGCGGACGCTACCTTGCTGCTGGTGGTCAACGCTCATCACGACATGGTCAATTTCTGCCTGCCGCCGGTGCCAGAGGGTGAGTTCTGGACCTGCATGCTCGACACCAACGACCCGGCGGTACGCGGTCAGGAGCGCTTTGATTTCGAGCATGAGTACGCGGTAACCGGCCGCTCGCTGCTGTTGTTTGAACTGCAACGCGAAGGCGAGGTGTGAGATGGCGTTGCACGGTTTCCTTCAGGGCTACCGGGGTTATGCGGATACGCAGGCCCTGGGTGACGCACTGAAGGCACTCCAAGAGGAAGGTCTGGATCAACTGCCGCTGCCCGGCAGTGGCCAGACCCTGGCCCGCTTCAGCGGGCTGGCGCAGGTGGCGGGGCATGATTTGCGCCTGTGCAAGTTGTTCGAAGGCCATACCGATGCGCTGGCGATCATTGCCGAACTCGACAGCCCGCTGCCGCCGCTGGGCAGTACATGGGGCATGTGGGCATCTGAGCCGCCGACGGCCAAAGTGCGGGTGCGACACGCTGGCCAGCGGCTCGTGGTAGATGGGCGCAAGGCGTGGTGCTCCGGCGCGGCGGTGGTCAGCCATGGTTTGCTGACCGCCTGGGACGAGGAGGATCGCCAGCAACTGGTGGCGGTGGCAATGGATCAACCTGGCGTGACGGTCACCGATGAGGGGTGGAGTGCCGTGGGCATGGCGGCCACGGGCAGCGTCGAAGTCCTGTTCCGCGAGGCCTGGGGTGTTGCGGTCGGTGGCCCGGGCGATTACCTGTCGCGCCCAGGTTTCTGGCACGGCGGGATCGGCATTGCCGCATGCTGGTACGGCGCCGCGCAGCGCCTGGGTGAAGTGTTGCGCGCCCACTGTGCCCAGCGCCCCGAACCCCATGCCCTGGCCCATCTCGGCGCCGTCGACAGCGCCCTCAACAGTGCCGCGTGCGTGCTGCGCGCCAGCGCCGGGCAGATCGACCGCGAGCCCGGCGCAGATGCCCGGCAACTGGCGCAACAGGCACGGGCCTGTATCGAGGACACCGTCGAACAAGTCATGCATCACGTTGGCCGTGGCGTCGGTGCGGGGCCTTATTGCAAAGACCCGCACTTTGCCCAGTTGATGGCGGATTTGCCGGTGTATGTGCGGCAAAGCCATGCCGAACGCGACCTTGCCGCCCTGGGCGAACAGGTTGCCGGCGAGCCCTTAGGGAGGTGGCAGTTATGAAGCCCAATCCGATTGTCGGCCAAGGTACATCGCTCAATCACTGGCAAACCTCGACGCGGCTGGCCGAGCTGCCGCACATCAGCGTCGCGCAGTTGGTACCCGAGGGGCATCGCGCGGTAATTATCGCCCCGCATCCGGACGATGAAGTGCTCGGCAGCGGTGGTTTGCTGCAAGGTCTGGCGCTGCTGGGCCGGCCCATCCAGTTGATCTCCGTGACCGACGGCAGTGCCAGCCACCCCGGCTCCCGGCGTTGGCCGGTGGAGCGCCTGAGCGTAGTGCGCCCCCAGGAGTCGGCACAGGCCCTGCATCGCCTCGGCCTGCCGCTGCACAGTTTGAAATGGCTGCGCGCCGGGTTTGCCGACAGCAAAGTGGCCGAGCGCGAAACCCAGCTCTGCGAGTTTATCCAGCGCCACCTCAAACCCACCGACGTGGTGTTCGCCACCTGGCGCGAAGACGGCCATTGCGACCATGAAGCCGTAGGCCGCGCCAGCGCCAAAGCGGCCCAGGCCGTCGGCGCGACCTTGTATGAACTGCCGGTGTGGACGTGGCACTGGGCCACGGCTGAAGACGACATGGTGCCTTGGCATCGGGCACGCAAAATCCCGTTGACCATCGAGGCCGTGGCGCGCAAACGCCACGCAATCCACGCCTTCGCCAGCCAGCTGGAAGGCGATCCGCAAATCGGCCTGCCACCGGTACTGGCGCCCTATGTGGTGGAGCGTTTGCTGCAACCTTTTGAAGTGGTGTTCGTATGAGTGTGGCAACCCCCTACTTCGACCAACTGTTTGCCGGCAACGACGACCCCTGGGCCTTTCGTCAGCGCTGGTACGAACAACGCAAGCGCGCCCTGACACTGGCCCTGCTGGCCCGGCCGCACTACGTCTCGATCTTTGAACCTGGCTGTGCCAACGGCGAATTGAGCGCTGAACTGGCGAGTCGTTGCGATCGCCTGGTGTGCTGCGACGCGACCCAGGCGGCGGTGCTGCTGGCACAAACGCGGCTGGCGGATTTCCCCCACGCCCTGGTGGAACAGCGTCGCCTGCCCGGGCAATGGCCCGCCGGGAAGTTTGAGCTGATCGTACTGAGTGAGCTGTGTTATTACCTGGATGCCGACGACCTGCATCATCTGATCGATTGCGCCCTCGCCGCCTTGGCCACTGACGGCCAGTTGCTGGCCTGCCATTGGCGCCCGCCCATCGAGGGTTGCCCGCAAACCGCCGAACAGGTGCACGCCCTGCTCCAGCAGCGGCTGGGTATGCCTCCCCTGGCGCAATACCATGACCAGGATTTCCTGCTCGACCTGTGGAGCCGCGACGGTACCTCGGTTGCACACCACGAGGGTTTGCGATGATCGGTATTCTGATCCCGGTGCATAACGAAGAAGCGCTGCTGGGCGACTGCCTCAGGGCCGCGCAGATCGCCGCCAACCATCCCGGCCTGCTGGGGGAAACGGTGCAGATCCTGGTGGTACTCGACAGCTGCACCGATGGCAGCGCTGCGATCGCCCAGGCGCATCGGGTGTACAGCCTGCCGGTGCAGGCGCGCAATGTCGGGCAAGCCCGAGGCGACGGCGCACAGCATTTATTAAACCTGGGCGCACGCTGGATTTCCTGCACCGACGCCGACAGCCGCGTGGCCCCTGACTGGCTGGTGGCGCAACTGGCCCTGGGCTGTGATGCCGTGTGTGGCACGGTGACGGTGGATGCCTGGAGCGAAGGCTTCGACTCGGCGGCACAGATTCGTTATCACCAGGCTTACCAGGCCCGCGATGGGCATCGGCACATCCATGGCGCCAATCTGGGAGTGAGCGCTAGCGCCTACGTGCAGGCCGGCGGGTTCGAACCGCTGGCCTGCCATGAAGATGTGCAACTGGTGCGCGAGCTGGAACGTTGCGGCGCCTCGATTGCCTGGAGCCATGCGCCGCAAGTGGTGACCAGTGCGCGCCTGGACTGCCGCGCCCAGGGCGGGTTCGGCGACTACTTGAAAAGTCTGATGCAGGTTTCGTAAAAAAACGACAGGCCAACGTGTAAAAGCGCCAGATCCTTGTCTATGCTCATAACGCTTTGCACGGCACGCCAGGATTGGCGTGCCGTGCACTCACCCCAGCGGAGCCTGGGGTGAAAACAAGAGCGTCGTCCCGTCAACGGGGTACGACCCAGCATTGACCGACAAGGATATGTCCCCCCATGAAGCCTGCCTCCATAAGCGAAGGCCGTCGCGGCCCCGCGCAAATCTGGAACAGTGCGCCGCAGCTGGCACAGGTTCCCGCCATCGCACTCACCAGCCTGGTGCCGCCCGGCGCACGCGTCGTGGTCATTGCCCCGCACCCGGGCGATGAACTACTGGCCTGCGGCGGTTTGCTGCAACTGCTCAGTACCCGCGAACACCCCTTGCAATTGATCTCCATCACCGACGGCAGCGCCAGCCATCCCGGCTCCCAGGTGTGGCCGGCCAGCCGCCTGAGCGTGGTGCGCCCCCAGGAAAGCGCCGAAGCATTGCGCCGCCTGGGCATGCCGTTGCACAGCCTGAAATGGATCCGCGGCGGGTTTCGCGATGACGCGTTAGCCGCCCACGAACAGGCGATGAGCCAGTTCATCGCGCGCTACCTGCAACCGGGCGACAGGGTATTTACCACGTGGTGCCACGACGGCAACGACGATCACGATGCCGTCGGACGCGCCAGCGCCAAGGCCTGCAACCTGGTGGGGGCAAAGCTCTATGAACTGCCGGTCTGGGCCTGGCACTGGCCGGCACGGGAGGTTTCCATGATCCCCTGGCAGCGCGCACGCAAGGTACGCCTGGATACCTGGAGCGTCGCGCGCAAGCTGCACGCGACCCATGCCTATGCCAGCCAATTGGTCGGCGATCCGCAGATCGGTTTACCGCCCAAGCTGGCCCAAGTGTTGCTCGAGCGTATACGCGAACCCTACGAGATCGTGTTTGCCTAGGGGCTGACTCGTCCATACCTGTTATTTCTTACAGTAGCAGCCCATCAAATCTACGGCTAAGGTGCAAAAAGTCTTGCACAGGTTAAGGTGCAGTCGAGAAAGCCATGCCAACCCTTTGCATTGGCCGATGTTTTCAGATGCAGGTAACCCGTAGTCCCTGATCCGTATCGCGTTCGTCGTTGCCATGGTCTTGAACCGCGCCTGGTGTGCCAGGTGCCGGGACATCATTGTGCTCAAGCGAGGACCGACCATGCGCACACGGATCACTTCTCTGTTGTACTCAGGCATTGCCTCAGCGATCGTACTGGCGGCCTGGCCGCTGGCCTCGTATGGGGCGTGTACCATCAACAATACGGCAGGCAGCGACGCCTCCAGCTGCGACAGCGCCACCGCGCCGGGCTTTAGCGATACCGGAGGCGATAACACCCTTGAAATCACCGCAACCGGCAGAGTGAGCGGAAATGTGGTGTACGGGGGCGGCAATGATCTGGTCGATGTGAACGGCCCGAGCGCCGGGATCGATGGCAGCCTCGACCAAGGCGACGGCAACAATATTTTCCGGCTCAACCTGGGCAGCATCACCGGGTCGGTCAGCCAGGGCTCGGGCGCCGATATTGCGCAGATTTCCGGAGGCCAGGCAGGTAAAGTCACCCAGGGGTCAGGCATCGACCGTTTTGCCATGAGTGGTGGCACCATCGCCTCGCTGGAACAAGGCGACGGGCTGGACGTGTTCTTCATGAGCGGCGGTACGATCACCGGCGCTTTCGAGGACGGCGACGAAGCGACAATGACCGGCGGCACCATTGGCCGGGTCAACATGAAACTCGATGACAACCGGTTCGATATGTCGGGCGGCAGGATCATCGGCAACCTGGTAACGGGGTTCGGCAGGGACACCATCCTGATCTCGAAAGACGCGCTTGTCGACGGCGATATCAGCGTCAGCGGCGGTGCCGATCAGGTGAACATCTCCGGTGGTACCGTCAAAGGACGACTGCTGCTCAGCTTTGGTAATGATGACTTCATCTGGTCCGGCGGCAACCTGCATTCATCCGTGCTGATGGGGGAAGGCGACGATACCGCATTGCTTCAGGGGCTGGTGGCAGCGCAGGTGGCTGCGGCGCAAGTGTTGGATGGGGGCCTGGGCACCGACACCCTGACCCTGGACAACACCAAGGTCGGTGACCCCGCCCTCTTCACCCAATGGGAAAACATCCGCCTGGACAACGGCTCGCAAATGACCCTGGGCGGCACGTTGAAGCTGGGGGACAGCGCGACCGGTACCGGTGCCCTGACCATCGATGGCAGCAGTGCGCTGCTGGTCGGCACCGGCAGCATCGACCCATTCACCGCCGGCCAACTGGTCAATGTGACCAACAGCGGCACCCTCGACATGACCACCGGCAGCTCCACCGCCAACGACACCTTGACCATCAACGGCAATTACACCGGCAACGGCGGGCGTCTGGCGTTACAAAGCGTGCTGGGGGCAGACGACTCGGCCAGCGACAAACTGGTGGTCAGCAACGGCACATTCGCAGGCAATACCGGCGTGCTGATCAACAACCTTGGGGGCGCGGGTGCGGCGACAGTGCGAGACGGCATCCTGGTAGTGCAAGCGCTTAATGGCGCCAGCGGACCTGAAAGCGCGTTTACCTTGGCCAACACAGTAAGCGCCGGGGCGTATGACTACTATCTGTACAAAGGCGGGGTCACCCCTGGAACGGCAGAGAACTTCTATCTGCGCTCCACTACACCGCCCGCCCCCCTGCCCAACCCTGACCCTGAAGTACCGACCATCCCAGTGCCGGAACCGGTGGAAGGAACTCCGCCTCTGCCTGGTCCCACTGACAAGGAGGTCCCGATCTATCGTCCCGAAGTACCGCTGTACGCTGCGCTGTTTCCCGCCGCGCAGCAAATCGTGCAAGGCATGCTCGGTACTTATCACGAGCGCATGGGCGATCAGAGCCGCCAGCAGCATACCGGCATCATGCCGGCGGGTTGGGGCCGGGTCTACGGCAACAGCAGCCGCCAGGGTTACGCCGGTACGGTCAGCCCTACCCTGGACGGTTCGCTGACAGCCTTCCAAGTGGGCACCGATGTGTTCGCCAGCCACCTGGACAACGGCCTGCTGCAGCGCCTCGGGTTCTTCGTCGGTCATAGCCGCCTCAAGGGCAATGTGAAAGGCTTCAACAGCGGCTGGGAGGACAAGGACGCCGGCAAGACCACATTGCGCGGCGATAGCCTGGGGGCCTATTGGACGCTGATCGGCGCCAACCAGGCTTACCTCGATCTGGTGCTTATGGGTACTCGCTTTGATGGCAACACCGAGTCCGACCGTGGCGTGAAGATGAAAACCCGCGGGCATAACGTCACCGCCTCCGCCGAAATCGGCTGGCCGCTGGCGCTTAGCGCCGACTGGGTCGTGGAGCCCCAGGCGCAGTTGATCGTCGGCAAGACCAAGCTGGATAGCCAGAATGATGGCATTTCAGACGTTTCCTATGACGCCGATACCAACGTCACCACGCGCCTGGGCGTGCGCCTGCGCGGCGATTACAGGGTCAATGGCATGCCGCTGCAGCCCTATGTAAGGGCAAATGTCTGGCACGCCAGCGCCGGAGACAACAGTGTGCTTTTCAACCATGAAACCCGTATCGACACCAAGCAGAAATCCACCACTGTGGATGTCAGCCTTGGCGCTACCCTGGAAGTTGCACAGGGTGTGAGCCTGTATGGTGAGCTCGGCACCGAAAAGAATCTGGACAGCAATATGCTCCGCGGCCGCCAGGGCACGTTCGGTCTGAGAATGGCGTTCTGAGGCGATCTTTGTACCGCAGTGTGTACGAGAGCCACTGCGGTACATAACCCTTGCACAACTATTTCTACCAAGTTGGCCCCCTGAACGCCTGAAAACTGCAGAACGGTGCCCCGCCGGAGAAACCCGGCGGGCATCAAATAATGGCTAAACGCCTGCCCGCAACTCATGGAGAATTTCGTTAACTAATTCTTCCCCAAGGCTTTTTCCTACGGATTCAATCTGCCACACTGATGAGAATAATTATCAACAGATTTATTATTCGCCACGGATGGCCTCTGGGGAGCCCTATAACAATGTTTGTGCAACAACGCGGCGGCAACGTTTTTTCACCCAGCTTGATGGCAATTGCTATCTGCCTGGCAACCTCGCACGCGGCCCTGGCCGCCGATGCCGAAGCACCGGCCACCATTGAACTGGGCGCCACCGAGGTCTCCGGCCAACAGCTGGGCCAAACGACCGAAGGCACCGAGTCGTACACTACTGGCTCGATGAACACCGCGACCAAGCTCCCCCTGACCCTGCGCGAAACCCCGCAGGCCGTGACCGTGATCACCCGTCAGCGCATGGACGACCAGGCGATGACCAGCATCAACGATGTGGTCAACGCCACGCCCGGGCTGTTCCTGAACTACTCCAACGGCCCTGGCCGCCAGGCCTTTACCGCCCGCGGTTTTGACATCGACAACCTCATGTATGACGGTATCCCCAGCGGCTATAACGGCGCGTCGGTAGGCGCGCAGCCGAACCTGGCGATGTTCGATCGCGTCGAGGTGGTGCGCGGCGCCACCGGCTTGGTCACCGGCGCGGGCAACCCTTCGGCGGCCATCAACCTGATCCGCAAGCGGCCGTTGTATGAGCAGAAAGTCACCCTGACCGGTGCCGCCGGTAGCTGGGACGACTACCGCGGCGAGCTCGATGCCTCCAGCCCGCTCAACGACAGTGGTACCTGGCGCGGCCGGGTCGTGACCTCCTACCGCGATGCCAACAGTTTCATCGATAAAGCCGAGCAGGATCACGGCCTGTTCTATGCGGTGACCGAAGCCGACCTGAGCGAAGACACCAGCCTTACCCTCGGTTTCTCGAACCAGAAGGACAAGACCAACTACTTCTGGGGCTCGTCGATGATCGGCCAGGATGGTCACCACCTGAACCTGTCGCGCTCCTATAACCCGGGCACCGACTGGGAGAACAAGGACCAGGAAATCAACACGGTATTTGCCGAGCTGCGCCAGCGCCTGGCCAATGACTGGAACCTGCAGGTCAACGCCAATTATTCCGAACAGGATGCATTGTTTTCCGGCTCCTACCAGTCGCGCTGGACCAACAACACTCTGGCCCGCACGGTGTACCAGGCCACTTATGATGAAAACCAGGCGGGTCTCGACGCCTTTGCCAGCGGCCCGTTCCAGGCATTCGGGCGCACCCACGAACTGGTGGTGGGCGCCAGCAAGCGTATCTACGACATGACCACCCACAACTACAGCCCGTACGACATGAACTGGCCGCTCAATGCCGGCAAGCCGAATTTCGTCCACACCAACAACGCGCGCGACGTCACCACCCAGGATGGTTTCTACCTGACCACGCGCCTGAGCCTGGCCGACCCGCTCAAGCTGATCCTCGGCGGGCGCCTGGACTGGTACGACTACGATAACCGCGATGGCGATGGCGACTACAAGGTCACCCGCAACCTCACCCGCTACGCCGGCCTGATCTACGAGCTGGACGACCAGCACTCGGTGTATGTCAGCTACAGCGATATCTTCACACCGCAGAAGGAAAAGAACACCAGCGCCACCCCGCTCAAGCCGATTGTCGGCAAGAACTATGAAGTGGGTATCAAGGGCGAATACCTGGGCGGCGCGCTGAATGCGAGCCTGGCGGTGTTCCGCGTCGACCAGGAAAACCGCGGCGTACAGATCGTCGTGCCGGATTGCCCGCAGGCCTCCTGCTACCAAGCCTCGGGCGAAATCCGCAGCCAGGGCATCGACTTCGAACTGCAAGGCGCCTTGACTGAGAACTGGCAGGTCGGCGGTGGTTATACCTACGCGCGCACCCACACCATCAAGGACGACGCCAACCCACAGAAGGTCAACAAGCAGTTCGACACCGACACCCCGGAGCATCTGTTCAAGCTGACCACCCGCTACAACTTCCAGGGCCCGCTGGAAAAACTTCGCGTGGGCGGCAACATTTCCTGGCAGAGCCGCATGTACAACGACATCGCACTGGCGGATGGCAGCCAATATCGGCTCAAGCAAGGCGGCTATGCCGTCACCGACCTGATGGCCGGCTACCGGGTCAACCAGCACCTGGACCTGCAGCTCAACGCCAACAACATCTTCGACCGCAAGTACTATCAGGCCATTGCCAACTCTGCGAGCTATGGCGGTGATTCCTATGGTGCTCCGCGCAACATGATGCTGACCGCCAAGTACAGCTTCTAAGCGTCCATGCCGCCGCGGCTGCCTGTTCGGGCAGCCGTTCTAAAGTCCGCAAAAGGCCTGCCGATAAAGCGTTGGCAACCGCAAAAATCCCGAACATCTGCTTCACTCCACAGCGGCAGGCCTTCGTGGCACGCTGCGTGCTTGCTTGACCTCGGCACCCCACCCTCATGGAGTAAGAGTGAATGCCCGTCCGCCCCCGTTTTCTTGAGCACTACCGCAAGGCCGACCGCATCATGCTGGCATTGATCTGGCTGATGTCGCTATTCTCCCTGGGCTTGGCGTTCTGGCATGACACCTGGCTACAGGCGCTGATCGTCGGTGGCGGCACCGGCGTGGTGCTGACGGCGCTCTACCGCGTCATCGGCGGCACCCGTGTGATGCGCTGCGCACTGGGCGCCGGCCTGATGGTAATGGCAGCGCTGCACATCAACCAGGCGCATGGGGTGATCGAAGCCCACTTCGGCATCTTCGCATTATTGGCGGTGTTGACCTTCTACCGTGACTGGCTGCCGATCCTGGTGGCGGCGCTGACCATCGCCGCGCATCACCTGGTGTTCCACGCGTTGCAACATCAGGGTTTTCCGGTGTTTGTGATGGAGCATCACGGCGGCTGGACGATGATCTTCGTTCATGCGTTCTACGTGGTGATGGAAACCGTCGCCCTGCTCTACCTGGCGGTGCACAGCCAGGCCGAAGCGGTCGAGAGCCAGGAAATGCTCGAGAAGATGCTCGCCGTCACCTCGCAGCTCACCGTGGAATCGGCCAAGGGTGAAGGCAAGACGCGAGTCTCCCTGGCCACGCGTTTCGACCACTTCCTGCAACAGCTCACCCAACTGATCGATGGCGTTGCCCGCGATTCCCACGGCCTGGGGCAACTCGGCCAGGAACTGGCCACCGCCAGCGGCACCCTGGAAAAAGGTGCGCGGCACCAACTGGCGCAGATCGGCGAGATGACCGGTTCGATGCAGCGCCTGGAAGACGCCATGGGCCACATCACGGTGCAGGTCGAACAAGCGGTGGAACACGCAGGCCAGGCCAGTCAGCAGATTGTTCGCGGCCAGGAAAGCGTCGGTCGCGCCCAGCATGAAATCAGCCAATTGGCGTCACGCATCAACGGTACTGAAACCACCGTGCAATCCCTGGCCGTGCAGGCCGAGCAAATCGGCTCGGTGCTGGAAGTGATCAGCAGCATCGCCAACCAGACCAACCTGTTGGCCCTCAACGCCGCCATCGAAGCCGCCCGCGCCGGCGAACAGGGCCGGGGCTTTGCCGTGGTGGCCGATGAAGTGCGCAGCCTGGCCCAGCGCACTGCCCTGTCCACCCAGGAAATCAAGACCATCATCGAGGGCCTGCAACAGGGCAGCCGCCAGGCCGTCGAAGCCATGCACGCCAGCCGCGAAGGCGTGGAGCGCTGTGTGGAAGACAGCCAGTTGGCGGTGGACATGCTCCACGCCGTGGGCCAGGACATTGCCCACATCGATCAACTCAACGGCCGCATTGTCACCACCACCCGCGAGCAGACCTCGGCAAACCTGGAAATTGTCGAACGCTTGCAGTCTGTGCAAACCATCGCCCAGAACACCGCCGACGACGTCGAGACCCTCGCCCGCAGCAGCGAACGCCTGCCGCCGATTGCGGTGCGGTTGGATGCGCTGGGGCGCAGGTTTCATTCTTAAGTAGAGCTGCAGACACACGTGGGTGAAAATGTGGGAGGGGGCTTGCCCCCGATGGCCATAGGTATCTACACAAGGTCGGCTGTCAGGCCGCCTTCGGAGGCAAGCCTCCTCCCACAGTTGGACCGCGGCTAGAGTGCCCGCCACCGGTCGAGCTATTAAAGCAACCGACAACCTCCTACACTGCCGACATTCATACTTACCTGCGCAGCCTCGCTTTTCTGCCCGCCTCGCCTCTTACCAGGACCCCAGACATGCGCCTGCCCGACTTCATCCTTGAGCACCTCGAACCGATCCTGCAGGCCTGGGAAGACTTCGCCAGAACCATCAAGACGCCGGGCGGGGACCTCGATAGCGTGGCGCTGCGCGATCATGCCGAGCAGATGTTGCGGGCGATCGTGACCGACTTGCGCACCACGCAGACCAAGCGAGAGCAAACCGCCAAGGCCCAAGGGCTGATTCCGGCCGATGACCAGGAAACCGCCGCTGAAACCCACGCAATGACGCGCCTGATGGCCGGTTTCACGATTGATCAAATGGTCTCGGAATACCGCGCCCTCAGAACCAGTGTGGTCAGCCAATGGATGAGGCAGGTCAACGAGGGGACGCCGATCAATGTCGACGACATGACCCGGTTCCATGAAGCCATCGATCAGGCGCTCGCCGAGTCCATCGCCAGCTATTCACGTGCGGTCGAGGCATCACGCAATGTGTTCCTGGGCATACTCGGCCACGACCTGCGCACGCCGCTGGGCGCGATCCTGCTGGGAGCCGACGTGCTCAGGCGTTCAAAGGACATCGGCGCCCGGGACAACAAAATTGCCAACCAGATGTACACCAGTGTGCGCCGAGCGAGCCGGATTGTTGGCGACCTGCTTGACCTGACACGTTGCCAGATGGGCCCGGGCATCCCGGTAAAAACCGCGGATATCGATCTCTCACCGCTGTGCCAGCGGGTGGTGGAAGAAATCCAGGCGTTTCATCCTGAGGCCAATGTCGTTTTCGACATGAAGACTGCCGTTTCAGGAAAATTTGATGGCGCCAGAATGGAACAGGTCTTCTCGAACATCATCAGCAACGCGGTGGAGCATGGGGACACCACCTTCCCGATCAAGGTCGAGCTAGGCACCGCGGAGGCGTGCGCGGTATTCACCGTGCACAACCGCGGCGAGGCGATACCCGAAGACGTGCTGCCCTTCATATTCAACCCCATGGGCCGTTTCTCCCAGCGCTCGGTAACAGATCTCGGCTCCGCAGAAGGATTGGGCCTGGGCCTTTTCATTGCCTCGGAAATCGTGGCATCCCATGCCGGCTCCATCGATGTCAGCTCGGATGCAGAACAGGGCACTGTATTTAGCGTGAGGCTCCCCCTCGACCGGTAAGCCACCCACGCCGTTAATGGCTTGATCGAGCGATAAGAGCTTCACTAGAAACTGTAGCGCGCTGTCAATTTCAAATTACGTGGGTCGCCATAAATGTCGTACGGGCTATAGGCACCATTGGCCACGCTGCTGTAGTACACACGGTCGAACAGGTTGTTGAGGTTCATCTGCAGGTCCAATTGATCGCTGGCCTTGTAGCCTGCTACCAGACCGACCACGGTGTACGAGCCCTGTTCGTTTTTCCAGGCTGTGGCACCGGCGCCTCCCGCGGTGCGGATGCGGCTTTGCTGGTAGACATCGCCGCCAACGCGCCAACGTTGCAACTCACCAGGCAAGGTGTAGATGGTCGAGAGCTTGAACAGTTGGCGCGGTTTCTTGCGATCGAAGTCTTCGCCCTCACGGGCCGCATTGGCATCGCTGACGTATTGGGTCTGGGTGTAGGTGTAGCCACCTGCCAACTGCCAGTTATCGGTGAGGGCGCCCTGGATTTCCATATCAATACCGCGACTGCGCACCAGGCCGGCAGCTTCATAACAGGCGCTGGCCGGGCCCGAGCCACAGCCTTTGACGTCAGTCAGTTCTTGGGCGCGATTCTTCTGGTCAATCTGGAAAACCGCCATGCTGGCATTCAATGCGCCGTCAAAATATTCGCCTTTGATACCCACTTCATAGTTCTCACCCACGACAGGAACGATGGCTTTTGCATCAACGCCTTTTTCGCTCTGCGGCTTGAAGATATCGGTATAGCTGACATACACCGAATGATGGGTATCCAGGTCATAGACCAGGCCGGCGTAGCGCGTCAGATTGCGCGTGACCTTGTAGTTGCTTTCGCTGTTTGCACTGTCGTCGAACTCATACCAGTCGACACGACCACCAAGGATCAGCGAGAGCGGCTCAGTCAAGCGCAGACGGGTGCTGGCATACACGCTGTCCTGGGTGGTGGTTTCAGGAAGGCCATTACTGCCCCTGACGTAATCCGGCTTGGCATGCCCACGTGGATCCCATGTAAAAGGGTTGATGCCGGCGTCGGTGTATGCGCTCCAGGCTTTGCCGGAGCGATAATCCAGCTTGCGCCTGCTGACGCCCAGGGTCAGGTCATGCTGTTGGCCGAGCAGTTGGAAGGGGCCGCTGAGCGCCAGGTCGTAGCCGGTTTCCTTCTGCTCCATGGCTTCCGTCCAAAGATACCGGCGGTTGTATTCCCAGATCGAAGAGGCCAGCACGTCGGTGTCGGTCTTGGACTGCATGGCGGCCGCACGCAGCGTCCAGTCATTGGGCAAGCCTTGCTCCAGGGTAGCGAAATAGCCGGTGGTGCGATTGTCCGAGTATTCCCAGTCCTGCCCCAGGAAGGTGTCGCGGGGCAGTCCAAGATGACCGCCGCCACGGGCCATGGGCAATCCCCCCCAGATATAGTTGGTGTGGCTCTTTTGGCGGTAACCGCCCAGAGTCAGGGTGGTCGTTTCACTCAGGTCGGCGTCGACCACGCCGTAGAACAGATCATTGTCACTCTCCACCGAGTCGCGAAAACTCTTGGCGTCTTGCCGCGAAACCACGGTACGCGCCCGCAGGGTGCCGCTGTCATTGAGCGGGCCACCGACATCCAGCGTACCGGAGTAATCATCCCAACTGCCGGCACTGCCGGTGAATGTGCCCTGGAATTGAGGGGTGGGACGCTTGCGCACCAGGTTGATAGCACCCGCAGGGCTGCCGGCGCCCTGGGCCAGCCCGTTGGGGCCGCGCACGATCTCCACCCGGTCATACATCGCCAGGTTGGCCTCGCCGCTGGGCAGATAGGTGAGGAAGCTGGTGGGAAAACCGTCGTACATGATGTTGTCGACGTCGAATCCCCGTGCGCTGAACGTCGGCCGCCCAGCACCGCCAGAGTTATTCAGGAAAAGCCCCGGAGCACTTTTGACCACGTCGCTGATGCTGGTCATGGCCTTGTCATCCATGCGCTTGCGCGTCACCACGCTGACCGATTGCGGCGTTTCGCGCAGGCTCAAGGGCAGTTTTGTGGCAGTCTGCATGGTTCCGGTAGTGTAGGAGCCGCTGTTTTCGGTCGTCGCTGTCAGACCTTGGCCGGTGATGCTGGTCGCACCCAGCTCCAGGGCTGTATCCGCCACCTGCGGTGTCAACACGTAGAGACCATTACCCTGCGCCGAGGCTTGCAGGCCGGTGCCCTGGAGCAGTTGCTGCAGGCCATCGTCCACGCTGGTGGCGGCATGCAGGCCAGGGCTGCGCAGACCTTCCACCATCCCAGGCTCGATCGGCAGGGTGATACCCGCCTGGCTGGCAAAGGTAGAGAGTGCACTGCTCAGGTTGCCGGCCGGCACCTGATAGGCCCGGCTCTGCTGCGCGCCCTGCTCGGCGGCCAGCAGCGTAGCGCAAGTCAGGCCGCCACCCGCAATGATCAGGCCCAGTGCGGTCGCGTGTACCGCCCGCGCCAATGGTTGCATGCCCAGCGTCGTCGCCATGTGTTCGTCCCCGCCCATGAAAGTGATGTTGTTATGAGAGGGACACGTAGCTGGGCAAAAACACGACACGCTTATTTACGCGTTTCTACGCGTGGTGACAGTCACCCAGTAGGGCGTGCGGTAAAGGACGCTTACCGGCAGCGTCTGGCTGAGAGCCTGGAGAATCTGGTCGGTATCGCGCAACTGGAAGGTGCCGGAGATCAGCAACCCTGCGACGGCTGGATCGCAACGCAGCAGGCCGGGACGATAGCGATTCAACTCAGTGATGAAATCATCCAGGCGCATCTTTTCTGCGCGCAGCACACCGGCAAGCCAGTCCAGACGGTTATGCGCCAGTGTCATCGAAGGTTCCACGGCCTGGTTGTTGACGTAGGTCTGCCGGCCCGCTGCCAGGCGCATCATGCCCTCCTCCCCGGGTAACAGCCGCGGGCGCACCACGGCCGTGCCGTCCAGCGCGGCGAGGTAAGTGCGCTGCGGGTATTGGCGCACCATTAGGCGGTTGCCGAAAAGGACGATGTGGGCTTCGGCGGTGTCGACGATGAACGGCGGCCCCGCAGTCATGTGGGGCACCTCAAAGAGCATCTCGCCTGCGATAAGACGTATGCGACGAACGCTGCCGTCGTAGGCAATGTCGACAGCGCTGCCAGTGTTCAGGCGAATCTGCGCGCCATCCGGCAGGTTCAGGGTGCGCTGCTCGCCTGCGGCGGTGCGCTCGTCCGCCTGCCACTCGCGCCATGGCAGCCCCCGATGGGCGGCAAGGCCCAGCGGAGCGGCAGCGATCAGCATCGCCAGGGTCTTGAGCACCTGCCGCCGCTCCAGGCCGCGTGGGCGCTCAAGCGCTGCGCGCTCTGCACGTGCGGCAAGCTGCTGGGCTCGGCCGCAAAACTGTTCGGCCAGTTGCCAGGCCCGTTCGTGGTCGGCATGCCGCGCCCGCCACTCGGCGCCAGCGGCATGCTCGGCGGCGCACGTGTTGCTGTTCTGCAAGCGTACGTACCAGTTGGCCGCTTCGCGGGCAATACGCCGGTCGATGGGCGTGTTATTCATGCCGCGCTCTGGCTGGCGAGCACAATGCATTCTTCCAGAGCCCGCGCAAGGTAGCGCTGTACCGAACGCACGCTGAGACCGAGCCGGCTGGCGATCTCTTCCTGCGTATACCCCTCCAGTTGTGACATCAGGAACGCTTGCCGGGTTTTGGCCGGCAAGAGCGCAAGTACCTGGTCGATCTCGTCGAGGGCTTCAAGCACCAGCGCCTGATGTTCCAGCGACGGCGCCAGGTCTTCCGGGGTTTGCGCCAGCGCAGCCAGGTAGGCCTGTTCCAGTGAGCGACGGCGGTAGAGGTTGAGGGTGAGGCGATTGGCAACAGTGGCCAGATACGCACGTGGAGTTGTGAAGTTCAGCGGCTCGCCAGGCCCACTGCTGAGCAAACGCACGAACGTATCCTGGGCCAGGTCTGCCGCATCAGCCGCATTGCCCAGACGCCTGCGCAACCAACCCTGCAGCCAACCGTGGTGGTGGCTGTAGAGTTGCCCGATAGATTGAGACACGTGATGATTGGCTGGTGAAGTTGGTTGCACGGTATAAGACAGATGTTAATGAGAATTCATCGCATTCTATCAGTGAAACGTCTTACCCGTACACGTAAAAAGTCCTGCAATGAAGCAGCGGTATTGGCGGGCAACAATCGGCGATGTTCTGAGGGGTATTCCACGACCCTGACGCCCGATGCTATCTCTACTCAGGCGGCTGCGCCCCCGGCCGGGCACGCTCAAACCCCAAAGTTGAACGCAATTGAGATCCGCGGCCGCGTACCTGAAAAGCGTCGTACCGAGTGCATCAGCCAAGACGGAAACATGACAAAGGTGCCACTGGCCGCCGCGCAGGTACTACTGAACCCGGCAGTCAGGCAGTCCTCCACTCTCATTCGCAGGGCCGGGTTATAGGTCGAGGCCACCATGCCGCGCGGGTCGAGAAATTCCAGGTCCCCACCCACTGCCGGATCGTCCTCCCGGCCACCGGCATCGACCCAATACACCCCGGACCAGAACGCTCCCGGGTGGCCGTGCAATGCATTGCTGTGCCCGGCCTCATTCACGTTCACCCAGGCATTGATCTTCCATTCGAAACCGGGCTCGATAAAGCCGTATTGCTCGCTATGCACTGCTGTCAGTTGAGTGGCGAACTCTGTGGCAAACCTCACCAGTGTCTCGCAGGCTACCCCGCCCCACTCCGGGAAATCATGGGCGGACTGCCAACCGCCGGTATTGCTGCGCTGCGCCCCCAGGGTGTCGGCGGCCATGCGCTGGGCAATCAGGGCTTTGAGCTCGCCGTTGAGCCATTGCGCATCCGGCACCTGGATGCTGGCCAACGGGCTTGGAAACAGCCGGCGGATGGTGATGAGCTGCGGATCCAACCGCTGATGACAAGTCTGCATCGAGGCACTACCCGGTTACGCAAGTGGCTGAAAAACATACCGAATGAGCGCGCCCAGTGGTGTAAACCTTTGTTAAGAACTTGAGGGTTATTGATCGCCGGAGTGCCCCTGCGACGTTTTCTGCAGGCGCTCCAGCACCTCATCACACGCCGCTGCCCACGCCTGCGGCGCGCCTTTGTCGCGCAGCACTTCGAGCCCGGCAGCCGTGAAGGTGCCCGGCGTCGCGATGGCATTGCCCAAGGTGTCCATGCGCGCCTGGGGCTGATGACCGGCGCTCGCCAGGCAGTCCTGCATATTGCCCATCACCAATTGCCGGGCATGCTCCGGACTCAGTCCTTTATCGGTAAACCACTGCTGAAGATCATTGAGAAAGAAATAGAACCAGCCGTTCATGCAGGCTGTTACCGTGGCCAGTTCGAAGGCATCTTCCTGATCCAGCACGATCAACGATCCAAGGGTGCCCAACAACGCCTCATGGGCCTGCCCCGCTGGCGTGACCACCACGGTCGACTGGTTGATCTGCGCGGCATAGGACAGCATCGCCCGCACGGGCTGCGCCTGTGGGAAGCAACGCAGCAGGTCATTCAATTTCATGCCGGCGACCAGGGAAACCAGGGGTTGCCCTGGCTTGAGGCGGACCTCCCTGGAAAGCGCCTCCACCACCTCAGGGCGCACACCCAGGAACAACAGGTCCGCCTGATCGACCACGTCCTGGTTGTCGGCCATGACCTCACCAGCCCAGGCCCTGCCCAACTGCCGGGCGCGCTCACGGTTGCGTGGCGACAGCAGCACCCGCCCACTGAAACCGCCGCGACGCAAGCCGATCACCACTTTTTCAGTCAATTCGCCGACGCCCAGGATGCCGATGCTCAGCAAGGTGTTTCCTCCGTTTCGAAAGCCCGTGAAGGGTGTCGCAGCATCATAGCCAGATTACAAGGCAGCGGGCCAACGCAAGGATTGTCCAACCGCGCCACGTAGCCTTATGCTCATGCCTCTGCCACCTGTCACCTGGAGCCGCCATGGACCTCGCCACCCTCGCCCTCTTTCTCCCCGCCTGCTTCGCCCTGAATATGGCGCCCGGCCCCAATAACCTGCTGTCGGTGAGTAACGCCACCCGCTACGGCTTTCGCACCTCCTGCCTGGCCGGTCTCGGCCGCCTGCTGGCCTTCGCCGGCATGATTGCCCTCGCCTCTGCCGGGTTGGCGGTGGTGCTGCAGACCTCGGAATTGTTGTTCTACGCAATCAAGATTCTCGGCGCGGCGTATCTGTTTTACCTGGCCTATCAGCTATGGCGTGCGGACCCACAGGCAGAGACCCAAACGGCCACCAACAAAGTCGGCTTATTGGCCTTGGCGCGACAGGAGTTTCTGGTGGCGGCGGGCAACCCCAAGGCTATCCTGATCTTCACCGCCTTCCTCCCCCAGTTCGTGGTGCCCGGCCAACCCATCACCACGCAATTCGCCCTGCTGGGCGCGATGTTCCTGGCCCTGGAATGGGTCGCCATCAGCGCCTACGCCTATATGGGCCTGCATATGCGCCGCTGGTTCGCCGAGCCACGTGGCAAGCGCCTCTTCAATCGTTGCTGCGCGGGGTTGTTGTCGGCGGCGGCGACGGTGTTGTTGACAGCGCGCAGGGCTTGATCCGGCCGTAGGCGCCAGGCAGCACGAGCAGAATGCGCTGCGAGAGGCGCAAGTCACGCATCAGCGGACATGGGCGCGGTTTCGCTGTGGTGGCCGACGAGGTGCGTAAACTCGCGACACGTACCACCGAAGCAACCGAACAAGCAGCCGGGATGATTGCTCGGTGAGCCGCGTCGCGCCTGTGATACAGCCCACCAATGAATTGCCGGTGCTGAGGTGGCGAGCAGTTTAATGTTGCCGCAAGCCTAGAATCCCTCGCGACGACTTAAATTAGACTGCGCCCATTGTTCCGCGCTGGTCACAGGTAATTCATGGGCTCCATTGAATGTCAGCGCTACATCCCAGGCGACACCTCGGCCCATCGCGAAAACAGCGCGGTATTTGCGTAGATTATCGTCAGGCATTTCCTCAAGGTCTGCCAGCAATCGCTGTACGCTAAGCACTCGGCGCTGGATTTTTTGTCCGGTGACGCGCTCAAGCAGATCGGCCACGTCGCCGTAACTGAGGGTGTCGCCAGCCGTGTATACCACCTGATTGACGATGCACGGGTGCTGGAGGACGATGGCCGCGGTGAGCTTGCCGATGTCTTCTGGCGTCGTCACCGTAACCCTGGTCTCGACGCTGCCCAGCGCATTGACCTGTCCGCCGTGCAGGTCAACGACCCCGAAAGCCGGATCGAACAGAAAGCTGGTGAACATGCCGGTTGAAATAATCACCCACTCAGTCCGCGATTGCGCACGCAACAGGTCGCGGACATCCAATTGCTCATCGAACAGGTCTTGCGGGCTGCCACGGCCAATCACGTCATAGTCAACGCCGAACTGCCAGGGAATGTAGCGTTTCACACCTGACGCGAGCGCGGCCTCGGTCACCTTGCGCTGGGTGCCCCGGCCCGCCGCAAACCCCACGCAGCTGATCACTGTATCGAAGCGTCCCAACACCGCGGCAAGTTCTTCCTCGCCGGCCTGCGTGATGTCGGCTGTCTCGATGTCGACACCGAGCGTCCTGATCGCTTCGATTTCCCGTTGTTTTTCCTGGGATGAGCTCTGCAACGCCGCCTGGCGCAGCAGCACGCTGATGCTCGCCAATTCGGTTGATCGAGCGGCCAGGCCTTGTAGCACGGCAAGCCCCAGCTCACCGGCGCCTAATACCAGAATACGTTGTTTGACGTTTGAACTAGCAGCCTGCATGGTAAACCTCTGATTGGCGCAATTGACTTGAAGCTGGGGATCTTGCCATGGGCATCGATGCGCAAAAAGTAGGTACATCGGTGATACCGAGCGGCCTGGACGCTCAGGAAATCGTGCGGCTTTCGCAGGGTGCCTGTCGCGCGCTCAGCGACGACGAGGATGGTCTTAAGCGCGATATCCTGGGCCATTCAGGCAATCGGTGGTCACTGGGCGTGGTGCATGCACTGGGCGTGACCAGCCCCTTGCGACACGCGGAGTTACGTCGCCGATTGCACGGCGTCACTCAACGCATGCTCACTCACACACTGCGTCAGCTGGAGCGCGACGGGCTGATCTCTCGTCACGATTTTGGCGAAAAGCCCTTACGGGTCGAGTACGCCCTGACCGATCTTGGTATGGGCTTATTGGTGCAGATGATTCCGCTGTGGACGTGGGTGATCGAGCAGTCGGGGCATTTTAACGAGGCGCGCAGGCGTTATGACGAACAGTAAGGGCCGGATATCGACTAAGCCATCGGCGCCTGATTACTCTAAAGAACCGGACCAGCAAAAAAAACGCCCGATGCAGCGCATCGGGCGTTTTTGTCAGGGCCCACCTATTCAGCCATCAGGTGGGATCAATCAGCGGCTTACCACCCCCGTATGGTGGATTTGACCGGCGCTTCCCTGGCGCGGTGAATGTTCGATCACCACGTTTTTTATCGAGTCGACGGTGACGCCCAAATGTTGTTTCGCGATGGCCAGACCATAGGTCGCAAGCTCCTCGTTCGACAGCGCCTGGGTGACCGGCTCGGCCTCCACCAGCAACGTGGCGTCCTTCAGCATGCTGACGCTGATCAGCAGAAGCTCGCCCGTGCCCAGTGCCACCGAACCTTGCGATCGCGATACACCTTGCTCTTGCAGCATCGGCAGGTTACGCAGGGTCGATGCCACTTTCTCCAGCAAAATATTGTTGCCCATGTCGCTCGCCGCGTATTTCCCTTGGCCCAGCAGCTCCTTGCCGGCGTGCGAACTGTACAAATTCAACACGTTTTTCGTGGCTGGGGTAGAAACGCCATCCTCGACGACCAGGCTGAAGTTGCCGTTTGCACTCAACAGGTCACCACGCAATGGCGCGTTCGCGCCGATGTCCAAGGCGCGCGGCGTGATCGCCGACTCATTGGTCACCAAGGCCGTTGCTGCCATTGGCTGCGTATAGCGCGCAGCGGCTTGGTCAGGGCGGGTCTGCGGCTGGTTTGCCGTCAGCGCGGTGCCGTTGGCGCCTTCGGTTTTGCCCAGCAATCCAACAGGGGTGTAGAGCGGTGCATCGACCGATGCGCTGCCGCTGACGCGATCACTTGCCAGTTGGTAGTTGGCAAAGTCATTGCCGATCAATTGCAGACCGATCACCGCGACAGGCTTGTTACGGCCAGCCCCTGGAGTCAGGAAGTCGGCACTGCCGATGGCCCCGACACTGTCGCCCGCGACAACGCCGCCCAACGTCACGTCGCGGATCGTCGCCGTGGTGCTCCCATCGTGCAGTTTGTCGGCAATATCAACCGCTGCCGTTAAGGTTTTCTTATCGATAACGCCGGTGCCGATTTGCGCGCCGGTATTGAAGCTGTAGTTGCCCGCCTCTTCACCCGCCAGGCTGATGCCCGTACCGGTAACGGACTTGTCCACACCTGCATTCTTGTCGATAAAGCTTCCCTGGTTACCGACCACTTGCAGTTCGTCAGCATCGCCGTCAACCACACCCACCAACTGGACATTGCCCAGGCTGGCGGTGGTGTTGCCGTCGTAGACTTTGCCGGAGACGTCTGCGGTGGCGGTCAGGGTTTTCTTGTCGATAACGCCAGTGCCGATTTGCGCCCCGGTATTGAAGCTGTAGTTACCCGCCTCTTCACCCGCCAGGCTGATGCCCGTACCGGTTACCGACTTGCCAACCCCTGCGTTCTTGTCGATAAAGCTGCCCTGGTTGCCGACCACTTGCAGCTCGTCAGCATCGCCGTCAACCACACCCACCAACTGGACATTGCCCAGGATGGCGGTGGTGTTACCGTCGTAGACTTTGCCGGAGACGTCTGCGGTGGCGGTCAGGGTTTTCTTGTCGATAACGCCAGTGCCGATTTGCGCCCCGGTGTTGAAGCTGTAGTTACCCGCCTCTTCACCCGCCAGGCTGATGCCCGTACCGGTTACCGACTTGCCAACCCCTGCGTTCTTGTCGATAAAGCTGCCCTGGTTGCCGACCACTTGCAGCTCGTCAGCATCGCCGTCAACCACACCCACCAACTGGACATTGCCCAAATTGGCGGTGGTATTGCCGTCGTAGACCTTGCCGGATACATCCGCCGTGGCGGTCAGGGTTTTCTTGTCGATAACGCCAGTGCCGATTTGCGCCCCGGTATTGAAGTTGTAGTTGCCCGATTCTTCACCCGCCAGGCTGATGCCCGTACCGGTTACCGACTTGCCAACCCCTGCGTTCTTGTCGATAAAGCTGCCCTGGTTGCCGACCACTTGCAGTTCGTCAGCATCGCCGTCAACCACACCCACCAACTGGACATTGCCCAAATTGGCGGTGGTATTGCCGTCGTAGACCTTGCCGGATACATCCGCCGTGGCGGTCAGGGTTTTCTTGTCGATAACGCCAGTGCCGATTTGCGCCCCGGTGTTGAAGCTGTAGTTACCCGCCTCTTCACCCGCCAGGCTGATGCCCGTACCGGTTACCGACTTGTCCACGCCTGCATTCTTGTCGATAAAGCTGCCCTGGTTACCGACCACTTGCAGTTCGTCAGCATCGCCGTCTACCACACCCACCAACTGAACATTGCCCAGGTTGGCGGTGGTGTTGCCGTCGTAGACCTTGCCGGAGACATCTGCGGTGGCGGTCAGGGTTTTCTTGTCGATAACGCCGGTGCCGATTTGCGCGCCGGTATTGAAGCTGTAGTTACCCGCCTCTTCACCCGCCAGGCTGATGCCCGTACCGGTTACCGACTTGCCCACACCTGCGTTCTTGTCGATAAAGCTGCCCTGGTTGCCAACCACTTGCAGCTCGTCAGCATCGCCGTCAACCACACCCACCAACTGGACATTGCCCAAATTGGCGGTGGTATTGCCGTCGTAGACCTTGCCGGAGACATCTGCGGTGGCGGTCAGGGTTTTCTTGTCGATAACGCCGGTGCCGATTTGCGCGCCGGTATTGAAGTTGTAGTTGCCCGATTCTTCACCCGCCAGGCTGATGCCCGTGCCGGTAACCGACTTGCCGATGCCTGCGTTCTTGTCGATAAAGCTGCCCTGGTTGCCGACCACTTGCAGCTCGTCAGCATCGCCGTCAACCACACCCACCAACTGGACATTGCCCAGGCTGGCGGTGGTGTTGCCGTCGTAGACCTTGCCGGATACATCCGCCGTGGCGGTCAGGGTTTTCTTGTCGATAACGCCAGTGCCGATTTGCGCGCCAGTGTTGAAACTGTAGTTGCCCGCCTCCGCGCCACCCAGGCTGATGCCCGTACCGGTGACCGACTTGCCGGTGCCCGCGTTCTTGTCAATAAAGCTGCCCTGGTTGCCCACCACATCCAGGTTGCCCACATCGCCACTGATCACACCGACCAACTGAATGTTATTCAAGCCGGCTGCGGTATTACCGTCATAGACCTTGCCGGAAACGTCTGCGGTCGCCGTCAGGACTTTTTTGTCGATGTTGCCGATATCACCACTGGCAGTGTTGGAGACCAACTGGTAGCCGTACACCTTGGCATTACCGTTCTGCGCTTCGCCAAGGCTGATGCCGTTCACGGTGACGGTCTTGGCGCTTCCGGCGTTTTTGGTGTCGTAGCTTGCCGTGTCATAGCCGGCGATGATGAGGCTTATATCGTCACCATCGATAGCGCCTGAAGTCGCGGTGAAGTTGTTGGCCTTGACGGTGGCGTGGGCATCACCATCGTAGGTTTTGCTGACCTCGCCGGTCAGGCCCACCGCGACTTTGGGAGCGACGGTGTAGATGTGGCCGTTTCCGCCAGACTGCGCCAGTGTGTCGCCGTAATGAGCGTTGTATTGCTTGAAATCAAGCGGCAGGCCGCCGCGTACGTCCGCCTCCGGGCTGGTCGAATAGGTCAGCCAGCGCCCATTGCTATTGGAGGCATTCAGCGCCGCACTGCCTGCGTTATTGATGAAGTTGCGCGCAGCACTCAAGACCACCGCGTCGCCGCTGCCTTTGCCGGTAACGCTGCCTGCGTTGCCGATCACCACATCCGCCTGGCCCGCACGGGCGATCACATGCCCGGTCGAACTGGTGTTCTGCAGGGCACCGTCGACCTGGATGCTGCCATTGAGCAAGGTCAGGCTGTTGTTGGCCTGGAAGCCGAACCCGCTGTTGTTCACGGTCGTGGTGCCGGTGCCGTCCAGCCGGCCAATGGTCAGGTTCATGATGTTGTCGAGCTTGCCCAGCGTATTGGCCGTCGCAATGCCGTCGCTGCCATCCAGGGAGATATTGGTGGCGATGTTCCAGGGCTCCAGCCTGAGGCTGGCGGTCGACACATTCTGCAGCGTGGCTTGGGTGAAATCGATATTGGTCGCACGCAGGGTCAGTGCGTCGTTGCCGGTATCGAGCTTGACGTTGCTGGTGAAGTTAATGTTGCCGTCGGTGTAAATCGATGCACCACCGAGCATGGTCAGCGGCGTCGAGAAGTTGACGTCACCATTGAGGGTGAGCTTGCCGCCCAGGCGCTTTTCACCTGTCGAACCGCCCAGCCCTTTGGCCCCCATCGCATCGCCGAAGTACAGCCGCCCCGCGCCGAGGGCTATATCGCCCGTGAGCGTGGCAATGCTTTCCGGGTAGTTGGTTGCACCAAACGACAGATACAGATTGCCGCCGGCCGTGTTGATTGGCGTGTTGATGGTCAACGCCCCGCGCCCACCCGTGTCCGAGTCGCTGGACAGCCGCACATAACCGCCATGGGTGCTGACGGCGCCGGCGATGGTCAGGCCGTCGGCGCCGAGGAGCGTGATACTGCCTGCGCCGGGAACCCCGCTGCCGATATTCCCGACATTATGCGTAGGCAGGTCAGCGAGCGCCGGGTTGGCCCCCGCGCCGTGCGCAATCAGGTTGAACGAGTTTTTGATCGAGCCTGACCCGCTGCCGCCCGCTTGCATGTAGATACTGCCGGTACCCGATACTTCCAGGGTATTGGCCGCATTGGCGAAGCTGATCACCGCATCGCTGCCGCCCGCAGCTTCAGCGCGGAAACTGACATCATTCTGCATGGTGATGGTGCCATCGCCACCATTTTGCGTCAGATCGGCAAACGTAATGGAGTCGGTGGCTTGCAGCAGCACGTTAGCGGTCTGCGCCTCCAGTGCCTTTTCCGTTACGCTGCTGCCGGTAATTGCGTCACCCGCTGTACCGCCGCCGCGGACCGTAATAGTGGCGGGGTCCAGCAACAGATCGCCGGTACGCCCGTGAGAGGCGCGTGCATCGGTGACACCGCTGTACTGCAGTGTCTGTTTGCCGGACACCTCGGCCTTGCCGCCATTACCGCTTTGCGCGCCGCCACGTACCGAAACGGTGCCGGCGAAGCGCGTACTGTCATCCGCCCAGAACACTGCGGTACCGCCATCGCCCTGGCCGGTCGAATCGGCACGCACCGTCGTGCGTGCATCCACCGTGACCCTGCGCGCGTTGGCGATACTCGTGTCCTTGCCCTGCCAGCCGCCGCCCACCTTGACCGTGCCGCCGCCGTGGGTGCCGCTGGCATCCAGCGCAGCCCCCGTGAGGGCGATCTGCTCGCCGGTGATAACGATGTCGCCGCCCTTGCCCTGCTGCGAAGAGACATCGAGCACCCCAGCCACCTGGGTCGAGCCGCCCTGATCGTCACCGTCCAGCACGATACGGCCATTGCGCTTGAGCATGCCCTTGGCTTCGATGAGGCCAGTGTTGTTGACCACGCTGCTGATGGCTGCATCGGCCGAGCGTGCACTCAGCGTTACCAGGCCACCGTCAGCGCTGATCTGGCCGCTGTTCTGCACCAGCGCATCCAGCACGCCGCGGTCGACATTCACGCTGACCAGGCCATCGCCGGTGAAATCCAGGCTGACTTTGTCACCCGCGGCAAGCGCCGTGCTGCCGCCAGGCGTATGGATCACCCCGCTGTTGCTGACTTGCGGCCCGATCAATGCGACCACGCCACCTTCGGTGGTGGTGATACGCCCCTGGTTACTCACCGCGCCGGCACCGGCACCGCCGCCGAGGGTGGTTTTACCGGCCAGGAAATCTTCATCGCTGATCTTCAGCGAAGAGGCGACCAGCCCGCCCACATTGACCTGGGCGCCTTTACCGATGACCACGCCACTGGGATTCAATAGCCAGACCTGGCCGTTGGCATTCAGTTTGCCGAGGATCTGGCTGGCATTGCCGCCCCCGACCACCCGGTTGAGCGCGACACTGGCGCTGTTTGGCTGCTGGAACGTCACACTGGCGTCACGGCCCACATCAAAGCTGTTCCAGTTGGTCACCAACTTGCCGGTGGATTGGTCAATCACCATGTGGTTGCCGTTCTGCGAGATGCTGCCCGCGCCACCGACTATCGTGCCGCCGGTCGGCAGGTCGGCCGCCTGGGCCACGCTCGCGCCCAAAAGGCCCAGGGCCGCGAGCGTAGCCATCAGCCCACCCCGCTTGCCACGGGCGTTGGTGTGTTCGGAAACAGCGACATAAGCCTGGGCGACATCGCTCCAGACCAAACGATAAACATGGTTCAACGAGGCGTTCTTCATAATGGAATGCTCTTGAGAATTCGGGGGCTGACGGCGTGATCAGAAAGCGACGGACGTTTGTAGCCAGGCGCGCCAGTCGCTGGAGCGACTGTCTGCGTCATGGCCCGACAGACTGCGACCGGGGTTGTCGCCCAGCGTGCGCGCGACCGCGGTGCGCACGGTCCAATTGCCGACCCAGAGGTTGGCGCCCAGCCCGACGGCATTGAGGTCATAACGGCTGGCGTTTTCGGCATTGTTGACCGAGCCTTCCCACTGCTTTTCATGCAGCCAGATACGGCCGGTGTCGAAGAAACCCAAGGCCTGGAACTTGGCCATCGGCAGGCCGAGATCGATCTCGCGACGCAACTCCAGTGTGCCCAGCCAGCCATGATCGCCGGCGGCCTCGCCAACCGGATAAGCACGCACGCCAGCCGGTCCGCCGAGCAGGAACTTCTCGGACGAATCGAGGTTCTGGCTGGCCCATTGAGTGGACACCGCGCCGAATACCGTCCAAGTGTCAGCGGCGCCCAGGCTTTGCAGGCGCGACAGGCGCACATTGACTTTATGGAACTGACCGTCGCTCTTGGCGCTCATGCGGTCGGCGAACTCATCATCGCGATTGCCTGAAAGGTCGAGCTTGCCAACGGTCAGGGCAACGCTGGCATCGGTCACGCCGCCGCCAGCGAAACTGTCGAAGCGGTTGCCGTTCAGGGCGAAGGTGAAGTTGTCCAGGGAGCGCTCACGCAGTTGGCTGCCCAGCCCACGGTCTTCGAGTTCGCGTCGCTCGTAGGTGGCGGTGACGTCGAGGTTTTGCAGGCGCGAGCGAATCAATGGATAGGTCAGCCCCAGGGAAGCGCTTTTGGCGTTGCCGCGCAGGTCCAGCGGCCTGAATACTTCCTGGTCGACGTCATAACGCAGGTAGGAAGCGGCCGCGAGCAGGCGCAGCCCCGACGGGCTGAGCGGCAAGCTATAGCCACCGCCCACCACCGAGCTGCCTGTGGTTTTGCTGAGCCCGAGGTACAAGCGGTCGCCGAAACCGAAGGGATCATCGACATTGAGTTGCGCGTTGCCGCGCGCCGTGCCGGTACTGCGGTTGCCGTAGTTGTCCGCCGAAACGCCGCCGCTGAAGATCGGCCCTTGCGTGGCATTGATCAACAACTGGCTGGTACCCGGTTCAACGCCACGATCCAGGGCCGACTGGGCCTTGATACCCGGCTGATCGTTGATCAGCAGCAGCGCCCGCTCCAACTCCTGGGCGCGCAGTACCTGGCCTTCAGGCAAGGCTGCGCTGGCAATGTCATGCAAACGCTGGGCAGACGTACGGGTTTGTCCGCTGACTTTGATACGTTCAGCCCCCGATTGCAGCTTGCCTTGGACGATCGCGATTTCGAGCACACCCTCGGTCAAGTCCTGGCGAGGCAAATACGCTCGCGCCAGGACGTAACCCTGACCGCGCAGATAACGGGTCAGGCTTTCCACCAGTTGCTGCAGGCCTGGGTGATCGAGGGTCTTGCCCAGTACCGGCGCGACCAACGCCTGGAGATTTTCGCGGTCGGCCAGTTGGGTATCGCCGCTGAAACGAATGGCATTGAGCTTGATGCGCAACCCTGAGTCTTTTACCGACGAGGTGCCCGATGGAATTTCGAAGGCCGGTGGCGGCTGGGTCGACTGACGTTCGGTCGGCGCGGTTTGCTGCTGCTCGTTAAGCAGTTGCCCGGCATCCGGAATTGTCAGTGCCAGCGTGAAGGGGGCGGTCGTTGAACCGATCAGGGCGATAGTCCACTGCAGCAGATGCCTGCTCACATACATCGAGTCCTTGTGAGAATTGCGCATCGTTGGTTACTCCGTTGGAAACTGTCCGCCCCGACATGGAACGGGAAATGTACGGCGCGCAGTTTTCCAAGCTGCGCACCACAGCGTGTTTGAATGACGGAGTAAAACTTTTGCTGGAGCGGATTCGGACCAAATAGCCTGAAAAAAGATCAAGCGGCGAACGAACGGTTGCTGCGTTTCAGAAGGACACGAAATGCTCGGATGCCCATCGAGGGCATGGTCTACAGGTTAATACGCATGATCAGGAGATAACTGATCATGCTCTGGAACCAAGAGTCCCCCCGTGAATCAACGAATCAGACCGGTCACTGACTGGTTTTCTGGCAACTACACCAAAAGCCAGCTGGCACGCCGTTTTAACGTCAGTCGGCCACTTGCCATCCCGGCTTTTGAAATGCTCATGTAGTATTTAAACGCGATGTTTTCCTCACCGGCATAAGGGACTGGCATGGGCATTTTAGATCGGCTTTTTGGTGGGCGCTTTACCATGCCTCCACCCGAGGAGACAAACCTCAGCGCTTCAGCAATCATGAAGGAACTGCGCCCCGAGCGAAGCGATTCCGGTCAAAAAAAAGCACTGGAGGCTTTTGCCTGGGCACTGGTAGCGTTCATTCCGGAAAAAGAAGGCGCCAGACTTGTTAGACGTGTCATGCGTAGGTACGCAATGGGGGACGACGCACCCAGTGCTCTCACGGAGGGATTCCTGAATGACCCAAAGGGACAAAAACTTGAACACCTCGTTCTCCTTAGCCTGGATTGGAGAGGCTACGACGTATTTGAGTATAAAGCGCCTTATCTGGTCAGCGCCAGTGGTGTGAAAGTACCCTACGCGTGTGTGCGCGAAGGCGCCTCATCAATGCCAGAGGTGCTCCACAACTTTGATCATTGGCTGGCGCGGTTCGGTAAACGTTACCTTCACCTGGACACCGGCGGTGAGAATTACGACGGTGTCATTGTTGACGCTGATCGGCTGGGAGCGATTACTGAGCTGGCTGGACGAGCTGGAATCAACGTCAGTCTTGAGAGCTTCTAGCGAAAGCACGCCCTCCTTCCATGACCGCTCAGTGCGGACTGGCAGTCGGACGCACCACAAAAAAGCCCATCGCAATTGAGCGGTGAGTACAGTCGCCAGTTCGGGTGTCCGCCATCCAAAGACACCAACCGGGCTCGCCGCCTTGCGTGAACGTCTAAAGAGCGGCCCACTATCGATGAGTATCCACTTCTTCGGCCGGATAAAACTCGCCCTTCTTCCCCATCTTTTCCAGCCGTTCGCGCGCGATCAACTCAACGCTGGCCACTGCGGCCTGATCGTCAGGGTTAACCAACTGCAAGCACAGGCGTCGCACATTCTGATCGTGGGTGCCCTCGCTGAGCATTTCGTGGGTGAAGACTTGTTCGCCACGCCATAGGCATAGCTGGGTATGCGTGCCGCCGAGCCATATCTCGTTGATGGATCTAAGGTCAGTGGTAGCCAGTTGATCCACAGTGATTGTCTTGTCCATTGCCCTGTACCTTACCCATGAGTAGATACAGGTAGACTTCCAGGCACAGTCGGTCGTTCCCGGCGTGTGCGGTTCAACTTCGCCAATGGACAGTGACGTCGAGGGTTTAAGGCTCAGGATCAGCTGACCACACCGCCAGCTCGTAGCCATCTGGGTCGATGAAGTGAAAACGGCGTCCACCTGGGAATGAGAAAACCTCACGTCTGATCGTAGCGCCCGCTGCTTTGAGCCTGAGTTCGGTTCGGTCCAGATCGTCGGCATAGAGAATGACTAAAGGACCTCCCGGCCTCACCGGCTCTCCCGTGGTGAATCCACCGGTCATACGACCGTCGCTGAACTCGCAATATGTCGGGCCATAGTCCACGAAGCTCCAATCGAATGCGCTTGCATAAAACTCCTTGCTTCGGGCTATGTCGACGACATTGAACTCGATGTTGTCGATCTGACGGTCTTTTCCTCGGATTCCCATTAACGTTTCCTTGCTGACTGGAAAGAGACAAGCTAAGGGCATAACGATGTCCCTATGCAGCGGTGTGAATTGCTCGGCTTGGTGAATGACCGCCGGCCGATAACTGCCCGCCTCAGGTGTCCCCAAGCAACATGATATGGGTGGCGTGGGCATCATCTGTTCGCTTGAAACCACAGTGCGTATAAAACGCGTTTCCTTCAGACGTATCAGTGGAAAGACGCACGATCTGAAACCTGAGCGCGGCACGTGCAACCAGCGCCTTTACTAGCGTCTGTCCCACATGTTGCCCCCTTGACGAAGCTGCGACGTATACCCGTCGTAGTCTAGCCGCATTATTTCCAGCGTATGGATCAACTGACAGACCTCCAATGCCTATCAGTTGCTGGTTCAAATAGGCCCCCATCAGGCACTCGCCGGGGGCGTCAAAGCGGTTTGCTCCAGAGTGCCACTCGGTAATCAGGCGTGTGAGGAACCTGAAACCTTCACCAACGGCCTCTTTTTCCAGCGCCAGGATCTGTGGTGGAAGCTGCGCGATCTGTTGAATCTCAAATCGTTTCATAACACCCCTATCCTGGTATGAGCTCGTTTTAATGGGCAGGGCTTCAGCTAGACCGGTTTACGCCTCACTGACCTGGACAATCGTCTTGCCAAAGTTACGTCCCTTGAGTTGGTCGATCAAAGCTTGCGGTGCGGTATGCAACCCATGGGTAATCTGTTCGCGATAACTCAATTTTCCATCGGCGATCCACTGGCCCGCCTCCTCGAGAAAATCAGCTAGCTGCTCTTGGGCATATTCCGTCTGGATGAAACCACGCAGGGTCAAGCTCTTGCCCATAATCTGCGCCATCGTATTGGAGAGGCGATCGGTGTTTTCCTGGGCGCCGGACGGTTTCTCGTATTGAGAAATAACCCCGCACACAGGTACGCGAGCGTAAGTATTCAAGAGCGGCAGCACGGCATCCCAGATTTTTCCGCCGACACTTTCAAAGTAGACGTCAATTCCGTCCGGGCAGGCTTTGGCCAGTTGTTCCGCGAAGTCTGGCGCGTTGTAATCGGCCACTGCATCGAAATGCAGCTCGTCCTTCACGTAAGAGAGCTTCTGCGCCCCAGTAGTGATGCCTACCGCTCGTGCCCCACGCAGACGGGCGATTTGTCCGACCATAGAGCCGACCGCGCCGCTGGCAGCTGCAACCACTACGGTTTCGCCAGGCTTGGGCTTGCCAATGTTACGCAAGCCCGCATAGGCCGTGAAACCAGTCATTCCAAGCACGCCCAGTGCGGTGGAAGGCGGCGCCAGGTCTGGCTCAAGTCGACGCAGGTCGCTGCCGTCTGAAACAGCAAAGCGTTTCCATCCGGAAAAAGCCAATACCCAAGCACCGATTTGCCAATCGGGGTGATGGGACTCTCTCACACGGGACACCGTAGCACCGACGATGACCTGGTCGATCTCGATAGGATCGTTGTATGACTTTTCAGCCCTCATCCACCAGCGCATATATGGGTCAATGGAAAGGTAAATGGTTTCCAGCAGAACTTCGCGCTCGCCAGGGATCGGTACTGCTACATCCTCAAGACGTAGGTCGGATGGCTTCAAATCTCCATCTGGACGCGCCGCCAATACGACCTGCTGATTCGATAGTTTTGTCATGACATTCTCGCGCTTGGGTTGACCAAATGATGCGGTAGGCAGCTCCCGCCGCACTCACATACAAAATGTATGCGATTAATGTATTAACATACGCACTGCATGTCAATGCATTCATGATCTAGTAAGGAGAGCCTGATGGCGCGACAAAAACGTGCAGATATGATTGCGTCAACGCGCAGCAAATTGATCGCGGCAGGCCGCAAAGCCTTTGCAGAGAAGGGCTACGCCGAAACTGCCATGGAGGATCTGACCGCGGATGCCGAATTGACACGCGGCGCGCTCTATCACCACTTCGGTGGCAAGAAAGGCCTGCTGGAAGCCGTGATTGCTCAGATAGACGAAGAATCCTCGGCGCGCCTACGTGCAGTCGTGGAAACAGCAGATACGCCGTGGGAGGGTTTCGTTGAGGAGTGCGTCGAGTGGATCAAGCTTGCACTCGAACCGGAAATTCAACGTATCGTGCTGCTGGATGGTCCTGCGGTTCTTGGCGATCCGGCGCGGGCTGCCAGCCAAAGCGCGTGCCTGGCCAGCACCATGCACAGCATTCAGGTGTTGATCGATCAGAACGTCATCAAGCCCGTGGATGCACAGGCGACTGCTTACCTCGTCAACGGCGCTGCCTTGAATGCGTCTCTGTGGATCGCGAGTGCGGCTGATCCACACCTGGCATCGACGCAAGCAATCGCCAGCTTTCGTATTTTGCTATCGGGGCTGCTTCGATAGGGGAGTAAGCTTGCTCTCCCTGGAGCCTGACAACCGACCGCTATCTAACTGATACTCTACGATCCAAATGTGGGAGGGGGCTTGCCAGCGAAGACGTCAGCCCAGCAAACATTGATGTTGACTGACCCACCGCTATCGGGAGCAAGCCCCCTCCCACATTTGAATCGCGGCGAATTTGTTGGATACTGACACCTGTCCGCCTGCAGAAATGGGCCTTGTGAAATGGAAGTCATCTCATGTTCGAACGTAACAAACTGGTTCCGGAGTTAATGGTCACCAACCTGCAGAGCAGCTTGGCTTTTTGGGTCTCTTGCCTGGGGTTCAAAGTAGCTTATCAACGCCCGGAAGATGGGTTTGCATACCTTGATTTGAATGGCGCTCAAGTCATGCTTGAGCAGATTGATTCGCACGCGGGTCAATGGCTGACGGCGCCGTTGAGCAGGCCGTTTGGAAGAGGCATGAACCTACAGATTGATATTGAAGCTGTCGCCCCCGTCATCCAAAGACTTGATCAGGCTGGTGTTTCACTCTATCGAGAATGCAAAGACACCTGGTATCGGGCTGAAAATGTAGAAGTAGGTCAGCGAGAATTCATCGTCCAGGATGCCGACGGTTATCTCGTAAGGTTGGTAGAGCGGTTGGGCGAGCGTCCGCTCTCGGTCGAAAATGGTCGTTAGTAAGCGGCAGCTATCGGCCAAAAGCAGACATTAACGTCGGATATAATTGGCGGCAGATAAGCTGGCAAAATCGACCAATTAGACGTGCATGTCGATCAGTCCGCTAGTCCCTCTCATGCTCGGCCAGCCGGCATGAATGTCCCGCAAGTGGGGCAGTCAACACCATCGCTCGCCATTTGCATAACCCCCTCGTACGTTGGGCAAACCTGCCCCGCCATCTCGCATGGAGATCCGAGAATGAACTCGCCCCCCATAACCGGGAGCCATCTCTCGCAGCATCGCGGCTCGCGATAAAACGGCAACAGCCCCTAGCGCAGCGCATGCTCACAATTAGCGCGCCCTAGCTCACCCCATACAAAATACTTGTACAGAAATAGCGCTACGCATTTTTACAGGCGCAGGATTCTATCGGCCCAAAGATGGCCTTGGCTGTATCGCCGCCAAACAGTAGTCAGCCCGATAGCCAGACCTCTATTTCTCGCGGCTGCCAGAAATTGGAGGTTACTGACCGCTCATCGGGATCGCATGATGTCATGACGACATCGCAGCAAAATAGCTGTACAAGAGTTGTACAAGTATCAACATTTGTACAACTTTTAGCTAGCCAGGAAAGCGCCGCTACTCGTTGCCGTCTAACAAAAGAATACCTGCGCAGGATGCGGACCAAGGGCGAATACATACCCTTGCAGGTGCCCCTGATTGTTCCTCCCATTTCGCAGGTACCTCATGCCATCGCACACTTCCGGGCTCTCTACACGGACCAGTCTCTATGCCGGCTACCTACCTTTCCAAGAGAGTTAAACATGAACGTCAGGAATATGAACCTTGCTCCACGGTCGACCTGCTTCTTCTCACTCATTATCCTGGTGGTATTTGCTCTGGGCATTGTCGCTTTGATGCAAATGGGCAAGCTTAGGGACTCGGAGCAGGTCGTCGAAAATAATTGGATGGCAAGCATCCGTGAAATCGGCAAGATGCAGGTAGCCATCTTTCGTCTGCGCCTTGAAAGCGTCCGCATCGTAACAATCGACGAGCAACAGCGCCAAACCCGCATCGCTGCGTTGAGCGGCTACCGCAGCACGGTGCAGAACACCATTAGCCTTTACGCCCCCCTGATCAGCGGGCCGGCAGAGCGTGAGCTCTACCAGGCAGTGGCCGACGATATTCAGCAGTATTTCAAGCTGCTGGATGAGCTTGAGCCGTTGCTGCGAAGTGGTGATAACGCCGCAGCCATCGTCTTGATCAATACCCGTATCAGTACTATGACCAATGGCCTGCAAGACAAGCTGAACAAGCTCGCAGATTTTAACGATGACGGCGCCAAGCGTGCAGGTCTGGATGCTTCCGCGACTTACAGCAATGGTGTGACACTGGTAATCGGCCTGCTGGTCGCGACCGTCATATTGACCATCGTACTGGCTGCGATGCTGACCCGCAGCATTACGGCGCCGATCAGCGAAGCTTTGGCCGTGGCCGAGCGCATCGCCGGCAGCGACCTGTCCCGGGAGGTAGTGATCAATGGCCGCGATGAAGCCAGCCGCCTGCTCGCCGCCTTGGCGAAGATGCAGAGCAACCTGCGCGAAACCATCGCCCGTATCGCCGATTCCTCCACCCAATTGGCATCCGCCTCTGAAGAGATGAGCGCGGTGACCGAAGAGGCCAGCCGTGGACTAGCGCGACAGAACGATGAGGTCAATCAGGCCGCCACCGCCGTGACCGAAATGAGTGCAGCGGTGGACGAGGTGGCACGCAATGCCGAAGCCGCCGCCCAATCTTCCCGCGAATCAACGGAATTCACCCGCTCGGGGATCGAGAACGTGGCCCAGACCCTAAAGGCCATCGAAGGTCTGGCCAGCAACGTGGCCAGCACTGGTGAACAGGTCAAGGCCTTGTCCGGCAGAGCACAGGACATCAGTAAGGTGGTCGAAGTGATTCGCGCGGTTGCCGATCAGACCAATCTGCTAGCGCTAAATGCGGCTATTGAAGCTGCCCGTGCGGGCGAGCAAGGCCGCGGTTTTGCGGTCGTTGCCGATGAAGTGCGTGCTCTGGCCCATCGCACCCAGCAGTCCACCCAGGAAATCGAACAGATGATCAACGCGATCCAGGACGACTCGACCCAGGCGGTGAGAGCCATGAGCGTCAGCGCCCAGATAGCCAGCAGCTCAATCGCGGTGGCCCAGAATGCAGATCTGTCGCTCAAACAGATCGCCCAGGCCATAGCCCAGATCAACGAGCGCAACCTGCTGATCGCCACCGCCTCAGAAGAGCAGGCTCAGGTTGCCCGCGAGGCTGATCAGAACCTGACCACTATCCGTGAACTGTCAATCCAGAGCTCAGCAGGCGCCAGTCAGACCGCCAGCGCCTGCAGCGAGATGGCCAACCTAGCTATTGAGCTCAATCACTTAGTGGCGCGCTTCAAGGTCTGACACGCGTCGTTGCCTTAGCCTGTGCACACTTTAGTGTCTTCTGCGATGGCGTTCCTGTCGCAACACCTTGCGCAAGGTGAATCGCCCTCAGTTTTCCAGACACATCCAAGGTCTGCAATTGGCCGATTTCTGCGCTGGTGACGGGCAGCAATCGGCCAGAAGCGGACATCCCAGTCCACATACCGCCAGCGTCACACTTCATGCATTGGAGACTCGCCACTGACTGGGTGAAACCTTCTACACTGCCAAAAAGCACGGCAATAAGAGCTTACGCTTACTTATAAACTCATTGAGGCTTAGTAATGTCGACCAACCTACCCGACTTCACCACACGTTTGCTGATCGACGCAGGAATCGCAAAAGGGATGCGAATTCTGGACGTTGGCTGCGGCTCGGGGGATGTTTCATTTCTGTTGTGTAATTTGGTGGAGAATGACGCAGAGATCGTCGGAATCGATCGTGACGCCGCAGCCATCGCCAGTGCACGCCAGCGCAATGCATCACGAAACCACCCTTCGCTGAAGTTTTTGCAGTGTGATGTTTCAGAACTGCAGGACTCTCTCGGCACTTTTGACGCAATCGTTGGGCGGCGTGTCCTGATGTATCAGAAGGATGCGGTGGCAACGATTCGTGCGCTGTCGAGGTACTTGCGCCCCACTGGCATCGTGGTCTTTCAAGAGCACGATACGACGATGGTGCCCACAAGCCTGGATCCCTTCCCTTTGCATAAAACGGCGCAATCCTGGATACAGGAAATGATTGCTCGCGAAGGGGCCGATCTACACATCGGTTTTAATCTGCACGGCATTTTTACACAGGCAGGCTTGACTGTTGAAAGCGTGCGGGCTGAATGCCTGATACAAACACCTGATACACCCTACAACCTTGGCGCCATCGTTCGAGCGTGCTTACCGCGGATCACTGCATTAGGGGTGGCCAGTGCAGAAGACGTCGACATTGAAACGCTGCAGGAGCGCTTGGATCAGGAGCGTTCAGCCTCTTCAGGCATCTACATCGGCGATGTGATGTTCGGAAGCTGGGCACGCAAAGTTTGACTCTTTCAAATGTCGATGCTGCCCCAACGCTTTTGCCAATCTCCGCTCCAGGACAAGCGTCGTGGGCCGTCACCGTGTATTAACTAACGTGTTTTCAAAAAACCTCTTGTTCAACCCTCAATCTCCCCCTTGCGAATCGCAATCCTGACGGCCTGCGCTGTCGTCGCCACCCCAAGGCGCCGGCGCGCCGAGCGCAAGTGATTCTCCACGGTGCGCTCCGATAAACCGAGGGTTGCCGCGATATCGGCCTGGCGCCGGCCGGCAGCCGTCCAAGCCAGCACTTCCCGCTCACGCAGGGAAAGCTTGCCTACCCATTCAGCCACCGGCGGCTCAAGCAGCCTGCGTGCGCAGAAAAAAGCCGCCGTGGCGACCATGCTCAACCCCAGGCGTACTCGCGCCGAGCCGTCCACCCGCTCGCCGCCCAGGCTCATGGCACCTTCAAGCCCTTGCGGACCGAACACCGGCACCTGCAGTCCTTGCACGCCAGGGCCGCTTGGTGCACGAACCACGTGGTAGCGCTCCCCGCCTTTGTCCTGCACCTTGATCCAGAAGAAGGCTTCGCGATTATCCAGCACATGGCGCGTGATCGGGCAGCGACGCACATAGGTCTGGGCATCCACATCCTGGCCACTACCGAACCAATCGCCCTCCACCCAATAGATGCGCTCCACCACTTCTTCACTCGCTGACGAGGCGGAAAACAGCACAAACCGATCATAGCCGTAGGCCTCGGCGAAACCACGCACCGCCTGCTGGATGGCCTCCAGCGTCTGCGCCGCCTCGATAGCGAAAACGGCACGCATCGCCCTCTCCGCAGTGGCCTCAGTCACCCCGCCGCGACCGCTTTGAGCAATGCCTGCGCGGCCAGCTTACCGAGATTGTTGCCTGCCAACGGGCTGTCGCCGGTCAACAACTTGCGATCCTGCAGCGTCGCCCCGGTAATGTCCTGATTGACGATCTCAACCCCCAGCGCTTGCAGTTGCTCGCCGAATTTCCAGGTCAGATGGCCCGGCATATAACCGATATCAGGCGTCGTGGCATCGAGCGCATCGGGAAAGGCGCAGATCCTGTAACCGCTGAACAGATAGGAATCCCTGGACTCGCCCACACCCGCTGCGAGCAGCGCGGCCGGGCCATGACACAGCGAAATCACGAACTTGTCCTTCGCGACCATCCACTCCAGTACCGCCTTCACCTCGGCACTCTGCGGCAAGCCGATCAACGCTCCATGCCCACCGGGGATAAACACGCCGATATAGTCCGAGTCCTCACCCAGCGCATTCTCGATCACCTCGGCCAGCTTGAGCGGGCGCTTGAACTGCTCGCGGTATTTGGCATAAAAGCCCTGCACTTCCACATCTTCGGAAGGCATGGCCCAAAACTCGAACTTCACCGGGTTGCCCGACAGCGTCGCGATATCGAACGTGAAGCCGGCTTTATCCAGGTGATACATGGGCAGCAGGGTTTCCACCGGGTGGTTGCCGGTGGAGAACATCGTGCCGTTGTCGGTGAGCAGGTAACGCTCATCGGCGCCGATCACCAGGACCTTCCAACGCCCGCCCTTGTAGGGGTCGGGGTAGTCGGCGCCACTGAGGTCGGATTTGGGTGAGGTGAACTGGCTGAGGGAATAGGGAGAGGGGAAAAATGCGTTGTTTTCTGCAGGATCCGGGGTGGGTTGCTTGTCGTCATGTTGTTGGGTCGTCATGAGCTTTCCCTCTGAACTGGCTGGGTGTCGAGGCTCATGCTAGTGGGGTGATGGAGGTGCTGCAATGAGGGATTTCCCGCAATGCGGGCCAGAGCCCTGCGTGGGTTTAGCGCATCCATACCGATCAACCGCTCAAGGTCGAGCACGCTGGCTGACCTTGAACAAGCCGAAGGGATCAGACGCGAACAAGTGGCCCAGGAGCTGCAATATCGTCCGCACCGATCCCGCCTGTGTTACCCCTTGGTCAAATCAACCAACGGCGTCTGCCGCACCTCAGTCTCCCGCCCAGCCTGAATCTCGCTCACCTGCTTCAAGGCCTTGTCTACCGCCGCCTTATCCGCCAACAAGCTGTAGCTGATGCGGAACTGCTTGTGTTCCTTCGGCCCAATGGTAGGCACCAGGTTCAGTGGCCGCTGATAACGACGGTTGTAGGAAAAACTCGTGCCCGGCTCCAGCCCCGTCACATAGCCCTGCCCTTGGGTATCGGTGTTTTTCCACAGGGAAAATACCGGCAGTGTCTGCGTATTGAAGCCTACCGAAACGCCCAGGCTGCCGGCCTTGTTATGCAACACGGTCAACGTATCGCCCTTGGCGTCGGCATACGGCACCACGTTGTAAACCGTTTCATCGTAGTCCTTGGTGGGTGCGCGGTAGGTTTGCCAGTCGGCCAGTTCGCCCTTGGCCTTGTCGTTGAACGGCGACACCTGTTTCACCGGCGCAGCGAAACGAGCGCCCTGCTCCAGGAACGGCGTGCTGAAATTACTGTGATACAGCGCCTGGTATTCTTTCGGATAGTCGCCGTTGTTGGTCAGGGTGTCGTTGAGGGCGAACACCACGCTGCCAGCCTCGGTGACCAGTTCGGTCGCGACGGAGAAGTCGACCTTCTTGAAGGCCTGCTCCTTCAGCTCGCCACGCAGGGTGATGGCGTACGGTGGTTTTTCATCGATGTGCAGGGTGACTTTGTTCGCCGGAATGTTGGCGGCCCGACCGTGCAGGGTCAGCAGTTCGCCATTGTCGATGCCGGGGTGGCCGACCCATTCGTATCCGCAGCGGGTGACCAGCTCATTGAAACCTTCCAACCAGCCCAGGCCGCCACGGCCATTGAGTTCAATGAAGGACGGATTGACCACTTCCTTGACCGGCGAATCCCAACCCATGCGCACATCGCCGACCGAGGCCTGCAACACGTTCATCCCGCGTGTCGGCACCACCGAGAGTTTCATCGTGCCGTTATCGATATCGACGATGCTGACGCCCTCCTGCCGACCGCCGTGCAAGGTGCGCAGGGAGACGCTGAAGGGTTTGTCGGTTTGTATGCCGAGTTGCTGGCTGGTGACCTGCCAGTTCTGGGCGGCTTTATCGGTGTCGAGCAGAACGTAATCCCAGGCCATGGCGTGGGAGGTGACGGAGAGTGTGCTGAGGGCGATGAGGAGTTTGAGTGGGGTCATGACGGCAGCCTTTCTTGGAGTTGTGTCAGTTTTATAAACTCGATGAAACGTTTCAGCAAGCTTAAAAAGCGACATATCTCGGGAAAGTGCTAATGAGACTTGGGATACCTCGGCTGGTTGAGTTGATGCCATAGCAGGCATGCTGGACCGAACAAACGTGTTGGACGGCGTGTACGCCTCAGTCGATCCGTGCCGGTTCAAACGCGCGCTTATTTTGACGATTCTGACTTAAATCAAACACACGCAACCGGTTCCCGCAGAAATTGACAGCCATGGTTCTCGCCACCGTATTCGCGGTAAAGCGCACGACCTCTCGTCTTGTGGAGATATCCCATGGCTACCGAGCTGCACGTCCCGCAACCGATTCCTCCCGTCGCGTCACGCCCCACCTTTGCCGATAGTGCGCGAAAGATCGAACCCAAGCGGTTGTCATTAAGCCTGTTGATTGCATTGGTAGTGGGTTCAATGATCGGCAGCGGTATTTTCAGTCTGCCGCAAAATATGGCGGCCAGTGCCGGTGCCGGGGCAATTCTGATTGGCTGGCTGATCACAGGCGTTGGCATGTTGTGCCTCGCGCTGGTTTACCAGATGTTATCCAACCGTCAACCGTCCCTGGATAACGGCGTGTTTGCCTACGCCCGGGAATTGGGCGGTGAGTTTCTTGGGTTCAATTCCGCCTGGGGCTATTGGATCAGTGCCTGGATTGGCAACGTCAGCTATCTGGTGATTCTGTTCGCCGCGCTGAGTTACTTTTTTCCGCTGTTCGGTGAGGGCAACAACAAGGCCGCTATTGTGGGGGCATCCGTGGTGCTGTGGGGCTTGCACTGGATGATCCTCAGGGGCATGCGTACCGCGGCGCGGGCCAATGCGTTGACGACCGTGGCGAAGATCGTACCATTGTTGCTGTTCATCGGCCTGGTGATCGCAGCGTTCCAGCGTGAGACCTTCAGCCTGGATTTCTGGGGCGCTCCCGCGCTGGGCAGCACGCTGGATCAGGTCAAAAGCACCATGCTGGTGACGGTGTGGGTGTTTATCGGTATCGAAGGTGCCAACGTGTTCTCTGCCCGTGCGGCGAAACGCAGCAACGTCGGTCGCGCCACAGTGATTGGCTTCGTGATCACACTGTTGCTGCTGATTGCCGTGTCATTGCTGTCGCTGGGCATTCTCAAACAACCGGAACTGGCAGCCTTGAAAAACCCGTCGATGGCCGGCGTGCTTCAAGCGGCAACCGGTCCATGGGGCGCAGTGTTGATCAGCATTGGCCTGATTATTTCAGTGGGCGGCGCCCTCCTCGCCTGGACCCTTTTGGCTGCCGAGTCTGTGTTTACACCGGCGAAGGAACAGGTTATGCCGGGTGCATTGGCCGTGGAGAACGCCCAGGGCGTGCCGGCCAATGCCCTGTGGGTCACCAACGGTTGCATTCAACTGTTCTTGTTGTTGACGCTGTATTCGAGCGCCAGTTACCTCGCCCTGATATCCCTGGCCACCTCCATGATCCTGTTGCCGTACCTGTTCAGCGGGCTGTACGCGTTGAAGCTGACCTGGAAAGGCCAGACGTACGCAGGTCATCGTCGCCTGCAGTTGCGTGACCTGGCCATCGCCGCTGTTGCCACCCTTTATTGTCTGTGGCTGTTATACGCCGCCGGGCCCAAATACATGCTGCTCAGCGCGTTGCTCTATGCCCCTGGCACATTGATTTACCTGATGACGCTGCGTACGCGCCAAGGCTGGCATTTCAGCGGCCCTGAAACAGGGTTATTGGTAATTATCTGGGGGGCGGCAGCAGTCGCCGGCTGGATGCTGTGGTCAGGGACACTGACGTTATAGCCACCCTGTTTTTTCCGGGGAGGGTTGATATCCAGCGTTTCTCAGCCCTCCCCCTACTCAAGAGGAGTGTCCAAAAAATGAGCAGTACAGTGAAAAAGATGCCCGTACCTACAGACGATAAAGCCACCCACCCATCTCTCGCCACCGAGCCTTGGCGCCCAATGGAGAAGTTGCGCCAGCAGGTCGACCACCTGTTTGAAGAGTTCAATCGCGGCTCGGCGCTTTTCCCTTTCGGGCGTGGTCTGTTTGATACGGAGCCAGTTTGGCGCCGCGAGCTGATTGGGCACAACCTGCCCGCGGTGGACATCAGCGAGAAGGAGAAAAGCTATGAAATTACAGCTGAGTTGCCCGGTATGGATCAAAAAAACATCCAAATCACGTTGTCCAACGGCAGCTTGATCATCAAAGGAGAAAAGAAAGAGGACAAGGAAGTAAAGCGCAAGAGCTACCACCTGAGCGAAAGGCATTACGGTACGTTCGAGCGAGTGTTTAGCCTGCCCAAAAGCGTCGATGCAGAGAAAATTGACGCGAGCTTCAGTAAAGGCGTGCTACGCATCTCACTGCCAAAGAAGCCCGACGCCATGAAAGCAGATAAGGTCGTAGCCATCAAAGACGAATAACGCTTTACCGAGATGCCCCTTACCATCTCTTGGCAAGGGGTCTTTTTTGCCCATGCTCGGGCTCACGGTTGCACAATCAACAGACTGCACGGCGGATGATTGAATACACGCTCGGCTGTGCTGCCGATGAACAGGTCGCCGCCACGAACATGAGTGGCGCCTAGCACTAAGATATCGAATTCATCCTGCCGGGCGAATTGCTCTATGACCGCGTGGGGGATACCCGTCAGCAGGTGCCGGCGGTTTTCGTCAATGCCGTAGCGTGAAGCAAGCAACTCGAACGCCTCCTCCTGCGCGTCATTGACCGCGTCTCTAAGGCTGCCCTTCAGACTCAGCGTGGGCACACTCCTGGACGTATCGTGCACTACCGACCAGTTGCTGATACTCAGCAGGCTCAACCTGGCACCGCAGGAGGCCGCCAGTGTCGACGCCAGGTCAAGCACTTGCTCATTGACGCCCTGAGTTAGCTCCTCAAGATGGGACAAGTCGATGGCAACGAGTACTTTCAGAGGCTTTGGGTGCCTGGCTTCAGTCACCAGATGTAAGTGCGCCTGACAATCGCGTAGTAACCGCCAGTCCAGTGGCTGGTGAAAGGCCCGCTCAAGTGCAGGCACGTGGTGAGTATCCTTGATCACAAGATCTGCGTGAAAGTCATTCACATAATCGAGTACATGGCCTGGATTTGCTTTAGCCCAGACTACCTCACAGGTCACCTGGGTTCCCGCAAGGCGCGCCTGCTGTTCCAGCCAATGCCGATGCGTTTGCAAATAACCCTCTCGAGCACGAGTCATCGCGTCATGGTCGAACAAGCCTGCTACAGCCAATGCCTCGACGTAATCGAACGCGACTATGTGCAACAACGCTCCGGTGGCGCAGGCCAGTGCCTGCGCGCGGTCGAATGCTGGAGTACGGGTCATTTCGGTCGGTACGATCAATAAAATACGTTTCAGTTTCTGCATCACCGCGATCTCCTGACAACAGCGTTGTGTCTGACTGCAAACCCGACATCCCTGTTCGGACTTCATGCGCAGCTGTGACTGCAGTATCGGATTCGGCCCAGGGCAGACTCTGATCTTTATCAAGTAAATAATGGGCAGCCAGCACTCGTTGCCAGTTCAGATGCACCAGTCAACTTGGGGAACATGGAGCGGCAGGACTACTCGTTCGAATAGCTTTCGCCTCCACTCATCACCTTTTAACCTGAAAAGGGTAATTAGAGTGCGCCCCCCCCACACACACCCTATGCTCAGGAGATACCTAGCGGAGCGACGCCCGATGACTGAAACCCGTCCGTTGCAAGTCCAGAGCCTCAAATCAGCCTGTTCAGAGTGCAGTGTTCTGGAGCTTTGTCTGCCAATAGGTCTATCGGGCGATGAAGTGCAACGCTTGGACAAACTTATCGTGCAGCGTTTCAAGGTCAAAAAAGGTGCTGCGTTGTACCGCACAGGCGACCCCTTGCGCTCGCTTTACGCCGTGCGAATTGGTTCATTCAAGACCAGCATGGTGTCGGTCGACGGTCGTGAGCAGGTCACCGGTTTTCAAATACCTGGCGAGATGCTCGGCCTGGACGCTATCAGTGCTGACATACATGCTTGCAGCGCGTTTGCCTTGGAAGACAGCGAAGTGTGTCCCATCCACTTTGCGCAACTGGAAAAACTTTCGCAAAGCCTGCCGTCGCTGCAACACAATCTTAACCGTTTGTTAAGCCGGGAAATCGTGCGTGACCAGACAATGCTGATGTTGATGGGCAACATGAACTCGGATGAGCGCCTAGCGGCCTTCCTGCTCAACCTGTCACAGCGTTTGAACATTCGTGGTTATTCATCCAAGGACTTTGTTCTGAAAATGCGCCGAGAGGAAATCGGTTCCTACTTGGGGCTGCGCTTGGAAACCATCTGCCGCGGTATCGCACACCTGCGGGACCTGAACCTGGTGGTTATTGCCGGTCGGAACGTCAAGATTCAGGACATGGCGGGCCTTAAACAACTGGTAGCAGGCTGCAATCGACCGGCCATGCTTTAACTCCCGAAAATGTGGAACCCCGTTGCATGCGCCAGGGTGCTGCAAATCCCGTCAGCATATTGAATGCACAAACGCGTCCTACTCCGGCTTCGAGCCCAAGGCAGCCAGCGCAGGGTAAGTTTATGCGATCAGATGCATTTCACTGGATGCCATCACGATGGCGGTTTGACTGGATCCCTCATGATCGAACGCCGGCCTCACGGGTTTCTGATTTAGATCAGAATCAAGCAGCCCCATCGAAGTAGAAAGGAATGGCCCGCGCGGTATTCACGGCGCGCCGATTTGAACTGGATGGAGGACTTCTCATGCAAACTGTCAAAGAACACAATGAACGCGCCGTCGATGTCTACGCCAAAGTGGCCGGCCACCATTGGATCGAATCACTTAAGGACGGCCGCCACGTGCTAATACGACCGCTCACAGATGAAGACCGTGATCGTGAGTATGCGTTTATCAAACGCCTGTCTCCCGAGTCCCGCCATATGCGATTTCTTGCCCAAATCACAGAGCCGAGCAAAGCACTGCTGGATCAGTTGATGGACACTGATAACGCCCAGCGCATGGCCTACATCGCACTGGTTCACGACAACGGCACGCTTACCGAAATCGGTATCAGTCGGTATGCCGACATCGGAGAACATGTATGTGAATGCGCAGTCACTGTTGCTGATGAGTGGAAGCATCTGGGTTTGGGCACGCATCTGATGACCCATTTGATCAAGGCAGCGCGTCGGAACGCTTTCACCCAGATGTACTCGATTGATGCGGCAAGCAATACGCCGATGCGTGACCTGGCAAGAACCTTGGGATTCGACACCTCCAGCGACCCCGACAATTCATCTCAGGTTATTCATCGTCTCTATCTGTAAAAAAATGCCCCGGGATGCTTAGGTCAACGCTACATCGCGGGGCTCCCCTAGCCGATCGAAATCCCCTGTAGGCGCGCGGCATTGTTCTGCGCCGCATTCAGCCGTGCATCAGCTCTTTGGCATGTTGATGGCCGCAACTGACAATAGCTGCCAGCAACAGTGCCCGCAGCATCTCTTCGCCTGTCAGATCTTCCAGCTGGGCCGCATATCAGTCGCACGACGGTTTTATCGCCCATACACTGCAAGGAGCCCTATGCAAAAGCTGCTCGGCGGTTGTACCTAAGAGTTTATCCAAACCATTGTGCTGCACCGTCCCCATGACAATCACGTCAGTACCGTATTTAGTAGCAAACTCACAAATGCCTTGAACAGGCGCACCTTCGATAAAGTGACGGTTCTGCGGTGACACATGATGGCGCTCGGCTAACGCAGCAAATGCCTCACGTTCTGCGCTGCCCAATGCCTCATAAAGACCCGTGGCCAGCGGTAACGCACCAACGCCCAGGTCCGTCGCATACACCGCCATCCAGTCATAGACATGTACCAACTCCAATGTGGCATCACATTGCTCGGCCAGCTTCACGGCTGCGCCGATGATCTGATCGTTGAATACCTTATCTTGTTCTTCGCTGCGCAGGACATCGACAATAGCCATGATATGGCGGGGTAAAGCATGCAGGTCATTGATTACCAGATGCACCGGCACAGGACAATCACGCAGTAACTGCCAGTCCAGCGGGGTATAAAATATCCGTTTTAGAGCGAACTCTTCGTGAGCATCCTTGATGATCAGTGCCAGTGGCAGCTCACTGACGAAACGCAAAATTTCTTCATAGGGATGCTGTACCCACACCACTTCACTGGAGGCCACAACTCCATCTTTGCGCATCCGTTCGGTCTGTTCCTCGAGCCACTGTCGATGAGTGTGCAGATACCCTTCCCGCGCTATCCCTATCTGTTCGGGGGCAAATAAGCCTGCCACCGCCAGCGCTTGCAGATAATCGAACGCGACGATGTGCAACGGCAGCTGCATCGCCTTAGCCAGAGCCGTGGCACGGTCAAAGGCCGGGGTGCGGATCATGGCTGGAGGGGCAATTAATAATAAACGCTGAGTCTGTGACATGGGGCACCTCGGCACAGGGCCATCTGGATAGATACCTCTCAAGGTTGAGCGTCACAGGCTTGCGCTGTTTGATATATGTCAGGTATGCCGGTCGTAATGATGAACATCACCCCATATAAACTTGATATTGATCAACAAGTACCCCGTTGCGCCCTCTTAGCCTGAACCAAAGCGTCCTGTGTCAATAGAGAGAATGGGCAATGATCGAAAATGACCAGCAGGTGTTGGTAAGGGCATTGGACGCCGCAACGAACCCGGTGCTGATCACCGAGCGCAGTGGATGCATCGTGTGGATCAATAGAGCGTTCTGCCTAATGAGCGGCTATTCCAAGCTCGAACTGGTGGGCAAGACCCCGCATCTGCTGTCCTCAGACAGACAAAGCACTACGTTCTATCGCAATCTATGGATGACAATTATGGCGGGGCTGACCTGGCAGGGCGAAATGGTCGAGCGGCGTAAGGATGGAGGCACCTTTACTGTCAATCAGATCATCACCCCGGTGCTCGATCCGCACGGCGTGGTGACGCACTTCATCGCCATTCTGCACAACTTCAGCCTCATCGACGATGAGCGCACCGCCATGCAGCAACTGGCATACCACGACGCCCTCACGGGATTGCCCAACCGTTTGCTGTTCCTGAACCTGCTCAACCAGGCAGTCAATGGCGCGATGGAACATAAGCAGCCATTGGCGCTGATGTTTATCGATGTGGATCACTTCAAATCCATCAACGACACACTCGGCCACGCTTGCGGAGATAGGCTATTAGTCGCTGTGGCTGAGCGCCTGGGCCAGTCGGTGCGCCGCTCCGATCTGGTCGCCCGCTTGAGCGGTGACGAATTCGCTATCCTGATCTGCGGCATCAACCAAATTGACCAACTTGAGCCATTGGCCAACAAATTAGTCGCCGCCATCCATCAGCCATTTATGCTGGACAATCATCGGATCGAAACAGCTATAAGCATCGGTATCAGCCTGTATCCCGGCGATGGCAGCAGTGTGGATGATTTGCTCGCCCGAGCAGACAGCGCGATGTATCTGGCCAAAAGAAACGGTGGCAACGCTTGCCGTTTCAGCCTTGCGGACATACCGGCCGAACTTAATGCAGCAAAGTGCCCGCCCACATGGCCAGCGTCAGCAACACCTGACCCGGAATGACATAGGCGGCAAACCGTTTGCCACCACTGACCCAGGCCATCAGGCATTTGCTCAAAGAGTTGCTGCTTACGGCAACCAGCGCCGGGCCGACGATGGCATCGAGCGGCAACAAACCAGCCTTGGCGAGGGAGGCGATGGACGCGGTCGAAGAATGCGCGTCGGCAAAACCGGTCAAGGTCGCAGTCAGCAGTATCCCGACCTGACCGAAATGGTGAAGCATCGCTGATGAAACCAAAGTAATTCCCGTCATGGTCAACGTCACAATCAAGGCAAGCTTGAGATCGAACGCGCCCCCTACCTTGACCGGCTCGTTGGTCCCCCTGCGCTGGACGGGAAACATCAGGCACGCACCATATAAACCCGTGGCAGCAAATCCGCAGGCCAATGGGCCCCATATGCTGCGCAAAAGCGCGGGATCAACCAGGCCAAAAATCAGCCCGACCTGAATGACTGTGGCCAAATTGGATAATATCGCCGCGGCACTCAGGGAGCGGATATTGCCCGGCTCTGTAACGACGCGATGCCCCATAGAGGCGATCGTCACGGTACTGGAGGCGAATCCGGAGGCGATAGCACTGATGGCGTAGCCGTAGCCGGCTCCCAGGGTACGCACAGCGATATGCCCCATGGCGCCCACCAGCATCAACAAAACGGTCAGACTGCAGATGGTGCGCAAATTGAGGGCTGCATAAGGGCCGATGTAACGATCCGGGAGCAATGGCAACACCACCAACGCCGTAATCAGTAAGACGAGGCCATCGTGCATTTCAGGCTCGGTCAACTGGCTTTTGGCGAAATGATGCAGTTTCTCCCGATACGTCAGCAACCCAGCAGCCACCACACCAATAGCGACGGCCAGCTCGGGAGCGGTGCTGCACAGCGCGCCCAGGATCAGCACCGTGAGCAACGCCACTTCGCTGGTCACGCCGGGGTCTTCACTCAAACTTCGCCAATACGCGACACTCGCCAACGCCGTTAGACTGATCGCTACCATTCCGACCAGCAACGCATCTCCCACCTGCATCGCCACATATCCCAGCAGCGCCGTGATCGAGAACGTTCTCAATCCCGCGCAATCTCGGGTATCTCCCGTGCCTTTGTGACGTTCACGCTCAAGACCGATAAGCATGCCGATCCCCAGCGCGGCGGCCGCCCCTGCCATGCCAAAGGTTTCATTCATGGCGGTTCCCACCAAGTAGCGGCTTGCGCCTGCGATTATTTTTCACTTGATCGCCGCAGCCACCTTGCGTGGCGCCAGAGTGCGCTCAAAAGTCTCTCGGGGCCCCGCATGCGGCCATACATGTGGCGCTGCAATACGCGCTTTGAGCTGGGCAACGAACGCGTTCGCCTGCTCCAGACTGTTGAAGTTCACGGCCAGATCATCCAGATACACGACCCAGCAATGGGGTTTTCGTGCTTGCGTGATCTCAATGTTCATGAGCACCTCTACAAAGACGGTAGACAACACTGGTCCTTAAGGAGTGATCGCCACTTTCATCACGCCATCACGCTGATTGGCAAACAGCTCATAGGCCGCCTCGATGTCATCGAGTTTAAAATGGTGAGTCACCAGCGGCGACAAATCGACGGCGCCGCTTTGCACCACTGCCATCAACCGGCGCATCCGCTCTTTGCCGCCGGGACATAGCGTCGTAACGATGCTGTAATCACCGAGGCCGGCGGCAAAGGCACCGAGCGGAATGCGCAGGTCGCTGGAATACACCCCAAGACTGGATAAGCGGCCGCCAGGACGCAGCACGCGCAATGCCGACTCAAAGGTACCTTGGGTACCCAGAGCCTCGATCGAAACATCAACTCCCCGGCCATTGGTCAGGGCCATGATCTGATCGACCACATTTGAGTCCTTGAAATTGACCACGTGAGTCGCGCCCAACTGACGGGCAACGCTCATGCGCTCTGCCACCGCATCGACGCCGATGATGGTGGTAGCCCCCTTAAGACGAGCACCGGCCACGGCGCACAAACCGATCGGCCCGAGGGCAAATACGGCGACCGTGTCACCGATACTGATCTCGCCGCGCTCCGCGCCAGAGAAACCGGTGGACATGATGTCCGGGCACATCAGCACATGTTCATCGCTCAAGCCGTCAGGGATCGGGCACAAATTGGCTAGTGCATCTGGCACCAGCACGTATTCGGCTTGGCAACCGTCTATGGTATTGCCGAATTTCCAGCCACCAGTGGCGCGAAATCCATGCCGGGTGTCTGGACCATCCTGTGAGCCGCAGCCGCAAAGGCAGGCGTAACTCTGGCCACTTGGGGTAATCGCCCCAGCGATTACCCGCTGTCCTTCGACGAAGCCGCGCACCTGCGAGCCCAGCCGTTCGATGACGCCCACCGGTTCGTGACCGATGGTCAAGCCTTTGGCCACCGGGTACTCTCCGCGCAGGATATGCACATCGGTGCCACAGATTGTCGTGGTGGTGATGCGAATCAATGCATCCAGAGGGCCGACCTCGGGGATCGGTTTGTCCTCGAGCACAATGCGGTTCTTCTCAACGAATATTGCGGCTTTCATGGTGGCCATCATCGATTCCCCTACGCAGACCGAGTTCTTGAGTGCTGCACTAACCCGAGACTGCGCCTAGACAACCTCTAGGAGATTGATAATGGTCAACAATCAGTGAACCAACGCGTTTGCCTCACATCTTCTGACCGGCGCCCTCCCTCGTTTCTTTGACAAAAATCAAACCCGTTATCGTAGCCAGAGCGACCATAGGCTCAAGGCTCACTGGCCGGACGCCCGACTGACGAGCGTTTGAGCGATTATCTATGGGAGATTTGCCATGTCTGCGCAACCACGCTTCATGCTCGTTGTCTCGCCCCTCATGAAAAACAGCCCGGCCCTCGAGCGCGCCGCCGCTCTGGCCAAGGCCTCGGATGCGGCCTTGCACATCGTGGCATTCGACTATCTGGAGGGACTGGCGACTGCTGGCCTGGTCAATGAACAAGCTCTGGAGCAGATCCGCTTGGGATATGTCGAGCGCCACCACCAATGGCTTGAGGATCAGGCCCGCCCCCTGCGTAAGCTCGGCGTACACGTCACCACTGAAGTTGTCTGGGTGGAAAGCCCCCTGCAAGAGATTCTCATCCACCTTCGGGAACAACCCATGACAGCACTCGTGAAGGCTCTGGAGCACGAGTCAGTCCTGTCACGCCTGATGTTCACACCGTTAGACATTCATCTGCTACGAGAATGCCCAGTGCCACTGCACTTTGTCAGTCATGTGCACCACGCCCTTCCGCGTAGAATTGTCGCTGCGGTCGATCCTTTCCATCGCAATGACCATTACAAAGGCCTCAACGACAGGATTCTGCACGAAGCGGTAAAACTGGCGAACAACTGTAATGCTGAGCTCGAGGTTATTTACGCCCACGATCTGTCCTCGATCAGTGCGGCTGAGTTCGGTTTCAATAATGCTTCGGCGTTCTTCTCTTCAAGCGCCGCCAAGGCACTGTTCGATGCGCAGAGCGATGCTTTCCGTGAGCTGGCCACACGCAATAACATCCCAGCGGAAAACCAGCACATGATCATGGGCAACCCAGCCAAGGTGCTTTCCAGCTATGCGGATGCATATGACATTGACGTTATTGTCATGGGACGAGTCGTCCATCGTGGGATCGGCCAATTGATCGGCAGCACGGTGGAACAACTGTTATACAAAATGCCTTGCAGTGTTTGGGTTGTTTCGCCGGAGGATGTCGCCGACTGAACAGGGCTCCTTGTGTGAGTCGTCCACTTCAGCGATTCGTGGCTAATAGTTTGAGTGCTTCGAGTGGGCGGCTTGACCGTATGACCCAGCTTTGAATATCCCGCTCCGGGCAAATACGCTCCGTCCAAAGTTCCAAACCCACGCCTCGTCAAACGCAATGCCGCTCCACCAAAAAATCCACAAACGCCCTAACCCGCGCCGGCATCGCCCCTCCCCCCACAAACACCGCATGAATCGGCTCCACATCCCCCGGGTTAAACTCCTCAAGCAATACCACCAACTCCCCCCGCCTCACCTCCTCCACCACACTAAACGCCCCAATCCGCGCAATCCCCGCCCCCAGCTTCGCCAACTGCGCCAACGCTTCCCCACTATTGCCTTCAATCGTCCCCGCCACTTTCAACGAAAACTCCCGCCCTTCCATCCGAAACGGCCAGTCAGGCGCCGCCCGGCGGAAGTTGAAGCGCAGGCAGTTGTGGTTGAGTAGATCCTGCGGCGCAACCGGGGTGCCGTGGCGCGCCAGGTAGTCGGGTGAGGCGACGATAACCTGGCCGGTGGAGCCGATGTGGCGAGCGGTCAGTGGGCTGTCGGCGAGTGGGCCGAAGCGGATGGCGACGTCGGCCTGGCCGCCGAGGATGTCCACGACTTCATCGCCGAGCATCAGGTCGACGACGATGGCGGGATAGCGGGCGCTGAAGGCGGCGATCAGCGGCACGATGGTCATACGGCCATGGGCCAGGGCGGCGCTGACTCGCAGGCGGCCGCGGGGGGCGCCTTGGTCGGTGATGGCGTCTTCGACTTCGGCCATGTCCGCAAGGATGCGCCGGGCGCCGCGCAGGTAGGCTTCGCCTTCGACGGTGAAGGTGATGGCGCGGGTGGTGCGCAGCAGCAGCCGGGTACCGATGCGCCGTTCGGTGCGGGTGATGATGCGGCTGATGGACGATGGCGTCAGCCCCAGGGCTCGCGCAGCGCCCGACAGGCTGCCGTGCTCGGCGACCATGGCGAACACTTCCATCTCTCCCGAGCGACCACCGATGTCCATTTGTGCCTCCTGCGCAAAGCTGTAGTTCCCAACCAAGGGCTACTGCTGCAAAAGGCTGGATTGTAGCATTTGACACACAGATGAGGAGTCAACCATGCGTATCAATCCACCCCTTGTAGCCTTGTCCATCGGTGCCTTTGGCATCGGGGTCACGGAGTTTGCACCCATGGGCATGTTGCCCGGTATTGCCGCCGATCTTGGCGTATCCATTCCCGCCGCGGGGCTGTTGGTGAGCGCCTATGCCATGGGCGTGCTGATCGGCGCGCCGATCATGACCCTCGCCACGGCCAGGGTGCCACGCCGTTACCTGCTGATCGGGCTGATGGCGATTTTCACCCTGGGTAATGTGCTCTCGGCGTTGGCCAACAACTACCAGACCTTGATGATCGCCAGGCTGGTGACGTCGCTGAACCACGGAGCGTTCTTCGGCATTGGTTCGATTGTGGCCGCGAGTGTGGTCGCGCCGGAGAAGCGCGCGGGGGCGGTCGCGGCGATGTTTCTGGGGCTGACCCTGGCGACCATTGGCGGTGTGCCCCTGGCCACTTGGTTTGGCGAGAACTTTGGTTGGCGCACGGCGTTCTGGGGCATCAGCGGCATCGGTGCGGTGGTGATGGCGGCGCTGTGGTGGGCGCTGCCGAATACACCTGCGCCGAAAGGCGGCAGCCTGATGGCGGAAATTCGCGTACTGGGCCGCGGGCCGGTGCTGGCTGCGTTGGCGCTGACCGTGGTGGGTTCCAGTGCAATGTTCACGGTGTTCACCTATATCGCACCGATTCTGCGTGACGTCACCCACGCCTCGACCAACTTCGTCACCGGCATGCTCGTGCTGTTCGGTATCGGCCTGACCCTGGGCAATGTGTGGGGTGGCAAGTCTGCGGACCGTTCGGTGGACCGTACCTTGATCACCTCCCTGGTGGTGTTGATCGCCGTGCTGCTGGCCTTCTCGGTGCTGATGCAATGGCCGCTGCCTGCTGCCGTGTCGATCCTGCTATGGGGAGCCGCGAGTTTTGCCTTGGTGCCGCCCTTGCAGATGCGTGTGATGGAGGCCGCCAAGGATGCGCCTAACCTGGCCTCCGCGATGAACATCGGCGCATTCAATTTCGGTAATGCGATTGGCGCGGCGTTGGGCGGCGCGGTGATCAACGCCGGGCTGGGCTACCCGGCCATTTCCCTGGCAGGCGCGCTGATGGCCGGGCTGGGTTTGCTGATGGTGCTGGGTTTGAGCTGGCGTTCGCGGCATACCCGGTCACACACTTGCGGGGACATCTGCTTGCCGGCGATAGTGGACGAGCGCGCTTAAACCAGGAGAACGGCCCATGACCCGCGACCAACTCGCCAGCTTCTACCGAGGCTATATCGATTGTCTGAACCGTCAGGATTGGCAGCACCTGGGCGATTTTGTCCATCCTGATGTGACCTACAACGGCAGCCCGGTTGGCCTGGAGGGCTACCGGGCGATGCTGGAGCGCGACTTTCGGGAAATCCCCGACCTGGTGTTCCGTGTTCAGCTGCTGGTTGCCGACCCGCCGACGGTCGCCAGTCGGCTGAACTTCAGGGTCAGTCCCAGGGGCGAGTTTTTCGGGCTGCCGATCAACGGCAAGACGGTCGTATTCGACGAGAACGTTTTTTACGAATGCGTCGACGGTAAATTCGCTCACGTCTGGTCGGTGATCGATAAGGCAGCGGTCGCCCATCAGCTGAAAGGGAACGCCGGCTGACAGGGCGGCACCCTCGTCTAGACTTCATACTCCTATCAACCCGAGGAGTTTGCGATGAACAACAAAAATACCGTCTGCCTCTGGTACAACGGCGACGCTGTGGAGGCCGCCACTTTTTACGCCGAAACCTTCCCCGACAGCAAAGTGAACGCGGTGCACTACGCCCCTGGCGACTACCCCTGCGGTAAACAGGGTGATGCATTGACGGTGGAATTCACCGTCATGGGCATTCCGTGCATCGGCCTGAATGGCGGTTCGGCGTTCAAGCACAGCGAGGCGTTTTCCTTTCAGGTGTCCACGGACGACCAGGAGGAAACCGACCGGTTGTGGAATGCCATCGTTGGCAATGGCGGAAAGGAAAGCGCCTGCGGCTGGTGCAAGGATAAATGGGGTTTGTCGTGGCAGATCTCGCCACGGGTGTTGGTCGATGCGGTGACCAGCAAGGACACCGCCGTCGCCAAGCGTGCGTTTGAGGCGATGATGAAGATGACCAAAATCGACATAGCGACTATCGAAGCTGCCATTGCCGGTCACTGATGTGGGAGCGCACGAGCTTTAGCGAGGCCGCGACGGCGGCGGCACTGCTGGCATTTGTGCTGCCTGACCCACCGCCATCGCGGCCTCGCTAAAGCTCGAGCGCTCCCACATTTGCTCTTCATCGGGCTCCTACATTGCGCGCGCCCTCGCATCACCCATGCGCCAAAAAAAGTCATGCATCGGACCGCCAGGTTGCGACCTGGGCGATACCGGCCTATGTTCGAAGTCATGCATTTTGCTGTCCCCCTACCCTACGCCCATCCCGTAACCAGGTAACGACATGCCCACACCTTCACGCCCCGCCGTGCTTGAGCTGATCGGTAACACACCGCTGGTCAAGGTCAGCCGCTTCGACACTGGCCCTTGCACACTGTTTCTCAAGCTTGAATCACAAAACCCCGGAGGTTCGATCAAGGACCGAATAGGCCTGGCGATGATCGACGCCGCCGAACGCGACGGCCGCTTGCGCCCTGGTGGCACCATCATCGAAGCCACCGCCGGCAACACCGGCCTGGGCCTGGCGCTGGTGGGCCGGGCCAAGGGGTATCGGGTGGTGCTGGTGGTGCCCGACAAGATGTCCACGGAAAAGGTGCTGCACCTCAAGGCCATGGGCGCCGAGGTGCATATCACCCGTTCCGATGTGGGCAAGGGCCACCCCGAGTATTACCAGGACGTTGCAGCACGCCTGGCCAAGGATATTCCGGATTCCTTCTTCGCCGACCAGTTCAACAACCCGGCCAATCCCCTGGCCCACGAGACCAGCACCGCGCCGGAGATCTGGGCGCAGACCCAGCATGATGTCGACGCAATTGTGGTGGGCGTCGGCTCGGCCGGCACCCTCACCGGGCTGACCCGTTTCTTCAAGCGCGTGCAGCCTGAGCTGGCCATGGTACTGGCCGACCCGGTGGGTTCGGTAATGGCCGAGTACAGCCGCAGCGGCCAGCTGGAAACGCCCGGCTCCTGGGCCGTGGAAGGCATCGGCGAGGATTTCATCCCCTCGATTGCCGACCTCTCCAGTGTGCGCCACGCCTACTCCATCAGCGATGAAGAAAGCTTCGACCACGCCCGCCAGTTGCTCAAGGCCGAAGGCATTCTCGGGGGCTCATCCACCGGCACCCTGCTAGCCGCCGCCCTGCGTTACTGCCGTGAGCAAACCACGCCCAAACGTGTGGTGACCTTCGTCTGCGACACCGGCACGCGGTACTTGTCGAAGGTCTACAACGACCAATGGATGAACGACGCCGGCCTGTTGCAGTACAAGCATTACGGCGACCTGCGCGACCTGATCGCCCGCCGCTTCGAAGACGGCCGCGTGATCAGCGTCAGCCCCGACGACACCCTGCTCACCGCCTTCCAGCGCATGCGCCTGGCTGATGTGTCGCAACTGCCGGTGCTGGTAGACGGCCAACAACTGGTGGGCGTCATCGATGAGTCCGACATCCTGCTGGGCCTGCACCACGATGCCGCGGATTTTTCCATGACCGTCGCCAGCGCCATGACCGACACCCTGCACACCCTGGCCCCCAGCGCCAGCCTGGCCGAACTGCAGGCAGAACTGGATCGCGGCCTGGTCGCCATCATTGCTGACGCCTCAGGCTTCCATGGCCTGATTACCCGCGTCGACCTGCTTAACCACCTACGGAGATCCCTTGCATGAGTCAGCCCGATAAAAGCGCGTTTGCCACCCGTGTGATCCACGCCGGGCAGTCACCCGACCCGACCACGGGCGCGCTGATGCCGCCGATCTACGCCAACTCCACCTACCTGCAAGACAGCCCCGGCGTGCACAAGGGCTTCGACTATGGGCGCTCCCACAACCCCACGCGTTTTGCCCTGGAGCGCTGCGTAGCCGACCTTGAAGGCGGCAGCCAGGCGTTTGCGTTTGCCTCGGGGCTGGCGGCGATTTCCACGGTGCTGGAGCTGCTGGATGCCGGCGCACATATTGTCTCGGGCAATGACCTGTATGGCGGCACGTTCCGCCTGTTCGACAAGGTACGCCAGCGCAGTGCCGGGCACCGTTTCAGCTATGTCGACCTGAGCGACTTGTCGGCCTTTGAAGCGTCGTTGCAGGACGACACGCGCATGGTCTGGGTCGAGACCCCGAGCAATCCGCTGCTGAGCCTGACCGACCTGCGCGCAGTTGCGCGTATCTGCCGTGCCCGCGGGATTATTTGCGTGGCCGACAACACTTTCGCCAGCCCGTGGATCCAGCGGCCGCTGGAGCTGGGTTTCGATATTGTGGTGCACTCCACTACCAAGTACCTCAATGGGCATTCCGATGTGATCGGTGGTATCGCCGTTGTGGGCGACAACCCTGAGCTGGCAGAACGCTTGGGCTTTCTGCAGAACTCAGTGGGCGCTATTGCCGGGCCGTTCGACGCGTTCCTGACCTTGCGCGGGGTAAAGACCCTGGCGCTGCGCATGGAGCGCCATTGCAGCAATGCCCTGGACCTGGCCACCTGGCTGGAACAACAGCCTCAGGTATCGCGTGTTCACTACCCAGGCTTGAAATCCCACCCACAGCACGAGTTGGCAAAACAGCAGATGCGCGGGTTTGGCGGGATGATTTCGGTGGATTTGAACAGCGACCTGGCCGGTGCAACGCGCTTCCTGGAAAACATCAATATCTTCGCCCTGGCCGAGAGCCTGGGGGGCGTGGAAAGCCTGATCGAACACCCGGCGATCATGACCCATGCGAGCATCCCGGCGGCGACGCGGGCGCAGTTGGGAATCGGCGATGGGCTGGTACGGTTGTCGGTGGGGGTTGAGGATGTAGAGGATCTGCGCAAGGATCTGGCCCAAGCCCTGGCGCACATCTAACGCCAAACATCGATCAAAATGTGGGAGGGGGCTTGCCCCCGATGGCGGTGCATCAGTCAGCTTATTTGCAACTGACCCACCGCTATCGGGGGCAAGCCCCCTCCCACATTGAATGCGCAATCAGCTCGAGATTATGTTGGTGCGGGTTGAGAATGTGGAGGACCTGCGCGCCAATTCAGCCCGAGCCCTGGCATACATCTAACATCAAACATCGATCAAAAATGTGGGAGGGGGGCTTGCCCCCGATGGCGGTGCATCAGTCAGCTTATTTGCAACTGACCCACCGCTATCGGGAGCAAGCCCCCTCCCACATTGAATGCGCAATCAGCTCGAGATTATGTTGGTGGGGGTTGAGGATGTAGAGGATCTGCGCAAGGATCTGGCCCAAGCCCTGGCGCACATCTAACGTCAAACATCGATCAAAAATGTGGGAGGGGGCTTGCCCCCGATGGCGGTGCATCAGTCAGCTTATTTGCAACTGACCCACCGCTATCGGGGGCAAGCCCCCTCCCACATTGAATGCGCAATCAGCTCGAGATTATGTTGGTGCGGGTTGAGAATGTGGAGGACCTGCGCGCGAATTCAGCCCGAGCCCTGGCATACATCTAACATCAAACATCGATCAAAAATGTGGGAGGGGGCTTGCCCCCGATGGCGGTGCATCAGTCAGCTTATTTGCAACTGACCCACCGCTATCGGGGGCAAGCCCCCTCCCACATTGAATGCGCAATCAGCTCGAGATTATGTTGGTGCGGGTTGAGAATGTGGAGGACCTGCGCGCCAATTCAGCCCGAGCCCTGGCATACATCTAACATCAAACATCGATCAAAAATGTGGGAGGGGGGCTTGCCCCCGATGGCGGTGCATCAGTCAGCTTATTTGCAACTGACCCACCGCTATCGGGAGCAAGCCCCCTCCCACATTGAATGCGCAATCAGCTCGAGATTATGTTGGTGGGGGTTGAGGATGTAGAGGATCTGCGCAAGGATCTGGCCCAAGCCCTGGTGCACATCTAACGTCAAACATCGATCAAAAATGTGGGAGGGGGCTTGCCCCCGATGGCGGTGCATCAGTCAGCTTATTTGCAACTGACCCACCGCTATCGGGGGCAAGCCCCCTCCCGCATTGACAGTGTAAATCAGCCAAGGCTTACGTTGGCCCGCGCCGCATGCAGCTTCTTGTAGCTGTCGATCAGGCGCAAATGCCGATCCAGCCCTTCCAGCTTCATGCTCGTCGGCGTCAACCCATAGAACCGCACGCTGCCGTCCACCGAGCCGATCACCGCATCCATGCGCTCATTGCCAAACATGCGCCGGAAGTTGGCTTCGTAGTCGGCCAGCTCCAGGTCGTCATCCAGCTCCATCTCCAGCACCGCATTCATCGCCTGGTAAAACAGGCCACGCTCGGCGGTGTTGTCGTTGTACTGCAGGAACATCTCCACGCATTCCTTGGCCTCTTCATACTGCTTGAGGGCCAGGAAAATAAGCAGCTTCAGCTCAAGGATGGTCAACTGGCCCCACGCTGTGTTGTCGTCGAACTCGATGCCGATCAGGGTGGTGATGTCGGTGTAGTCGTCCAGCTCGCTTTCGATCAGGCGCTCGACCAGTGCCTGCAACTCGTCCTCGTCGAGGCGGTGCAGGTTGAGGATGTCTTCGCGGAAAAACAGCGCCTTGTTGGTGTTGTCCCAGATCAGGTCGTCCACCGGGTAGATTTCCGAGTAGTCCGGCACCAGAATGCGGCAGGCGGTGGCACCCAGGTGCTCGTACACCGCCATGTAGCTCTCCTTGCCCATGCCTTCGAGGATGCCGAACAGCGTCGCGGCCTCCTGGGCGTTGGAATCTTCGCCGTGGCCTGAGAAGTCCCACTCGACGAATTCATAATCGGATTGGGCACTGAAGAAGCGCCACGACACCACGCCGCTGGAGTCGATAAAGTGCTCGACAAAGTTGTTCGGCTCGGTGACCGCCTGGCCTTCGAAGGTCGGCTGCGGCAGGTCGTTCAAGCCTTCGAAGCTGCGGCCTTGCAGCAGCTCGGTGAGGCTGCGCTCCAGCGCCACTTCCAGGCTAGGGTGCGCGCCGAACGAGGCAAACACCCCGCCCGTACGCGGGTTCATCAAGGTCACGCACATCACCGGGAACTCACCGCCCAGGGACGCATCCTTGACCAGCACCGGGAAGCCCTGGGCTTCCAGGCCCTGAATGCCGGCGAGGATGCCAGGGTATTTGGCCAATACTTCGGCCGGTACGTCCGGCAGCGCGAATTCGCCTTCGATGATTTCGCGCTTCACCGCCCGCTCGAAAATCTCCGACAGGCACTGCACCTGGGCTTCGGCCAAAGTGTTGCCGGCGCTCATGCCGTTGCTCAGGTAGAGGTTTTCGATCAGATTGGAGGGGAAATACACCACCTCGCCATCGGATTGGCGCACAAACGGCAACGAGACAATGCCGCGGGCTTCGTTACCGGAATTGGTGTCGAACAAGTGCGAGCCGCGCAGCTCGCCCTCGCGGTTGTAGATCTTCAGGCAGTAGGCATCGAGGATTTCACTCGGCAGCTCATCGTCCGGGCCCGGCTGGAACCAGCGCTCATCCGGGTAATGCACGAACGGCGCATTGGCCAGCTCCTCGCCCCAGAACTGGTCGTTGTAGAAGAAGTTGCAGTTGAGCCGTTCGATGAACTCGCCCAGCGCCGACGCCAGGGCGCCCTCCTTAGTTGCGCCCTTGCCGTTGGTAAAGCACATCGGCGAATGGGCATCGCGGATATGCAGCGACCAGACGTTGGGCACAATATTGCGCCACGAAGCGATCTCGATCTTCATGCCCAGGCCGGCGAGGATCGCGGACATGTTGGTGATGGTCTGTTCCAGTGGCAGGTCCTTGCCGGCGATGTAGGTGCCTGCCTCAGACGTCGAGTTGGGCATCAGCAATGCCTGGGCGTCGGCGTCGAGATTCTCTACCTCTTCAATCACAAACTCCGGCCCGGCCTGCACGACTTTCTTCACGGTGCACCGGTCGATGGAACGCAGGATGCCCTGGCGATCCTTGTCGGAGATATCCGTAGGCAGCTCGACCTGGATCTTGAAGATCTGGTTGTAGCGGTTTTCCGGGTCGACAATGTTGTTCTGCGACAGGCGAATATTCTCCGTGGGAATATTGCGCGTCTGGCAGTACAACTTCACAAAGTACGCCGCACACAACGCCGACGAAGCCAGGAAGTAATCGAATGGCCCCGGTGCCGAACCGTCGCCCTTGTAGCGGATGGGCTGGTCGGCAATGACCGTGAAGTCATCGAACTTGGCTTCAAGCCGAAGGTTGTCGAGAAAGTTGACCTTAATTTCCATGCGGGCACACCAGAATAACGAGCTAAACAAATTGGCCGTCATTATGAAGATTTTCGCCGGGAAGTCTCAGGGTTTTGCGTGCGGGCTGCCGATCGGTGTCGCTATGCCAGCAGCCTGTAGCCCCCTGGCATAGCATTGCGCCAGGCTAAGGCTGGCTTGAGCTCAGGCGTCGCGCCAGACTCGTGCGGTTGATCGTCAGCTCACTGCTGACGTCCGGCCCGTGATAGACCATGGACGTTTCGTGGTGCACGTAATCGCCGGAACGTGCGGCGCTCAACCAATTGAATGAGCCAACGCAGAGTAACTCCTCATCGGCCATCACCAGCTTGCTGTGCACCTTGTTGACCACGCGCACCTGTACGGCATGGTGTTTGAGCGCCGCAATCGCCTCCTTGAATTCAGCGATTTTGCCCGGGTTGCCTTCGGACCTGCCGGGGTTGATGTCGGTGTTGAAGCGCAAGTCGGTGTAGACCGTCACCTGCACGCCCCGCTGCACCGTGCCGACCATTGCATCCAAGGCGCCGCTTTCGCGCATTCCGCGCAACTTGACCCAGGGCGTCACGATCTGCACCTGCTGGCGTGCCGTTTCCAGGGTGCGCAACAGGAACCGGTCATGCTCGGCAAATTCATGCAGGTGGCTCAAGCCGGTGCGCGCCGTGAGCAGGTCCACCCGGGGCTGGAAGTCGAACGCCAGTGCGTTTTCCGGGCTGTGCAAAAGGTACTGGGCCAGGCGCCCACGAGGCTTACTGGCGGGTATCTGGCTGAACAGGTCCATGTCGCCGAACACCAGGAAACTGTCTTTGGCACGGGACACAGCCACGTTCAACATGCTGTCCCGACGGTCGATAAACGCGCCGTCGGCGTGCTTGGAGTACACCGCCGAGAAAATCACCACGGGACGCTCTGCGCCCTGGAAAGAATGCACCGTGCCGACGGTCATCTCACCGTCGAGCTTACCGGTGCGAATGCCTAATGCGCTGCAGGCCTCGATGATCGCTCGGGTCTGGGCGCCGAAGGGGGTTATCACCCCAAGAATCTCCCAGAGCTCTTTGTCGTAGCGCTCAACGAGCTGCTGTTCGTTGGCCTTGATCCAGGCCGCAATGGTCTGTGCCTCAAGCAGGTTATGACGGCTGCCACCCTGTTTCTGCTGGCACATCCCGTCGATGTGCAGGTAGCCCAGCCCCGGCAAGCCACCTTGCGGCTTGGCGCCCCGGCGCGGTTGCAGCTTGCCCTTGTAGCAGAGGGCGTTGCAGTAATCGATGATCGAGTCATAGCAACGGCGGTGTTCGTAGAGGTAAAGGCCGCGCGCCAGGTCAGGGTCGTAGTGATAGCGGCTGGTCGACTGCGCAATCGCCATGACACTGCCATTGGCGGCGCTGCGCCCGCTGTCACAGAACGCCTCGTAATCGTCGTCCACGCTGCTGCGTGACAACAGACCGGCGCAGAGCAAATTGCCGATATCCACGGCTGCCGGTATCGACCAGATGGGTTCGATCTGCTGAGTGTCGCCGATCACCAGAGCTTGCCTGGCCAAAGCGAAAGACGGCGCCGCCACCTCGGGGAGCACCTGGCCCGCTTCGTCGACGATCAGCAGGTCGATGAAGTTCAGCCCATAGTCTTTGACATAACCATCGCCATCACGACGGCTGCACGACAGCTCGCCCGGTAATCGGTGAAACGTCGCGACCACACAAGGCGTGAGTTTCATCCAGCGCCGCCAGTTTTTTTCCAGGGTCTTGCGGCCATTTTTTTTACGGCTTTTGAGGATCAGCGGCAACTCCTCGGCGACTTCCATCAACCAACGCCCCTCCCAATAATGGGTGGCCAGCAGGAAGGTCTCGAAGCGCAACGAAGTGTCCGCCCAGGCGTCGCAGTCCTCCAGCGTCACCTGTGCGGCAGGCTTGCCGGTCGCGCCGGGTAATACGCCAATCACCGCCTGCCAGTTCAACAGCTCGCGCTGCTCGCCGCGCAGCAACTCGTCCACCCGCTCCCGCTGAGCTTGGAGTGTGCTCAGGCTTTGCGCGGCGTGGCTCACGGCGGCGGTCAGGCGGCGCTCCATGTCATGCACATCGACGGCGCTTTGCAGCTCAGTGTCTGCCTCATCGACGTGAAGCTTGGCCAGGCGCAGGCGCTTGGCGGCAATCGGGCCGAACCAGCCAAACAGCGTGTAGATCAACGATTCATGGGCCAGGTAGTGCTTGAAGTCTTTCAAGCGAGCCTGGGTGCTCGCCAGCTGTTCAGTCTGCAGCCGCAGCTGGGTTTCAAGACGGCTGATGGCCGCTCGTGGGTCATCGCCGAGCAGATCCTGAATAGCTTTGCGGGCAGCCACCAGCCGTGGCCAAGTTTGCTCGATCGCGGCGAGTTGCTGCTGGCGCAGACGAATTTCCGCCTGGAGTTTGTCCACGGTATTTTTCAGCGTGGGTTGCGGGTCGCCAGCAAAAGCCATGGCCGCGCGGCCCAGGTAAGCCTGCTGGGCCCTGTCGAGATAGGCGTGCGACTCAAGCTCAAGGAAAAAGCTCTTGGTCTGGTAAGTGCGCGCCATCTCCGCTTCCGCCGAGGCTTTGGGAAAGTAAGCGCCGAAGCTATTGATGTCGGGCAACCAGCGCCCGGCGAAGGGCCCGGTGCCCGCGGCGAAGTCTTTACCGAACGCCTTGATGATATTGGTGACCGCTTGATTGTTCGTCGAGCTGGCGACAATCACCGGCGGTTCGCCGCCTTCTGCGGCAGCCTTGGCCCAGAGCGAGGCCACCACGGACAGGACCAAGGTGGTTTTCCCGGTGCCCGGGGGCCCGTTGACCGCCAGTATATCTCCGGCGTCCCCGGCCAAAAGGTGCGCCAGGCTGTCGCGTTGGGCAGGCGCCAGCGCGTATTCGTCACCGGCATGCCCGCATCGGCTGGCGAACAGGCTGTTGGCCGCAAGGCACGGCTCATCGGCGGTGGGCCCACGCTGTGCAAATCGCTCGAACAATGGCACATCGGGCTTGCTGGCACGCAGATGATCGTATAGCGCAACGATGTTGAAGCTGAAACCGTCAGCCTTCTGCTCCTTGAACAGGTACCAGTAGTTGACTGGGTCGAAGCCGTCTTCCGCCCCGTCCCAAGCGTTGCACACCGTGTGGAACATGTTCTTGCAGTAGCGCAGGTAGCTGATCCACTTTTCGCGATACTGCTCTGGGTCCACGTCGGTACCGGAAGCAGGCGGTTCGAACCGGGGCGCCTCTTGGGCGGCCAGAAAACGGTCCAGGTCGTACTGCGCACCGAGGGTGAAATTGTCGTGATCCAACGGCTCGAGGATGTCACGGGGCACCAATGCCGGCCCGGTCGCGTAGATGCGCCCGTCGCGGGTGACCGACACACGACAAAGAATCGGTGTGATGAACGCCGGCAACCCATTGCGCGCCTTGCGGTGTTCCGGGCGCGAGGCATAGACAAACGGTCGCAAGGTCACGTCGACGTGCAGCAACTGCGCAGGTTCGCCGGCAAATAGCAGCTCCACCTGCTCAGCCGGCAAACAGCCCGCGGCCAAGGCGGCCATGGGCAAGACCGTATAGGTTTTGACATGGCTGTTGAATAAAGCGCCATTGCCGTTTTCGGCATCGGCCAGGGAGTTTCGCCAGTAGTTCGCGAGCTTCAGAGAGTAATCGTTCATCGTCCTGATTCATGTAGACCGTGACTCACTGTCACAGCCGGTGGTTGGGGAATTGAGAACGAGGGTAGCGTTTCAGCAGCCAGAAGGCCAATCCAGAGCCGTTCGCTGATTGCCTGGCGCTCAGCAAGCGCCGAGGGTCAGGGCGATCTTCTGTGGGAGGGGGCTTGCTCCCGATAGCGGTCGATCAGTGACAAATAAGCTCACTGACACACCGCTATCGGGAGCAAGCCCCCTCCCACATTTGGATTGCGCCAAACCAGTTGAGTAACGGTCAAGCGTCAAGCTGCCATTGGCCCATCATGTTTTCGAACAGGCCTCTATATAAGCCCCGCATCGGCTGATATGTTTCGCGTCTCACCCGCAAAAGGACAGGCCATGGAACCGTTAGCGACGAACGCTGCACTGGTGATCATCGATATGCAGAAAGGCATGGCCGACCCCGCCCTTGGCCGTCGCAACAACCCAGACGCCGAGCTACGCATACAGCAACTGCTCAACGCCTGGCGCTATGCTCAACGCCCGGTCGTCCATGTGCGGCATATCTCCCGTTCTCCCGGCTCGGTGTTCTGGCCAGGCCAGCCCGGCTGTGAATTCCAGGACGCACTGCACCCCCTGGCCCAGGAGCATGTGGTGGAGAAAAACGTACCGGATGCCTTCATCGCCACGGGCCTTGAGCGCTGGCTGCATATGCGCTCGATCAAGCAATTGGTGATCGTCGGGGTTATTACCAACAACTCCGTGGAGGCCACTGTGCGTTCAGGCGGCAACCTGGGGTTTTATGTGATCGTGGCGGCGGATGCCTGTTTTACTTTCGATCAAACCGACCTGTCGGGACGCCTGTGGCCGGCTGAAGATGTGCATGCGTTGTCGCTCAGTAACCTGGCGATGGACTATGCCAGGGTGTTCCAGACCAGCGAGATCCTGGCGGGTCATTAACAAGGAAGCGGATATGCATCAAGGTAAGCGCATTGTGGTGATTGGCGCCGGTATCGTGGGGGCTTCACTGGCCTATCACCTGGCCGGCAAGGGCGCGAATGTGACGGTGGTCGAGGCCGGCGAAGTCGCGTCCGGGGTCACGGCCACCTCATTTGCCTGGCTCAACACGACCCACGACGCACCCGACCCCATTGCCGCTTTGCGCAGTGCAGCGATTGACTCGTATCACCGCCTGGAGCATGAACTGCCCGCCGTGGAGATACGCTGGACAGGCGCCCTGTGTTACGGCGCAGACATTCAGCCTGGGGCGGATTCACGGATCACTCGCCAGCGTATCCAGGCACTTGAGCCGCGTTTGAGAAACCCGCCTGAGCATGCCCAATTCAAGGCCGAAGAAGGTGCGCTCGACGCGGTGCAAACCACCCATGCGTTAATTGCCGGAGCCCAGGCCCACGGTACCACGCTGCTGACACACACCCAGGTGTTGGGTTTCAGGATGCACGGCTCACAGGTCACCGGCGTTGAAACCAGCCTGGGCGTCATCGATGCCGACGTGGTGGTGCTCGCAGCCGGCACCGGAATCCCCGCGCTGACGAAGCTGTTGTGTGTGCCCTTGCCGATTGATGCCTCCCCCGCGATCTTTATCCGCTACAACGCCTCACCCGGCATCGTGCGCACGCTTATTTCCAACCCTGCAATGGAGGTGCGCGAAAGTGCTGAGGGGACCTGGCTGGCAGCCGAAGACTATCTGGACGACGCCCCGGAAAACCAGGCGGCCGCCATCGCTCGGCGCACCGCCCAGGCTATTGCGGGTGAACTCGAAGGGGTCACGTTCATCGAACCACAATTGGCCTGCGTCGGGCTGCGGCCCATCCCGGCCGATGGCATTCCGATCATTGGCCAATTGCCAGGCATCAGCGGTGTGTACGTCTGCGCGATGCATCCTGGCGTGACACTGGCAGCCATCGTGGGGAGTCTTGCCAGCGAAGAGATCATGGAGGATAGGGTCTGCCCTGCCCTGGCGCCTTGCCGGCCCGAGCGGTTCTTCCAAGCTGAAAACGGTTAGAAGGCGCCGACGTCCTCGAGCATTTCCACCAGCCCCTGCGGCCACACCGTGTCCGTCGTAGTGCGCAGCTCCTCTGCCGACCACCAACGATGATCCGCCATCACCTGGGTCTCTTGCGCCGTCCACTCGGCCCTGGACAGCGCCTCGCTGGGCGCCTGCACCACGAAGTAGCGCTCGACCGCCAGCACGGTTTCGCCGCTGGGCAGCATCAATGGGAAACTGCGTTCTGCCACGGATTCGCCAACGCTGCTGACAGTGATGCCGGTCTCTTCGCGCAGTTCACGGATTGCGGCGCTGTGATAGGTTTCCCCGGCTTCGACGCCACCGCCCGGCGTAGCCCAGTAATTCCTGCCGGCCAATGCGCCGTCTTTATGCACGAAGCGGAACAGCAGCACCTGCTTTGCAGGGCTTATCACCAATAGTCGTGCGGCTTTGCGTTCACGCATTTGATTGATTCCTTTCCCTGAGCGCCGAAACCATCCAACTCAAAAACGCCCGTAGCCGCGTGGAAAACACCTCGCACTCAGCGCTGGGGTTACGCGCTTCAAACAGGAAGTACGCGATTTGCACGCGCATCGAGGGGTACTGCTGAACAAACAGCGCGACGTACTCTTCCAGGGTATGCGGCCACATGTGCGCATCGTCTGCGCGCAAGGTGTGAGTGGCCCGGATCAAGGCTCGCGATGCTTCACGCTGCAGGCGATGACGTGCGTGTTCAGTGCGGGCCTGTTCGATACGCACGAGATACGCCGTGAGCGCTTGCTCGAAGTCACCATTGACCGCCATGGCGATGGCGCGGGACGGGCAAAACGGGTCGAAGTGCCGTGCAAGGTCTTCGCCCCATACACAGCGGCAATGATGCTTGAGCCAGAAGCCCCAACTGTTGCGATTTTCCGGCGCCAACACTTGAGCGTGATGACCGATATCGAAGTCGATCTTGGTCACTTGCGGATGCCGTTGTTCCAAGGCAATTCGGGTCGTTTCAATTTGCTCGAGCACCGAGGCATCCGGGGGATCGTTGAGTATCAACGAGAGGTCGAGATCAGAAACCCCGACCTCGGCCTGGCCTCGTGCGACGCTGCCATACATATAAATCCCATGCAGCCCGAACGCCGCCTGGGACAGGGTTGCGCAGACATCCGCCAGCACGGGCTGGAACTCGATTTGTACCGGAACATCGGCGACGGTGAGGATAAACCCGTCGGCATCGACGCCCGTGGTTTGCAGGAGGGTCACGGGCGATGCACCTCAATCACCAGGCCTTCCTCTTCACTCGGCACACTAAAGTGGCGAGTGATCAGGTCAAATTCGGCGTCAGTCGCAGCAAAGTCATGCTCGCCCTGGGCGTTGCGCGCATGCAGGCGGGCACGGCAGGTCGCATCGTCCAGTTCCAGATAATGCAGGCGGTGAGGCACTTTGGCCGTTTGGGCCAGGCCGAGCAACCACTCACGGTTGGCCAGGGTGTTGGCCGGGAAATCCAGAACCACATTCACGCCGGATTCCAACAGATTGACCACCAGCGGCCCAAGTACACCGCGCACCCGCTGGGCACAGCGCAGGTAGTCGGCGATGGCCTGGATTTCACCGGGGTAAAGACTGGCCAGCCAGTGGTCTTCGCTGAGCACAATGGCTCGGTGCTCGGCGCCCAGGGTCTTGGCGAGCGTGGACTTGCCGGAGGCGATCTTGCCGCACAGTAGATGCAGGGTTGGCATAAGGCGTTTCCTCTTGTCGGCCCGGCAGGATGAATCATGCAGCCGCGGCCGTAAACACATCCAGTTGAATCCTGGTTTGCAAGCGAGGTCACCTATAAAGAGACGACAACGCAATGGAAGACCTTTATGAACCTTGCAATGACACTTTTCAGCCTGTTTGCCGGTTGGATGGCAATTGTAATGTCGATGCTGTGGGGCGTGCTGCGGGTGCTGCACCGGCATCATGCTTAGCACACCGGATGGCCGCTATTTTGTGGTCAAGGGGCAACTGTGGCGCTGTACCAATCCGGCCTTGGATGAGGCAACCCGGCTACATTGGGTCAATGCACTGATGGATGCACGCCGGGCGGTCAAGGCGGCCAAGGGCGCCGCTGACGCCCAGGCATTGAAAGCCGCTCGGCAGCAGGTGCAGCATGCCAAGGTCGCATTGGGCGAGCGTGGGCCGGCGTGGTGGCACGATGGCGCTCCGGATTACAACCGTTGCAAAGTCAGCAATACCCCTTATGCGGCATGGTTCGAAAAACATCTCGACACGACCTCTCAGTGAACTTTCTTACAAATGCCACGCTCCTTTCCTATGCGAAGTCAGGCGCCCTGACCCCAGGGTGCAGAACGATAAGGAGCCGCCACCCCCATGACTACCCTCCCCACTTACCCCGTCGTCAGACCTGGCCCATTGCATGGGACCTTGCTGGCAGGCACCGTGCCACTGTTCCTCGGGGCTTTGCTCAGTGATATCGCCTACGGCCAGACTTACCAGATCCAATGGGCCAACTTCGCCTCTTGGCTGATCGCCGGGGCGCTGGTGTTCTGCGGTCTCGCCCTGCTGTTTGCGCTGGTCAACCTGGTGCGTGCCGAGCACAAGGGCGGGCGCCCTGTGGCTTACTTCCTGCTGTTGCTGGGCACCTGGGTGCTTGGGCTGGTCAATGCGTTCCAGCATGCCAAGGACGCCTACGCCATGATGCCCACCGGCTTGATACTGTCAGCGATTGTCACGGTGCTGGCGATCATCGCGACCTGGATCGGCTTGACCAACCTGCGCTCAGGAGCTGCCCGATGAAACCACTCAATACACTGACCTTACTCAGCGCAGCCCTGCTGCTCAGTGCCTGTGGTGGCGAAGGCGACAAGACCCAGGCCCGCGGCCCTGACCCTAAACTGCCTGAACAACAAAGCAGCCTGTTGCCGAGCATGAAGATTGCGCAGCCCACCCCGTGGGGCGAGCAAAAGCCCAAGGTGCCCGAAGGCTACAGCGTGACCGCCATCGCCACCGACCTGGCGATCCCGCGCCAGACCCTGGTGCTGCCCAACGGTGACATCCTGGTGGCCGAAGGCCGTGGCGGCAGTGCGGCCAAGCTCAAGCCCAAGGATGTGATCGCCAGCGTGATCAAGGCCCAGGGCAATACCAAGGTCAAGGGCGGCAACCGCATTACCCTGCTGCGCGACGCCGACGGTGACGGCACCTATGAGCTCAAGACGGTGTTCGCCGATAACCTCAACGCGCCCTATGGGCTGGCGTTCGCCGACGGCAAACTCTATGTAGCCAACCAGGACGCACTGGTGCGCTTCGACTATGCCGACGGCCAGACCAAGGCCAGCGCCCCGCCGGTCAAAGTCACCGACCTGCCAGCGCAGATCAACCACCACTGGACCAAGTCATTGGCCGTGAGTGATGACGGACGCCAGCTGTATGTCGGGATTGGCTCTAACAGCAACATCACCGAGCGCGGCATGGAAGTGGAGATTGACCGCGCCATGGTCTGGCAGATCGACGCGGCTACCGGGGCCCACAGGCCCTACGCAACCGGCTTGCGCAACCCCACGGCGCTGACCATTCAACCTGGCTCCGGGCAACTGTGGACGGTGGTCAACGAACGCGATGAACTCGGCCCCGACCTGGTGCCGGACTACCTGACGTCGGTGCAGGAAGGCGCCTTCTACGGCTGGCCGTACAGCTACTGGGGCCAGAACGTCGACCCACGCGCGCAACCGCAGAACCCGGCCAAGGTGGCCGCGGCGATCAAGCCCGATTACAGCCTGGGCTCCCATGTGGCTGCATTGGGCGTGGATTTTTCCATCCCGGCCATGGGTGAAAAATTTGCCGCTGGCGTGTTTGTCGGCGAACACGGCAGCTGGAACCGCGACAATCCGGTGGGCTACAAGGTGATCTTCGTGCCGTTCAGCAATGGCAAGCCTGCTGGCGAACCCATCGACTTCGCCACCGGATTTCGCGGTGACGATGGCAAGACCCGTGGGCGCCCGGTGGGCGTGACGGTGGACCCCAAAGGTGCGCTGATCATTGCCGATGACTTGGCCAATACGGTTTGGCGAGTCACCCGTAACCGTTAATCGGATATGACAGGGGTGGCGACGCCCCTGTCAGCCGTCACTGTGCAATTGCGCTTGCAGCCACGCCAGCAGCGCTTCGACCCCGTCCCGACTGCCCGCCCCTTGCTGCCTGTAGACCGAAATTGCCTCAGGCAAAAATACGCTTTCAGCACAGGGCCGGACCAACGCCCCACTGTCAATCAGCCGGCTTGCGGTACGACGCCAGCCCATGGCGACACCGTGCCCTTCCACCGCGGCTTGCAACATCAGCGGGTAGCTGTCGAAGGTGGCGCTGCGCGCATCCCTGGCCAACACGTGGCCAAACACCAGAAGCCACTCATCCCATGCCATCAGGTGCGGGGGTTCGGAGCCATGGTGCAAAAATGTGCAGGGTTGTAATTCAGTCAGCGCTAACGGCTGTTCCGGACAAAGATAAGCGGGGCTGCACACGGGGAACACTTCGTCGGAGGCGGTGAACATCAGCCTATGGGCGCCACTGGCGCGCCGGGTACTTTGCAGGGCCACATCGAAATGGCCATCGAACTGGGTGATAGGCCGCGTGCAGGTCACTACCTGGATTTCAATCTGCGGGTATTGCTGGTGAAACGTCGACAAACGCGGCATCAGCCAATAAAACGCCTCGCACAACTGGCACAACAACACCACCCGGTTGCGTTGCGGGGAGGCGCGCAGGTTAGCCGCGCCATCACTGATGCTTCGCAACGCAAGGCTGACCACCCGCCCCAGCTCACGCCCCTCTTGCGTGAGGAACACCGCACGGTTGCGCCGGATGAACAGCTTCACCCCCAGGTTGTCTTCCAGCCCCCGAATTTGCCGGCTGACAGCCGCCTGGGTGATGTGCAGCTCATCGGCCGCCCTGGAGAAACTCTCCAGGCGCGCCGCCGCTTCAAACGGCAACAAACTGGCAAGGGGCGGTAGGGTTTTGCCGAGTAGGTTCATAATCTGAAGTTATGCATTCAAGACCGAGAACTCGTTTGTAGCACACCCATGTGGCTGGGCACCATGGATGCATTACTTCATGGATCAGCCTGATGAGCACTTCCCCAACCTCAGTTTCTATCGGCGTGATATTCGCGGTGGTCGCCACCCTCGGCTGGGCGCTGAATTTTATTGCGCCCTACGTCACCGGGGCTTACAGCCTCTACGACCTGATGGCCGTGCGCTTCTTGATAGCCGGTGGGCTCGGTGTCGTCTGGATGATCCTGTGCCGGGCGCAACTGCCTGTGCTAAGCCCAGGCCAGCGTGTGTTCGCGGCGGTACTGGGCGCATTGGGTTGCCTGGGCTATGGCGTCTGTATTGCCGCCGGCGTGATATTCGGCGGCCCGGTATTGACGCCAGCCTGTGTAGCAATGGTCCCGGTCTTACTGGCGCTGGTAGGCAACGCCAGCCATAAGACCCTGCGTTGGCGCCAGTTGGTGATGCCGCTGTCTTGCCTCACGGTGGGGCTGTTGCTGGCCAACATCAGCAGCCTGCACCAGCCCTCGCTGGGTGCTGGTTCCTGGCTGGCCGGGCTGTGCTTCTCGTTGGGTGCGGTGGCTTTATGGCTGGGGTTCAGCGTGATCAACCAAAAGCAGCTGGCGCGCTTGCCGGCCTGCGCGACCGGCCTGTGGACCGCCCTGATGCTGGTGGGTGCAGGCGTCGCGGCGCTGTGCCTGCTGCCCTGGATATACGCGCTAGGCTTATTGCAGTTGCCAACCCTTGGCGCTGGCTGGAGCCAGGCATGGCCGTTGTATGCCTGGAGCCTGGTGATCGCGGTGATGTCCACCGTCGTCGGCGCGTGGGCCTGGAACGCAGCGACGCGGCGCCTGCCCATGGTGCTGAGCGGTCAATTGATTGCCCTTGAATCCTTGTTCGCCACCCTGCTCGGCCTTTGGTTTCACCAGCGCTGGCCGACGCCCCTGGAAGTCGCGGGCCTGGCCGCCGTGCTGATTGGCGTGGTGATGGCGGTGCGTATCATCCTGGCGCAGGCAAAACCTGCGGCAACCCACCCAACCTTGGGGGAATTCCAACATGACTGACTCAAGTGACGCCCTGGCACTGCCCGAAACCTTTGATTTTCATGGCCACGCCGAGGTGCTGCACGCCTATGTCACGCCATGGACAGGCGAGAGTGGCCAGGCAGCCTTTTACCGTCAGATTGCACAAATGGATCAGCGTTATACCGACGCCATTGAAGTGCAGCTTGCCAGTATCCGCTGCCCGGTGCAGCTGCTCCGGGGTGAGGAGGATCAGTAGATCCCGGTGGCGCAAGGCGATGCACTGGCTGGCAGATTGGCTGGGGCACGCTACCTGCGTGTCCCCCATGCCGGGCATCTGGTGCAAGAAGATGCTCCAGAGTCCATAGTTGCCGCGCTGATGGCGTTTCTACACTTGCCCGCAGTGGTCACTAGAGATCAGTGATTTCCTTGTGGCGCGGCACCAATGCCTTCATCACGCTCCAGGCCACCAGATAGGCCAGGGCGCAGATGGCAAACATGATCATGTAGCCGGTGTGGATGTCGTTGATCGACTTGTAGTAGTCGAACACCCAGCCGCCGATCTTGGTCATGACTACACCGCCCAGGCCACCGGCCATGCCACCGATGCCGACCACCGAGGCCACGGTTTTCTGCGGGAACATGTCGGACACGGTGGTGAAGATATTGCACGACCATGCCTGGTGCGCCGAGGCGCCCACGCCGATGAGCAGCACTGGCACCCAGAAGCTCAGGTAGCCCAACGGCTGCGCCAGCAACACCACCAGCGGGAACAGCGCAATCACCAGCATGGCTTTCATGCGTCCGTCATAGGGTGCATCGCCACGCGCCATGAAATAGCTGGGGAACCAGCCGCCACCGATGCTGCCGACCATGGTCATGCTGTACAGCACCGCCAGCGGCATGACGATATCGGCGCCTTTCATGCCGTACTGTGCCGACAGGTAGGTGGGCAGCCAGAACAGAAAGAACCACCACACGCCATCGGTCATGAACTTGCCAAAGGCGAACGCCCAGGTCTGGCGGTAGGTCAGCAGCTTGAACCAGGAGATTTTCTTTGAGGTGGTGCCTGTAGGCGCTGGGGTGAAAGGTTGTACGGTCTGGTCGCTGCGGATATAGGCCAGTTCTTCGGCTGACAGGCGTTTTTGCTGTTCCGGTTTTTCGTATACCGCGGCCCATACCGCGACCCACAAGAACCCCAGCATGCCGATGACCATGAAGGCCGCTTCCCAGCCCCAAAGGCCGGCAAGCAGTGGCACGCAGATCGGTGCCAGGATCGCACCGACGTTGGCACCGGAGTTGAAAATGCCGGTGGCCAGTGAGCGTTCTTTCTTGGGGAAATATTCGGCAGTCGCCTTGATCGCAATGGGAAAGTTGCCTGCTTCGCCAATCGCCAATACAGCGCGGGACAGCATGAAACCGGCAATCGACACCGGGATCACCGCCAGGCCGATTGCCCCGCTGATCGCGGCGATGCCCTCGCCCATCGGCACCGAAAACGCATGCATGATCGCCCCGGTGGACCAGATCCCAATCGCCACTACATACGCGGCCTTGGTGCCGATCTTGTCGACGAAGCGCCCGGCAAACAGCATGGAGATGGCATAGACAAACTGGAACACCGCCGCGATGTTGGCGTAATCGGTGTTGCTCCAGCCAAATTGTGTCGAGAGTTGCGGTGCCAACAGGCTGAGCACCTGGCGGTCGAGGTAGTTGACCGTGGTGGCGAAAAACAGCATCGCGCAGATCGTCCAGCGATAGCTGCCGACTGCCTGGCCGACACGATGGGCACTGATGGGCTCGTTCAGATTCATGGCATCACTTTTTATTTTTGTTAGGTAGGACATATGTAACGTCATATGTCGTCGTACAACTGCGACTTTTATATCGGGACGCCCACGCAGTGTCAATCGGAAAGAGTGCCGCTTATCGAGGAGTTAGAGCGATATGAAAAAAGTCAGCTTTGTGCAGTTGTAGGATGACAAACCCGCATCACCAAGCTAGGTGCCTGGCCTGGCACGTCGTCCAACAGGCCGAAAGGTTGCATGCCGATCTTTTCCAGCACACGGATCGACGCAACATGGTCGGGTCGTACCAGGCCGAAGACTTCCGGCAGACCGAAGGTTTCAAACGCCAGCACCAACGCATCACGCCCCACCTCGGTGGCGTAGCCCTGCCCCCAGGCTTCGACGGCAAAGCGATAGCCGAGGTTGACGCGTCGTTGTGTCAGATAGTTGAGCTGCGCAATGCCGCCAAACCCGATGATGTGTCCGGGCGCTTCTTTGCGGGCAATCGCCCACCAGCCGTAGCCATGAGTGGCCCATTGTTCCATCCAATGGGCCAGCAAGCGCTGGGCCGCCGCGAGATCCGGCATGGGCCCGGCCGGGTTGAACAAATTGGTCTGCGGGTCGCCGAAGATCTCGAGCAATCGCTGAACATCAGCGGGCTGCGGTTGGCGGTAGATGAGGCGTGAATGGCGGTTTGGCATACAAATGGCGTTCCTGTTTGCGGCATAGGCCTGCGAGCCGAGTTTAGCCAATATCGCCATCGTCGCCGCAGTCAGTTAAGCGAACGAAATGCTCAAAACAGCGACGACCCAATGTGGGAGGGGGCTTGCCCTCGATAGCGGTGTGCCAGACGCCTATTTGTTAACTGACCCACCGCCATCGGGGGCAAGCCCCCTCCCACATTTAAATTTGGTTAAGCCGTGGATTCGCACGCCGGCGCGAGGGCACTGATAACGATATTTTCGCAAACGCGAGAAAAAGTACCCGACGGGGTGAATTATTTCGTGTCCTCTTGTATCTGAACTGACAGAGTGGTGCCATCGTAGCGATGGCACCTCCCCTGTTCAGCTTTAAGAGTGGCCCGCATGAAATTACGGAAAAAACGCGTCAAACCCATCGGATTGAAAGACATCACCATTGTCGACGACAGCAAGATGCGCAAAGCAATCACTGCTGCCGCACTGGGCAATGCCATGGAATGGTTCGACTTTGGTGTGTATGGCTTTGTCGCCTACGTGCTGGGCAAGGTATTCTTCCCCGACGCGTCTCCCAGCGTGCAAATGATCGCTGCACTGGGCACCTTCTCCGTGCCCTTCCTGATTCGCCCACTGGGTGGCCTGTTCTTTGGCGCTCTGGGCGATAAGTATGGGCGGCAAAAAGTCCTCGCCGCCACCATCGTGATCATGTCCTTGAGCACCTTCGCCATTGGCTTGATTCCCGGCTATGCCTCCATCGGCATCTGGGCGCCGATTTTGCTGCTGTTGTGCAAAATGGCCCAAGGCTTCTCGGTGGGTGGCGAGTACACCGGCGCGTCGATCTTCGTCGCCGAGTACGCTCCGGACCGCAAGCGCGGTTTCCTCGGCAGTTGGCTGGACTTTGGTTCGATTGCCGGTTTCGTGCTTGGCGCTGGTGTGGTGGTATTGATCTCCACCGTGCTCGGCGAAGCGGAATTCGAATCCTGGGGCTGGCGCCTGCCGTTCTTCCTCGCCCTGCCCCTGGGCATGATCGGCCTGTACCTGCGCCATGCGCTGGAAGAGACCCCGGCGTTCCAGCAACACGTCGACAAGCTCGAACAGGGCGACCGCGAAGGCCTGACCCACGGCCCTCGAGTGTCGTTCAAGGAGATCGCCACCAAGCACTGGCGCAGCCTGTTGACCTGCATCGGTATCGTCGCGGCCACCAACGTGACCTACTACATGCTGCTCACCTACATGCCGAGCTACCTGTCCCACAACCTGCACTACGCCGAAAACAGCGGCGTGTTGATCATCATCGCAATCATGGTCGGCATGTTGTTCGTGCAGCCGTTCATTGGCTTTGTCAGCGACAAAATCGGCCGCAAGCCGTTCATCATCGCCGGCAGCATTGGCCTGCTGTTCCTGTCGATCCCGGCGTTCATGCTGATCACCAGCGGCAAGACCGGGCTGATTTTCAGCGGCCTGTTGATCCTGGCCATTGTCCTGAACTTCTTTATCGGCGTGATGGCCTCCACCTTACCGGCGATGTTCCCTACTCACCTGCGCTACAGCGCCCTGGCCAGTGCATTCAACGTCTCGGTGCTGATCGCCGGCGTCACGCCAACCGTCGTCGCCTGGCTGGTGGAAAGCACCAACGACCTGTACATGCCCGCCTACTACCTGATGGTGTTCGCCGTAGTCGGCCTGGTCACTGGCCTGACCATGAAGGAAACCGCCAACAAGCCCCTACGCGGTGCGGCCCCTGCGGCGTCCGACATGGCAGAAGCCAAGGAGCTGCTGCAGGAACATCACGACAATATCGAGCAGAAAATCGAAGACATCGATGCCGAGATTGCCGCGCTGCAAGCCAAGCGTGAAAACCTGGTGCAGCAGCATCCACGGATTAACTAAGACCTGACTGTGCATGGCCGCTGCGAGCGGCCATGCCACTGGAGTGTTCAGCATGATTCCAAGCGTCACTGCACAATCGTTACTCAGCGCAGATGAACGCGCTGCTATCGCCGAAATCGAAGCCACAACCAACATTCTCAAGCTGGTCACACGCTTGACCGGCATGAGATTCGCCGGCATCGCCAAATTTACCGACCTGGAATGGGTGGTGTGTTCGGCCTACGACCCTCTGCAAATGGGCATCAACGTCGACGACGTGCTCGACCTGGAAACCACCCTGTGCAGTGAGTTCTGCATCGACCCTCAAGTCTTGTTCATCCCGCAGATCAGCCAGAACGGCCGCTTTGCGGCGCGCCCGGTGGTCAAGCAATACGCCATCGAAAGCTATGCCGGCGCGCCGATCTTTCTGCCCGATGGGCGTCTGTTTGGAGCGCTATGTGCGCTGGATTCGCGGGCGATGCTGTTCGACGACCCCAATCTGCCCGAGACCCTGAGCCTGTTTGCGCGGCTTATCGGCTGCATTTTCTATGCTAACTTGAACCCGGCAGATCAGTAACGCCCCATTGGCTTCGTAACAATCAGCTCACCGGTTTTGCAGAACATCAGCCTGACTGAGTCTCAACGCTTGGCCTATGGTTTTTTGAAAAGAAAAGGCTGCAAGAAAAATGTCGCTCAGCAGCCTCTTTGCAATCGAGATCAAACGAATTCGACAAGCCATTCAACCGGTGGAATTCAAAAGCTATTACTCGCGTTTATTTTCACTGGTCGCTTCGATATGGTACTGCGCACCAGGGGGACTGAACGTCAAATCCATCGCCTCATCCCTACCTAAAACTTTAGTCTCTGCCCCCCTGATGTTGAGCTCAAAACCACTCAAGTTCAAAATCGTTACCTTCTGGGCCTCTTTCAGATCAACGAAACACCCCTTCATCACCAAGTATTGCCCATTGGGCCCATGCTCTACTTCACGCCAGATGGAATAATCTACCGTCCGGCCTGAAAATGTCACAAGTTTCACAACATTTCCCAAATCCTCATAAAAAAGCTCCAAAGCTTCAGAGGTATTGAAAGTGAATTTCAGGTTTATTATAGACATAAAAAATCTCCTTTCATTCTTTACTTTCACTTACAGCAAAAAACCATGAATAGATAATATTTAATCGATCTTTCTCTTTTTGATCAAAAGCTTTGCAACCTGACAAATGCGAGTCCGTCGGGGCTGCCATTCTTCAAGGACCTTAAGCACACAGGGGCATTCGCCGATAGCGTACAAGTCAACATTACAGACTGCGGATCAACCAAGTTGAATAACAGCTCTATAAGCAGATTTAATCTGCGTACTATCAAGCACAAACTTTAAACATTAATGACATCAGGAAATCGTGTCGCCGTGATTGAAGTATCTTTTTTATGATGCTTACCCAAATATTGCATTTCGACTTTCTCATTGATCGTCAAATCTTTTTACGCATACCCTTAGCTAACAGCTGCACTTCATGCGAAATATCGGCTATCCAAAGTTTATGCATATCCTTAGTATTTGGCACCTGTCAACATTCACAGTTCTCTAGACATTTTTGGAATAATGGAGATGCAATTTCAGGTTAGCGCTACCTGAAAAACTGACTCGGCGTGCGCCCAAACTGCTTCTTGAACATACTGGTAAACGCACTCGGGCTTTCATACCCCAGTTCAAACGCCACATCGATAATCTTCTCCCCCACCGCAATGCGCTCCAGCGCCAGCAGCAGCCGCGCCTGCTGGCGCCATTGGCCGAAGGTCATGCCGGTTTCCTTGCGGAACAGGCGCTGGATGGTGGTTTGGTCCAGCCCCAGGCGCGCACTCCAGTGCGCGACGGTGGAGGCATCTCCCGGTTCGTTCTGCAACACCAGGCAGATCTGGCTCAGGCGCGGGTCGACAGGCTGTGGCAGGGACAGTGGCAAGGCGGGTAGGTTGGCCAGCTCGTCGAGGATCAGGTGCATGATCCGGGCATCGCGTGAGTCCTCGGCATAGGGCGGTTTCAGGCTGACCGAGGCCTTGATCAGCTCGCTCAACAATGGGGAAACCGTCACCGTTTTCGGCTCGGCCGGCAGGTTCGGGAAGCTGTCCGGGCGCACGAACACACTGCGCATCTTCAACGTGCCTACGCAGCGCAATGAGTGAACTTGACCACAGGGCATCCAAAAGCCACGATTGGGCGGTACCGTCCATTGCCGCAGGGCCGAATACACCACCATGACGCCACCGATGGCGTACAGCAGTTGATGTTTGTTGTGGCTGTGCTCAGGGATCACCCAGTTTTCCGGATAATCGGTAGCCGAGCTGATGACAGCCCAGTCGCCCTCATCGATATCCCGAAGAAATTTATCCAGTGATCTGATCATTTTGCCCTTTTTGCGATGGTTTCCGCCCGAATTGCGCGAGACAGGCTTTTCCTTCGAATCTAGCATAGCTTTCGAAACAATTAGAAATGGTTGCCAGCTAAGTCCTGTCTGCCCCTGTTTGCTGCCTTGTATGGAATGCCCGCATGTCGAGTCTCACCGCGACACCCGCCGCTGCCACAACCACGCCCCAGATAAGCCCCCTGGTGATGCGCGTCCTCGGCGCCTGCGCCCTGGCGCATATGATCAATGACCTGATCCAGGCCGTGCTGCCGTCGGTCTACCCGATGCTCAAGGCCAACTACGGCTTGAGCTTCACCCAGGTCGGCCTGATCACCCTGACCTTCCAGTTGACCGCCTCCTTGCTGCAACCCTGGATCGGCTATCACACCGACCGTCATCCCAAGCCTTGGCTGCTGCCAGCGGGCATGGTGTGCACCTTGGTCGGTATTTTGATGCTGGCGTTTGTCGGCAGCTTCCCGGCGATTCTGCTCGCGGCGGGGTTGGTGGGCGTTGGCTCGTCGACCTTCCACCCAGAAACCTCCCGCGTCGCCCGCCTGGCCTCCGGTGGCCGCTATGGCCTGGCGCAATCGACCTTCCAGGTCGGCGGCAACACCGGCAGCGCCTTCGGCCCGTTGCTGGCGGCGGCCATCATCATTCCCTACGGCCAAAGCCATATCGCCTGGTTCGGCCTGTTCGCGGTGTTCGCGATCCTGGTGCTGTACGGCCTGAGTCGCTGGTACCGCCACCACCTCAACCTGTTCAAGCTCAAGCAAGGCAGCCAGGCAACCCATGGCCTGTCCAAGGGCCGCGTGACCTTTGCCCTGGTGGTCCTGGCCGTGCTGGTGTTCTCCAAATACTGGTACATGACCAGCCTGACCAGCTACTTCACCTTCTACCTGATTGAGAAGTTCCAGCTGTCGGTTTCCAGCTCGCAGATGTACCTGTTCCTGTTCCTCGGCGCCGTGGCAGTCGGCACCTTCGCCGGTGGCCCGATCGGCGACAAGATCGGCCGCAAGAAAGTCATCTGGTTCTCGATCCTCGGCGCCGCGCCGTTCACCCTCGCCCTGCCCTACGTCGACCTGTTCTGGACCGCCGTACTCAGCGTGGTCATCGGCTTCATCATCGCTTCGGCGTTCTCGGCCATCGTGGTATTTGCCCAGGAGCTGGTGCCAGGCAATGTGGGCATGATCGCCGGGATATTCTTCGGCCTGATGTTCGGTTTCAGCGGGATCGGTGCGGCGCTGCTCGGCATGCTCGCCGACCATCATGGCATCGAGTACGTCTACAAATTGTGCTCTTTCCTGCCGTTGGTGGGCATCCTGACAATATTGCTGCCGTCGACCAAGGGGGTTTGATTGCTGGGTGCACCCAATCCAAATGTGGGAGAGGGCTTGCCCCCGAAGAGCATGGGTATCTACACAACTTTTCAGCAGTCAACGGTAACCACGATGCGCATCGAGCCGCTCTTGATCTTGATCTGCTTTTGATCTTAGGCGCCCCGTTAAACCACGCTGGCCGAACGCAGGCTTGAAGCCGTGGGGTAACCCGGCAGGACGCCGGGTTAGCCGTCCTGGGCCAGGGATGGCCCATGACGGCGGCCCACGGATTCAAACCGGAGTGAGGGCACACCGAGCCTGGGCGAGGTGCCGAGTGGTGGGGCAAGAGCCTTTTGCTTACTTTTGGGCTTTTTGTACGGACCGGACACATGGTTGACGGGTGTGCGGGGACATGGTGGACACTTTGCGGCGAACTAACTTCGCCGGGAAGCCATCATGCCTTGGACTACGAGAGACACCATGAGCCTGAAAGAAGAGTTCGTTGCCTTAGCACGGCAACCCGGCAGCAACAAACGTGAGCTGTGTCGACGATTCGGTATCAGCCCACAAACAGCGTACAAGTGGCTCAAACGCTACGAGGCGCTGGGTCAGCCTGGTCTGCAAGAGAAATCCCGCAGACCAGCGAGCAGTCCCAAACTGACCCAGACGGCCTTGGAAGCACAAGTCATCACACTTAGACAGGCCCATCCAGCATGGGGCGGACGCACAATTAGTAGCCTGTTGGAAAAGCGCATCGCCCCCAGCACCGTCACCAATATCTTGCACCGGCATGACCTGATTCAACCGTCTCTGAAGGAGCATTCGGCGACGCTGCGATTTGAACACGACGCGCCTAATGATCTTTGGCAGATGGATTTCAAAGGGCATTTCGCACTGCAGCAAGGTCGATGCCACCCCCTGACTCTGTTGGACGACCACTCCCGGTTCAGCCTAGCCATTGAGGCCTGTGATAACGAACGGGGAGCCACGGTGAAGGAGAAGATGATTGAGGTTTTCCAGCGCTATGGCTTGCCGGTTCGGATCAACGTTGATAACGGTGCTCCCTGGGGCTCGCCACGCAATCCAGGTGAGGTTTCAGAGTTGAGTATCTGGCTGATTCGCCTGGGAATCCGGATCAGCTTCAGCCGTCCTCGCCACCCTCAAACCAATGGAAAGATCGAACGTTTCCACCGCTCGCTCAAAGCAGAAGTACTTGATGGACGGTACTTTTCCACACTGATGGACGCTCAATCGGCTTTTGATCAATGGCGTGAGGTTTATAACCTGCAGCGCCCTCATCAGGCGCTGGGCTACAAGGTGCCGATGGACCGCTATCGGAGTAGCCCCTGGGCATATCCACAGCAACTGTCGGACTTTGAATATGGCCCAGATGATGTATTGGCAAAGGTTTATGACAGTCGATTTCGCTTTCAGAAACGCTACTTCAGCATCGCCAAAGGCCTGCGTGGGCAACACATAGCAATACGCCCTAACGCTGAAAGAGATGGCTTGTTTGACGTCTATTTCTGCCATCAATTTCTACGGACCTTCGACGTAAACAACCCTGACTACGGGGCATAATGTGTCCACTATGTCCCCGCACAGGTGTCAACCATGTGTCCGGTCCGTACAGGCTTTTCAAAAGTGAGCCGCTGTAAGAGCGGAACCATAAGGGGCCGTTGCCCAAATAACGGATATGTACTCGATCAAAGCCCAACATCCTGGTCGGCTGTCAGGCCGCCATCGGGGGCAAGCCCCCTCCCACATAATACGTCCCCACCACAGGGTCATAACGAACCACCACATCAGCTCAGTTACGTGCTCGACGGGAAAACCCATTGACCACGATGTAAAGCAGCGGCCCCACCGACACAAACACCGCCGTCAACAAAAAGTACGGCAACACCGACGCCAGCGACCGCCCTCGCCCACGCGCATCGCGGTACATCCACACACACGCCAGCACCGCCATCAAATACAGGTCGATCACCACCTGCGCCGTATCGGGCCGCGACATCAGTTCCCGTCCAAACGCCAACAGCGATTGCTCGGCCGTGAGCATCGTCCCCACCGTGTAGAGGGTAAATCCCAGCAAGGCAGCCAGGGCGATATAGGGTCTGTGCATGGTCTCTTCCTTGAAGTGCAATGGTCGTCATCGCGGCCACATTAGCGACAAAGCTCTACCGCTCGCAATCGCGTTGACGTGTTCATCTGGCCGATCATGCACGCCGCCTACCCAGTGCATGCCACGCTGGTTTTGTGAAATATCTGTACGTAGACTGCCGCCATACCCCCACTTGAAGGCGGCGAAAAAAACCTGATGCAAGTTACTGAAGTCTCCATTGCCCAATTGCGCGCTGCGCTGGAAGCCGGTCAGACCACGGCAGTTGAACTGGTCCAGGCCTACCTGGCGCGGATCGATGCCTACGATGGCCCGCACACCGCCACCGCATTGAATGCCGTGGTGGTACGCAACCCCGACGCCCTCAAGGAAGCCGAAGCCTCTGACGCGCGCCGTGCCAAGGGCCAGACCCTGGGGCCGCTGGATGGCATCCCCTACACCGCCAAGGACAGTTACCTGGTCAAGGGCCTGACCGCTGCATCCGGCAGTCCCGCGTTTGCCAAGCTGGTTGCCCAGCGTGACGCCTTCACCATTGAACGCCTGCGTGCGGGCGGCGCCATCTGCCTGGGCAAAACCAATATGCCGCCGATGGCCAATGGCGGCATGCAGCGTGGCGTGTATGGCCGTGCCGAAAGCCCCTATAACGCCGACTACCTCACCGCGCCGTTTGCCTCCGGCTCCTCCAACGGTGCCGGCACAGCCACTGCCGCCAGCTTTGCGGCGTTTGGCCTGGCTGAAGAAACCTGGTCGAGCGGTCGCGGTCCGGCCTCCAACAATGGCCTGTGTGCCTACACGCCTTCCCGTGGCGTGATTTCGGTACGCGGCAATTGGCCGTTGACCCCGACTATGGACGTCGTGGTGCCCTATGCGCGCACCATGGCTGACCTGCTCGAAGTGCTCGATGTGGTGGTGGCCGAAGACCCCGACAAGCGTGGCGACCTGTGGCGCCTGCAGCCCTGGGTGCCGATCCCCAGCGTCACGTCGGTGCGCCCGGCGTCGTACGCCGCCCTGGCGGCCGGCAGCGCAAGCCTGGCCGGCAAACGCTTTGGCGTGCCGCGCATGTACATCAATGCCGACCCTGAAGCCGGCACCAGCGAAAAACCCGGGATCGGCGGGCCGACCGGGCAAAGGATCCATACCCGTGCCACGGTGATCGAGTTGTGGCAAGCCGCGCGCCAGGCCCTGGAAGCTGCCGGGGCCGAAGTGATCGAGGTGGACTTCCCGCTGGTATCCAACTGCGAAGGCGACCGTCCCGGCGCGCCGACGGTGTTCACCCGTGGCCTGGTGTCCAAGGAGTTTCTCCACGATGAGTTGTGGGAGCTGTCCGCGTGGGCGTTCGACGACTTCCTGCGCGCTAACGGCGACCCGAGCCTGAATCGCCTGGCCGACGTGGATGGGCCGAAGATCTTCCCCCACGACCCTGGCACCCTGCCCAACCGCGAAGACGACCTGGCCGCCGGCATGGACGAATACGTGCGCATGGCCCAACGCGGCATCACTCCATGGGACCAGATCGGCACCCTGCCCGATGGCCTGCGTGGCCTTGAGCAAACCCGGCGTATCGACCTGGAAGACTGGATGGACAACCTCGGCCTCGACGCCGTGCTGTTCCCGACCGTGGCCGATGTGGGCCCGGCGGATGCCGATGTGAACGAAGCGTCTGCCGACATCGCCTGGAGCAACGGCGTCTGGGTAGCCAACGGCAACCTCGCGATTCGCCACCTGGGCGTGCCCACCGTCACCGTGCCGATGGGCGTGATGGCGGATATCGGCATGCCGGTGGGGCTGACGTTTGCCGGGCGTGCCTATGACGATTCGGCGCTGCTGCGCTTTGCCTCGGCGTTCGAAGCCACCGGCAGTAAACGGATGATCCCGCCGCGTACGCCACCATTGGCAGCCAGCTAAACGCAATTCAACTGTGGGAGGGGGCTTGCTCCCGATAGCGGCAGTTCAGTCAGCACATCGGGTACTGACACACCGCTATCGGGAGCAAGCCCCCTCCCACATTTTGAGCGTATTTTCACATCAAGCACCCTGGCTCAGGAGCGCGGAGCCTCGCGACGCCGCCACTCGTCCACTACATCGCCCATAGTCTTGGGGTCGCCATTGCGTATCCACGCCATGAATGGACGGTTGAACTTGAATGTCGGGCCGCACTGTTCAAGCATGAAGCGGCGGACGTTCTGTGTGTTTTTGTAGTTCGCAGTCACGGGTGTAGCGCGGGTGAGACGGTCGCTGTGCCAGTCAAAATCCATTTTGCACCTTGGCTTATGGAGGGGGGTTTACCCACCCTAACCTCTAATCACTTCACACCGCTGCAAAATTTCACTTTCCTTCCACGCCGAAACTATTGCATGGTTGTACGACGACATACCTCGTCGTATCCACCCCAACAAAAACAAGGAAACACCCATGCCCAAGCTCAAAGTGCTGATCGGTTTTCTGTGCCTGTTCTGCGGCTATGTCGCCGCCGCGCCTGCTACCGCAGAAAAGGATGTGGCCCAGGCAGTCGATCAATTGACCCAAGCCATGCTGCACCTGGACCTCAAACAGCTTCACGCATTGACGTCCGACAAGCTCACCTACGGCCACTCCAGCGGCAAGGTGCAGAACAAGGCGCAATTCATCGCCGACCTGGAAACACACACCAGCGCCTTCAAAACCCTGGAAATGCAGAACCAGACCATCACTCTCAATGGCGATACCGCCCTGGTGCGCAACCACTTCCATGCCCTGGCGGTGAACAGCGGTGTGGACACGCCAACCGATATCGATAACTTCCAGGTCTGGCAGAAGCAACATGGAAAATGGCTGCTGATCGGGCGCCAGGCTTACAAATACTGAGGACTGCTCACCACGCCACCACCTTGCGCACCTTCATCAGGGCTTCACGCAACTGCGCCATTGTCACCGAGCCCAGGGCCAGGCGCAGTGCGTGGGGCACCTGGGCCGAGACCGCGAAAGGCTCGGCGGTGGAGACGCAAACGCCGTCGCGCTGCAAGGTCATGGCGACTTGATCGGCGCGCGCATCCTCCGCCAGTGGCAACCACAAAAAATACGATGACGGATGGGTGATATACCTCACCCCCGCCAGCACCTGCGCCGCCAACACCTGGCGGGCCTGGGCATCCTTGCGCTTTTGCGCTTCCAGTTGCGCCACCGTACCGTCTTCGAGCCAGGCCACCGCAATCGCACTCATCACCCCCGGTACGTTCCAGGTGGTGGCCATGATCACGCGTTCCAACGTGTTCACCCAAGCCGACGGCGCAGCGATAAAACCCACGCGCAAACCGGTGGCGACGCTCTTGGACAACCCGCCGATATACACCGTGCGCTCCGGGGCCAGCGTCGCCAACGGCGCGGGCGCTTCGTCGGCGAGAAACGCATAGGCGCCATCTTCGATGATCATCACGTTGTGCTGCCGGGCAATCGCCACCAAGCGCTCGCGCTGTTCCAGGCTCAGCACCCAGCCCAGCGGGTTATGCAGGGTCGGCATGCTGTACACCGCACGTACCGGGCGCCTGCGACACAGGTTGTGCAGGTGGTCCAGGTCCGGGCCGCTGGCCGTGACCGGGATGGCGACGATTTCCAGGTGCAGGGTTTCAGCCAGCACCTTGAAGCCTGAGTAGGTCAGCGCATCCACCGCGATCACATCCCCAGGCTTGAGCAACGCCATCAGGGTCACCGCCAGACCATGCTGGGCGCCGCTGACCACCAGTACTTGCTCGGCATCCACCGTCAGCCCTCGGTTCAACAAGTGTCGCGCCACAGCGGCGCGCTCATGCACACGCCCGGCATGGGGCTGGTAACGCAGCAGCGCCTCCAGGTCGCCGGACAGCGCCAGTTGACGCAACGCCGTGCGCAACAGTTCGGCCTGGCCCGGCAAGGACGGGTAGTTGAAGTTCAGATCCAGCAGGCCCGCCGCCACCGTCATCTGCCCACTGCCCTGCCCCGGCGGCAACGCAATCTCGCGCACGAAGGTGCCGCGCCCGGTCTCGCCACTGACCAGGCCCATGGCTTCCAACTCGCTGTACACCCGGCTGGCAGTGACCAGCGCCAAGCCATGCTCGGCGGCCAATTGCCGATGGGTGGGCAGGCGCGTACCGGGTGGCATCTGGCCGCTGCGAATGGCCTCGGCGAAGGTATCGACCAGCGACTTGTAGCGGGCACGGGGCATAGGGCTGTATCCATGACAATTTTTTGATTGCCCTAATCTTCGACCCTAGGATAGCCGACACGCAACCTCCCTTTTTTGGACAGGCCCTCATGGAACGTACCTCCCCCCTCGGCACCCTGGACAGCAGTACCCAGGGCTGGATCAACGGTTTTATCGGCGTGGTGATTTTCAGCGGCTCGCTGCCGGCCACGCGCCTGGCGGTGATGGAATTCGACCCGGTATTCCTGACCATGATCCGCGCGACCCTCGCCGCCTTGCTGGGCATAGGCCTGTTGTGGCTGTTCAAGGAGAAACGCCCTGCCCGCCAGCAATGGGCACCGCTGATCATCGTCGCCCTCGGCGTAGTGATCGGCTTCCCACTGCTGACTGCCCTGGCCCTGCAATACGTGACCTCGGCCCACTCCATCGTCTTCATCGGCCTGCTGCCACTGGCCACGGCGGTGTTCGGCGTGCTGCGCGGCGGTGAGCGGCCCAGGCCGGTGTTCTGGTTGTTTTCGACCCTGGGTAGCCTGTTGGTGATGGGTTATGCCTTGGCCCAAGGCTTGAGCGCCGCTCCTGCGGGCGACTTATTGATGCTGTTGGCAGTGCTGGTATGCGGCCTGGGTTATGCCGAAGGCGCCAAACTGTCGCGCAGCCTCGGCGGCTGGCAGGTGATCTGCTGGGCGTTGGCGGTGTCGCTGCCGGTGGTGGTGCCACTGAGCCTGCTGCTGGCGCCTTCGTCCTTCCACGGCATCAGCCTGCCGGCGTGGCTGAGCCTGGGGTACGTGTCACTGTTCAGCATGTTGATCGGCTTTGTGTTCTGGTATCGCGGCCTGGCCCAGGGCGGTATTGCTGCAGTCGGCCAGTTGCAGTTGCTGCAGCCGTTCTTCGGCCTGGCGCTGGCGGCGGGCCTGCTGCACGAACAGGTCAGCCTGGACATGGTGCTGGTGACGGTGGCAGTGATCGGCTGCGTGGCCGGGGCGAAGAAGTTTGCTCGCTGACGCGCAGCCTGCTAAACAGAGGCGTCGCCCCAATAACAACAAGGACTCTACATGCACAGCGCATCTCTGCAGGACACGACCGCGCCTGAAGGCATCTGCTACGGCTGCGGCAGCAGCAACCCCCACGGCCTGCACATCAAGAGCCGCTGGGCCGACGATGGCGTGCACGTCATCGCCGAGCATCAGCCCGAGGCTAAATACAGCGGCTGGCCGGACTTGGTCTACGGTGGCCTGATCGCCATGCTGGTGGACTGCCATTCCAACTGGACCGCCATGGCCTACCACTACCGTGCCGAGCAACGTGAACCCGGCAGCCTGCCACGCATTGACTGCGTCACCGGTAACCTCGGTATCAAGTTCATCAAGCCCACCCCCATGGGTGTGCCCCTGACCCTGCGTGCGCGGGTCGAAGGCGAGGTCGGACGCAAAAGCCGCGTAGTCTGCGAGGTGTATGCCGGCGACGTACTCACCGCCATCGGTGACTCGGTGTTCGTGCGCGTCGACACCGGCCAACTGGCCGCGGCCGCCCATGGTCGCGAGGTGTGATCCAGGACTGAGTTGATCAGAAATGCCCTACTTGCTTTTGCTGCGGGCACAGCCATGATCTGACACCCTGCATTGAAGAGCATTTAGAGATGACATGTGAGATTTGTCTGGGGCTCAATGAGCAATTTTCCGAGGGTCATAACCTGACCTGGCTGAACTTCGGCCTCCAGATCACCAGCGTGCCTTACGCCGAGATCAGCCTGCAGGAACAGTGTTTCTATTGGTTCCTCTTCGAGAGCGGCCTGGTATGGAAAATCGACCACGTCGATGCTTATGGTGATTACTGGCTGTGCGTGCAACATGACGAACACAGCTATGAAATGCTCGCACCCGTTGCGGGCAGCTTCAAAAAAGTCCCCTGTGACCGCCCCTACCCAGTGACCGCACACTCGCCTCTTCACGCAACCACCCCTTGAACGCCAACATCGCCGGTGTCTCATTGCGCGACTGCAAACGCGTCAACCAATACCTGCCGGTGGTGATCCCCACCGCGAACGGCTGGCGGAACACATCGCTCTCCAACTGTCGCGAAAACATCAGCGCCGGCGCCAGCGCCACGCCGCTGCCTTGCAGGGCGGCTTCCATCATCGCCAGCGAGGAGTCGAACACGATACTGCGCGGCACCCGCGTGTCAAAGGGCAAGCCGGCGGCCTGAAACCAGAGGCTCCACTCATCGACACGGTAGGAGCGCAGCAAGGTGTGCTTCAACACGTCCGCCGGACTGTGCAGTTGCTCGGCAATCTGCGGTACGCACAACACCGTCAACGGCGCCTCCAGCAATGGGCAGGCGTCGGTGCCGTGCCAGGCACCGGCGCCAAAGCGGATCGCATAATCCAAGCCTTCAGCGGCCACATCCACGCGGTTGTTGTGGGTGGACAGGCGCAAATCAATAAACGGAAAGCGACTATGGAAATCCGCCAGACGTGGCAACAGCCAGCCCACCGCAAAGGTGCCGACCGCCCCCACCGTCAGCACTTCACGGTAATGCCCGCCCTCGAACTGGCCCAACGTCAGGGCAATGCGATCAAAGGCATCACGCAGCACCGGCAGCAGGGTTTCGCCTTCGCTGGTGAGCATCAGGCCCCGAGGCAAGCGCTTGAACAACGTAACATTGAGTTGGGCTTCGAGGCTTTTGACCTGGTGGCTGACGGCCGCCTGGGTCACGCACAGCTCAATGGCCGCACGGGTAAAGCTCAAATGGCGCGCCGAGGCTTCGAAGGCACGCAGGGCATTGAGCGGCAGGTGGGAACGCAGCAAGGCTTACCCCAAATTTTTCTAATGGCTGATGCGAGATATCATCGTTTGCCCGCGTCCTGAAATCCACCTAGATTTGCCACGCCTGCGCAGGTTCTGATCGTCATCACTCTTTTACATGGAAGCGAGTCACCATGAAGCGCAACTTACAAACACTGCTGGTTTCCGCGTTATTACTGGGGTCTGGCAGTTGCATGGCCGCCGCCGATATACGCCAGGTCGTGGACAGCAACGTCAAAGCCTTGATGCAGCAGCAAGCTATCCCGGGCTTGTCGGTGGCCGTCGTCAACCAAGGCAAGGTGCAATACTTTAACTACGGCGTCGCTGCCAAGGACACCCAGGCCCCAGTCACCGAAGACACCCTGTTCGAAATCGGCTCGGTGAGTAAAACCTTCACCGCCACCCTCGGCGGGTATGCCCAGGCCATCGGCAAGCTCAAGCTGTCGGACATGGCCAGTCAACACCTGCCCGCCCTGGCCGGCAGCGCGTTCGATTACATCAGCCTGCTGCAATTGGCGACCTATACACCAGGCGGCCTGCCCCTGCAGTTCCCGAAAAAAGCCGACAGTGCCAACACCATGCTCGGCTACTTCCAACACTGGAAGCCCACTTATGCGCCGGGCGAACAACGCCTGTACTCCAACCCCAGCATCGGCCTGTTCGGCTACCTGGCGGCGCAAAGTCTGGGCCAGCCGTTCAACCTGGCTATGGAGGAAACCCTGCTGCCCAAGCTGGGCTTGCACAACACCTACATCAGCGTGCGCACCGACAAAGCCGGCCTATATGCCCAAGGCTATGACAAGCAGCAAAATCCCGTACGCGTGAGCCCCGGCGCCCTGGACAGCGAAGCCTACGGCATCAAGACCAGCAGCCAGGACCTGGCCCGCTACGTGATCGCCAACATGCACCCGCAGACTCTGGAACATCCGTTACAACAGGCCATTGCCGCCACTCACGCCGGCTACTACACCGTCAACGGCATGACCCAGGGCCTGGGCTGGGAACGCTACCCCTACCCCATCACCCTGAAAGCCTTGATCGACGGCAACTCCACGCCGATGGCGATGGAGCCGCATAAGGTCAACTGGCTGAGCCCGGCCCAGGCGCAACCTGCCAACGTGCTGTACAACAAGACCGGCTCCACTGGCGGCTTTGGTGCGTATGTGGCGTATGTGCCGAGCAAGGACATGGGCGTGGTGATCCTGGCGAACCGCAACTACCCGAATGCCGAGCGGGTGAAGGTGGCGCACGCGATCTTGAGTGCGTTGGGCCAATAAGGCCGAACACAGTACATAAAATGTGGGAGGGGGCTTGCCCCCGATGAGGGCGTGTCAGTAATGCATCTGTAACTGACCCACCGCCATCGGGAGCAAGCCCCCTCCCACATTTTTGACTGCGTTTACATTCCGAGCCACTGCGGCAGTGCGAGGGAAATGAACGGTAAATAAGTGACCATGATCAGGAACACCAACAGAATCATCAACCACGGCATCGCCGCGCGGATGGTTTGCCCCAGCGTCAACCCGGTCACCGCCGAGGTCACGAACAGGTTCAACCCCACAGGTGGATGCACCAGGCCGATTTCCATATTCACCACCATCACGATGCCCAGGTGAATCGGATCAATGCCCAGCTTCATCGCAATCGGGAAGAAGATCGGCGCCAGGATCAGCACGATGGCCGACGGTTCCATGAAGCTGCCGGCAATCAGCAGCACCACGTTGACCATGATCAGGAAACCAATCGGCGTCAGCCCTTCGGAGATTACCCACGCAGTGATTTCCTGGGGGATCTGCTCAGTGGTCAGCACATGGGCAAACAGCATGGCGTTGGCAATGATGAACATCAGCATGATCGACAGCCGCCCGGATTCCAGCAGCACCTTGGGGCAATCGCGCAGCTTCATGTCCTTGTAGATGAACAGCGCGACAAACGCCGAATACACCGCCGCCACCGCCGCCGCTTCGGTGGGGGTGAACATGCCGCTGTAGATGCCGCCGAGGATGATCACCAACAACAACAGGCCCCAGAAAGCCCGGCGTGCGCAACTGAGCCACTCGCGGAACGTCGCCCGTGGTTGCGCCGGCAATTTCTTGATGCGTGCGACGATATAGATCGCGATCATCAGCATCAGGCCCAGCAACAGTCCGGGGATCACCCCGGCCATGAACAGCTTGCCCACCGAGGTTTCGGTCGCCGCCGAATACACCACCATCACGATCGACGGCGGAATCAGGATACCCAAGGTCCCGGCGTTGCAGATGATCCCCGCACCAAACTCCTTCGGATAACCGGAACGCACCATGCCTGCCACGGCAATCGAGCCCACCGCCGCCACCGTGGCTGGTGACGAGCCGGACAGCGCCGCAAACAACATGCAGGCCAGCACCGCCGCAATCGCCAGGCCGCCACGAATGTGGCCCACACAGGCATTGGCAAAGTCGATCAGCCGCTGGGCTACGCCGCCGGTGGTCATGAACGCGCCGGACAGCAGGAAGAACGGAATCGCCAGGAAGGTGTAGGCGTCGGAGGTTTCAAACAGCTTGATCGCCAGGGAACTCACCGAGTCCTGGCTGAACATCAGGATCGACACCGCACCGGACAGCCCCAGGGAAATCGCAATCGGCACGCCGAGGAACATGAACACAAACAACAGCAGAAACAGACAGAGCACGGCCATCAGTGACGCTCCTCATGGCTGCCGGCCAACTTGCTGGCCTCACCGGCCTCGTCGGCCAGCCCCAACCCCACTTGGCGGTGGGTAAAGATGCGGTAGAAAATTTCCAGGTAGCGGATGAATACCAAGGCAAAGCCGATGGGCACGATCACCACGATGTCGCCCACATCGACGCCGAACTGGTCGAGGTCTTCGGCGCCGATATGTGCGGTCATCACTGCACTCACCCACTTGTAGCTGGCCACCATGAACAACCCGGCATAGGCCAGGCAGCACAAGCAAGCGAGCATGCCGAGCAGGCGTTGCACCGGGCGCTTGGTCAGTCTGACCAACGCGTCCACGCCGAGGTGGCCGGCGGTGCGTACACCGTAGGAAATACCGAAGAAAATCAGCCAGCCGAACATGGCCTTGGTCAGCGCCACGCTCCAGGTCATGTCCTGGGCCCAGGTCATGGTGCCGTCGCCCAGGACGGTGAAGAAATTGCTGCTCCACGCCCATTTATCCGCCAGGGCGAAGAACAGGGTGTAGATGTTGTTGAGCATGACGTAGACGAATGTCACCAGAGTCATGGCGGCGAGCAGGAAGGCGATGAAACCTTCCTCCAGATGCTCCCAGACGCGCCTTAGCGTTTGCATGGCAAAACCTCGCGAGGCAAATGAAATACCAGGGTGGAACTTGCCCGAAATGTGGGAGGGGGCTTGCTCCCGATAGCAGTGTGTCAGCTTGCAGATCTGTCTCTGATCCACCGCTATCGGGAGCAAGCCCCCTCTCACATTGGATCTCAGTACACCCTGGGGGATTACTGGTTGGAGGCGTCCGCCGCCTTGATCAGGTCAGCCCCGATCGCACCTTCAAACTTCTGCCACACCGGGCGCATGGCTTCGCGCCAGAGCGTGCGTTGCTCAGGAGTCAGTTCGATGATTTCGCTGGTCTTGGCGTCGATGATCTTCTGCTTGGCCGACTGGTTCAGCGCTTCGGCCTGTTTGTTCACCTCGACGGTGACCTCGGCCATGATCTGCTCAAGGGTACTGCGGGTATCCGGTGGCAGGCCATTCCAGAACTTGGCGTTGGTGATCACCATGTAGTCAATCAAGCCATGGTTGGATTCGGTGAAGTACTTCTGCACCTCGTTGACCTTCTGGCTTTCATAGTTCGACCAGGTGTTCTCGGTACCATTCACGGTGCCGGTCTGCAGCCCTTGATAGACCTCGGCGAAGCTCATCTTGCGCGGGTTGGCACGGATCGCCTTGAACTGTTCTTCGAGCACGCTGGAGGCTTGCACGCGGAACTTCAGGCCACGGGCGTCCTTGGGTTCATGCAGGGCCTTGTTGGCGGAGAGCTGCTTGAGGCCGTTGTGCCAATAGGCCAGGCCGAGGATGTTCTTGTCCTGCATCGAGGTCAGCAGCTGCTTGCCCTCGGCGGCCTGGAAACGGTCGACGGCGGCCAAGTCGTTGAACAGGAACGGCAGGTCGTAGATCTGCACTTGCTTGGTGTACTGCTCGAACTTGGCCAGGGACGGCGCCAGCATCTGCACATCGCCCAGCAACAGCGCTTCCATTTCCTTGCCATCGCCGAACAGCGACGAGTTCGGGTACACCTCGACCTTGACCTTGCCGGGCAGGCGTTCTTCGGCGAGTTTCTTGAACAGCAACGCGCCCTGGCCCTTGGGGGTGTTTTCGGCGACCACGTGGGCAAACTTGATCACAATCGGGTCGGCCGCCTGGGCCAGGCCTGCGGCAAACAAGGTGGCGGCGCACAGCAGCGCCCGAGAAAACTTGAGCATGGGAAATCACCTTCTTATTGTTGTGTTGTAAGGCAAGGTGCCTGATGTGACGCGTGTTGAGAATTTCGAAATCTAGATACCTGCGTTCGGCCTGGCCGAACACCAATCTCAAGAACAATGGAGAACCCTGTGGGGGCTTGCTCCGGGTTATCCAGTCAAAGTTGGGCAGCCAGCAGTCTTTGTGCCCGTAACAGCACCGGCGCATCCACCATCTGCCCATCAATCTGATACGCCCCTGCCCCATGGGCTCCGGCCTCCACCACGCGCTTGGCCCAGGCCAGGTCTTCGGCGCTGGGCGCCAGCGCCTGGTGAATCACCGGAACCTGCTTGGGATGGATACACAACGCCCCGGCAAAGCCCATTTCATACGCATGCCGGATCGAGCAGCGCAGGCCCTCGGGGTCGTCGATGGCGGGGTGTACGCCGTCCAGCGGTGCGACCAGCCCGGCGGCGCGCGAATGCACGATCAGCGCCAGGCGCGCCTGGTCAAGGGCAAACTCAGCGGCGCGGGAATGGCTGCTCAGGTTGAGGTCCAGGGCCAGGTCCAAGCCACCGAACGACAGCCGCTCCACCAGCGGAGCGTGGGCAATGTCGGCCACCGCCAACAAGCCGCGAGCGCTTTCGATGATCGGCCAGATGGGTTTGCCGGTGGCAGCTACTACGGCGACCTGGGCTGCGCTCTCAACCTTGGGTAGCAGCACACCCGCGACATTTGCATGGGCCTTGCAGAACGCCACATCCTCAAAATGCTCGGCGTGCTCCGGCGCATTGATACGCACCCACACCTGGGCCCTGGGATGGGCGTGCAAGAACTCCCCCAGGTTGTCCCGGGCCTGGCGCTTGAGCGGTTCTTCCACTGCGTCTTCAAAATCCACGATTACCGCGTCGGCGCCACTGGCCAGGGCTTTGGCAAACCGCTCCGGGCGGCTGCCCGGCACAAATAACGCTGAACGTACTAAGGGCTTTGGCATCGCTGAAATTCCTGGTTAGATAACGCCGCGTGCACGCAGGCTGTCGATGGTGTCGGCGCAATAACCCAGCTGGTCGAGGATACCCTGGCTGTGTTGTCCCAAGGCCGGCACGCCATCCATGCGCGGGGTAAACGCGGCATTGCGTGCCGGTGGTAACAGCGACGGCAACGGCCCGGCCGGGCTATCGACTTCGCGCCAGCTGTCACGGGCCTTGAGTTGCGGGTGGTCCCACACGCCTTGCATATCGTTGACCCGAGCGCTGGCGATCTGCGCGTCCTCCAGGCGCTGGATCACCGCCTCGGCGTCCAACTGGGCAAAGCTTGCGACAATGATCTGGCGCAGCGCGTCGCGATTGGCCGAACGCTTGAAATTGGCGCTGAAACGTTCGTCCGTCGCCAGCGCTGGGGTGAGCAATACCTTGTCGCAGAACGCCGCCCACTCACGCTCGTTCTGCAACCCGAGCATCACCGTACCGCCGTCACCGGTGGGAAACGGCCCATACGGGTAAATTGTCGAATGCGCCGCGCCGGCACGCGGTGGCGGTGGCGCGCCGTCGAAGGCGTAGTACATCGGGTAACCCATCCACTCCACCAGGCTTTCGAGCATGCTCACGTCGATGCGGCTGCCCTTGCCGGTCTTGCCACGCAGCAGCAGCGCCGAAAGGATGCCGCTGTAGGCGTACATGCCAGCGGAGATATCGGCGATGGAGCAACCGGCCTTGGCCATTTGCTCGTCACCCGGGCCACCGGTCACCGAGAGAAAGCCGCCTTCACTCTGGATCAGTAGGTCGTAGGCTTTCTTGTTCTCGTAGGGCCCGCCTTCGCCGTAGCCGGAAATATCACAGACGATCAGCCGCGGGAAACGCTCATGCAGCGCCTCGAACGACAAGCCCATGCGCGCCGCCGCACCCGGGGCCAGGTTCTGCACCAGCACATCGGCATCGGCGAGCAGCGCCTCGAGAATGGCGCCCGCCTCGTCCTGCTTGAGGTCCAGGGTCAGGCTCTCCTTGGAACGGTTGGTCCAGACAAAGTGCGACGCCAGGCCACGCACGCGCTCGTCATAGCCCCGGGCAAAGTCACCGGCAACGGGGCGCTCGACCTTGATCACCCGGGCGCCGAGATCGGCCAGTTGGCGCGTACAGAATGGCGCGGCAATCGCGTGTTCCAGGCTGACGACGGTAATGCCGTCCAGCGGTCGTTGATTACTCATGACAAATCCCTCAAAGCCAATGGGCCATGGACGCGGTGTGACGCAGGTTCCACACCTGCTCGATCAGGTCGGTGGCCTGGGCCGGTGTGCGGGCAGCGCTGAAGTGGGTCAGGCGCTGGAACTTATCCGCCAGTTCGGCGCGACTCAGGGTGTTGCCCGGGTCGCCCTTGGGCTCGTCGATGGCGCCGTGCAACGTGCGGCCATCGGTGGTGGTGACGGTGACGCGGCCCAGCCAGCGCTGCGGGTAGGCAGCATCGACCTCGGGGTCGAGAGTCATGCTGACCTTGTCGCGAAAGGCCGCGACAGCAGGATCGCTCAACGCCAGTTCATGGAATTCAGGCAGCCCAGCCTTGCCATGCACGGCGATCAGGCCGAGCACGGTGCCCATGGAGAATTTGGCCTGGTGCACCGTGGTCGGCACCGTCACTCGACCGAGCACATCGATGGCGCCTTGATGCACGCGGGTCTGTACCCGAGCAATCTGTACCGCGCTCAAACCTTCGCGCTGCATCACCGCCAGCAGCGCATCGGCGGCTGGATGGGTGTGGCGACAGGAAGCGTGGAATTTGAACGAGGTTTCCACCAGCGCCCAACGGCTGCCCAGGCCGGCGGATAATTTGCCTGGCTCGGCATCAGTAGACATGCCCGCCGCCAGCCCCTGGTCGCCTTCCAGGATATTGCGTGCGCCGGTCAAGCCATCGGCGGTGAGATAGGCCGCCAGCAAGCCGTCCGCCGCCGCCTTGGCCGTATGCAGTTGCTTGGAGTCGGCGGCATCGCGCAAGAACTCCCACAGCCCGGCCGCCTGGGTGCCGGCGCTGCCGAGCAGGTTGATGAACTGTTCCTGATTGAAATCGAGCAACTTGCCCACTGCGACCGCCGCCGCCAGGGTGCCGACCGTGGCCGTGGTGTGGAAGATGCGATAGTGGGAGCGACCCATGAATTCACCGATGCGAATCCCAGCCTCATAACCGGCCACCGAGGCCAACAACAACTCACGGCCAGACTTATTGAGGTCCTGGGCAGCGGCCAAAGCGGCAGGAAACACCACCGTGGCCGGGTGCAGCACCGAGCTGTTGTGCAGGTCATCCTGCTCCACCAGATGGGATGAGGCCGCGTTGACCAGCGCGGCAAAATACGCGCTGGTGCCGGTGCCGTTGACGATCACCTGGGCCGGGCCGCTGCTCGGGCCCATCTTCTGCGCATAGCGTTCGAACAGTGGAATCGGGTGTGCGCCCCGGCTGGCCAACGCCGAAGCGAGCCAATCCAGATACAGCTCTTCGATGCGCGCCAGTACCGGCTCGGGCACCTGTTGGTACGTCAGATCGGCGAGGAAACGGCACAGGGCCTGGGTATCACGCATGCTCAGGCCCTCAGAAGCTACGTGGCAGTTCGAGCAAATGCTCGGCCACGTAGGACAGGATCAGGTTGGTGGAGATCGGCGCCACCTGGTACAGGCGGGTCTCGCGGAATTTGCGCTCCACGTCGTATTCGCAGGCAAAGCCAAAACCGCCGTGGGTTTGCAGACAGGCGTTGGCCGCTTCCCAGGACGCCTTGGCCGCCAGGTACTTGGCCATGTTGGCGCTGGCCCCGGCGTGCTTGCCGCTGTCGTATTCCTCACAGGCGCGCCAGCGCATCAGGTCGGCCGCTTCGATCTCGATATGGGCCTCGGCAATCGGGAATTGCACGCCCTGGTTCTGCCCGATGGGCCGGCCAAACACCACGCGGTCGCGCGCGTAGGCGCTGGCCTTTTCAATAAACCAGCGACCATCACCGATGCATTCGGCGGCGATCAGGGTGCGCTCGGCATTCAGGCCATCGAGAATGTACTTGAAGCCCTTGCCCTCCTCGCCAATCAGACTGTCAGCGGGCAACTCGAGGTTGTCGAAGAACAGCTCGTTGGTCTCGTGGTTGACCATATTGGCGATGGGTTGCACGGTCAGGCCGTTACCGATGGCGTCACGCAGGTCAACCAGGAAGATCGACATGCCTTCGGACTTTTTCTTCACCTCGGCCAAGGGCGTGGTGCGCGCCAGCAGGATCATCAGGTCGGAATGCTGCACCCGCGAGATCCAGACTTTCTGACCGTTGATCACGTACTTGTCGCCACGCTTGATCGCGGTGGTCTTGATCTTGGTGGTGTCGGTGCCGGTGGTCGGCTCGGTGACGCCCATCGATTGCAGGCGCAGCTCACCGCTGGCCAGCTTGGGCAGGTAGAAGCGTTTCTGCGCCTCACTGCCGTGACGCAACAGCGTGAACATGTTGTACATCTGGCCGTGCACGGTGCCGGAGTTGCCGCCGCAGCGGTTGACTTCCTCGAGGATCACCGAGGCTTCGGCCAGCCCCAGGCCGGAGCCGCCGTACGCCTCGGGAATCATCGCCGACAGCCAACCGGCGTCGGTCAGCGCCTTGACGAAGGCTTCGGGGAAGCCCTTTTGTTCATCGATGCTGCGCCAATAGGCGGCATCGAACTGCGCGCACAAGGCACGCACGCCTTCGCGGATGGCAGTGAGTTCTTCGTTGTCATTGGGGTTCATTAACGGCTCTCCGCCTATTGTTCTTGGATTATTCGAAATGCACCTGGGCGGTCTGCGCCAGGCCTTCGGCATTGCCGGCCCAGAGTTCTGCGACCCCGGTTGCGGTGAGGCGCCCGCCCACCTCAAATGGCTGCGGCGCAATCAACGGGCGTATGCCGCGATAGCTGAAACGACGCAGCGTCGCGTCGGGATGCGCCCGGCAGAACGCCCGCAGGTTCAAGGTGGCGATCAGCGGGCCATGCACCACCAGGCCGGCATAACCTTCGGTACCGGTGACATAGGGGTAGTCGTAGTGGATGCGGTGGCCGTTGAAGGTCACGGCGCTGTAGCGGAACAACAAGGTGGGCGTCGGCTCGACCGTCTCCGTCCATTCGCCCTGGGCCAGGGCATCGCCGCTGCCGGGCTTGGGCGGTGTCGGTTCGCGGTAAACAATGTCCTGTTCCTCGCGGATCGCCAGGCGGCCGTCCTGGGAGTAGTCATGGCGCACAGTGACAAACAGCAACGAGCCGGTGCGCCCGGCCTTTTCTTCGACCTGGGTGATGGTCGACATACGGGTGGCCGCCTCGCCGGCACGCAGTGGCTGCAGGAATTCGATACGCCCACCGGCCCACATGCGATTGCGATTATCGGCCGGCGGCAGGAAGCCGCCGCGGGCGGGGTGACCGTCGCTACCCAAGGCCGATTCCGGCAGCGCGTCCTGGAAAAAGCACCATTGCCACAGTGGCGCAACGGCTTCGCCCTCGGCGGGCACAGTTTCTCCGAACGTAGCGGCGATACGCTTGAGCAGGTTATGGCTCAGGTGGTCGGGGGCGGTTTCACTTCGGCCGATCCAATCAGTGGCACTCATCGGGTGCAGATCCTCAGGCAGTGGGTGTCTGCTGCCGATCATGCAAGGGCCTGGCCGTTCTGAGAATTTGCATTTCAATAAACCAGCGTTCGGTTATGCTGAACGCCAACTTACAAAAAAACGCCGCATCTCCAATGTGGGAGGGGCTTGCTCCCGATGGCGGTGTATCAGCTAGCACATTGGGTACTGACCCACTGCTATCGGGAGTTTTTTATGCATTTTGATCTCGCCGACCTGCGCCTGTTTATCCATATCGCCGAATCCCCCAGCCTGACCCAGGGCGCCAAGCGGGCGTTCCTCTCGCCGGCCGCCGCCAGTGCGCGAATCAAGGCCCTGGAAGGCCAGCTCGACACCCGCCTGTTGTACCGCGACAGCCGTGGGGTGGAGATCACACCGGCAGGCGAGCGCCTGCTGCACCATGCGCGGTTGATCATGCGCCAGGTGGATTACCTGAAAAGCGAGTTCACCCAATACGGCGTGGACTCGGCCGGGCATATCCGCATCTTCGCCAACACCACGGCGGTCACCGAGTTCTTGCCGGAAGTGCTGGCGGGCTTTTTGTCCCAGCGGCCGGGGGTGACCGTTGACCTGCAGGAGCGCCTGTCCCGGGATATCGTGCGCGGCGTGCTCGATGGCACCAGTGACATGGGTATCATTGCCGGTCCCGTAGAAGCATCGGGTTTGCAAGTGCTGCATTTCAGCACCGATGAACTGGTGCTGATGGTGCCGGTCGGGCATCCCCTGGCAGACCAGCCGTCGGTCAGCCTGGAGCAGACCCTGGCGTACCAGCATATCGGCCTGCATGAAGGCAGCACGCTGTTGAGTTTTTTGCGTGAACACGTTGAGCGCCTGGGCAAGCAGTTGTCGCTGCGCATCCAGGTCTCGAGCTTCGAAGCGATCTGCCGGATGGTCGAGGCCGGGGTGGGCATTGGCATCATTCCCGAGTCCGCTGCCCTGCGCCACAGCCGCACCATGCAGTTGGTGACCGTGAAGCTGGACGAGCCCTGGGCGATTCGCGAGCGCAGCATCCTGGTGCGCGAATTGGAGGCGCTGCCGGGGACCATTCGCGCACTGATCGCTACCTTGATGCCGGAAAACGCCTAAGCTTGAACGTCACCTTGCCAGAGGAGATGCCCCATGCAACTCGAAGGATCCTGCCATTGTGGCGCTGTGACATTCAGCCTGACCAGCGCCCACCCCTACCCTTACCAGCGCTGCTACTGCTCGATCTGCCGCAAGACCCAGGGCGGCGGCGGTTATGCGATCAACCTTGGTGGTGATGCCAAGAGCTTGAAGGTACGCGGGCGCAAGCAGATTTCCATCTACCACGCCAAGCTCAAGCCCGAGGGCGCCAGCCGTGCCCATGCGAGCAGCGCCGAGCGGCATTTCTGCTCCCGGTGCGGCAGCGGCCTGTGGCTGTTCAGCCCGCAGTGGCCGGAGCTGATCCACCCGTTTGCCTCGGCCATCGACACGCCGCTGCCGGTGCCGCCGGAACACACGCACCTGATGCTGGGCTCCAAGGCGCCGTGGGTGGAGGTCAGTGTGCGCAAGGGTGACTTGCGGTTCGATGAATACCCTGAGGAATCGATTGCCGATTGGCATGAGCGTTTGGGACTTGTGGGTTAACAGAGGCTTGAAAGGTGGGAGGGGGCTTGCCCCCTCCCACAGTGTTGCGCCGTACTTAAGTAGTGTGGAGCGGTAGCCGTTAACAGTCTTTGACAGTTTCTCGACAAAGCACTCAAAGATTGTTGGCCCCCGCAGCCCTAGCATTCGAGCATCCAAATACCAATCGGGTGCTCTTCCATGTTTCGCAGATTGCGCGGTATTCCGCTGTTGGGTTGCCTGTTGGGCAGTATCGGTTGCCACTCGCAGCCGCCTGCCCCGCCGGCGATTCAAAAAGGCGATTACGGCGCGATCATCCGTTACCTGCAAGCCCGCATTCCCAAGGACATGGCGAGGGAAAATGTAGCGGGCTTGTCGATTGCCCTGGTCAACGGCCAGGAACTGATCTGGGCCCGTGGCTTTGGCTTGGCCGATAAGGCCCAAGGGGTACCGGTCACTGCCAATACGGCGTTTCGTGCCGGCGGCATCTCCAAACTGATCACCGCCGCCGCGGCGTTGCAACTGGTAGAGCAACAACGCCTGGCACTGGAGGCGCCGATCCAGCAAACCCTGCGCGAATTCTACGTACGCTCACGTTTTCATAGCGACCAGGCCGAGGCTGATCGTGCGATCACTTTGCGGCGTTTGCTCAGCCATCAATCCGGTTTACCCAGCGAACACCTGCGCGACCTGCACAGCACCTACGCCATGGGGCAGATGCCGATGCGCGTATCGGGCGTGTGGCTGAGCAGCCTGCCAGGTTCCCAGGTGGCTTATTCCAACCTCGGTTATTCACTGGTGGGCGCCGCCATCGAACGCAGCAGCGGCAAAAGTTTCGAAGCGCAATTGCAAAGCAGCCTGTTCAAACCCTTGCAGATGAATCAGTCCAGTTTCCTCGGCACCGGCGCGCACTTGAGCTTTCGCGCCCTGGGCTATGAGGACGGCAACGCGAGCACCGACGCGCAGGTGCGCGACCTCGCCGCCGGCGGCCTGTGGGCCAGCCCCAAGGACCTCAGCCACTATGTGCAGATGCTGTTCGCCAAAGGCCGCTACAAAGGCAACCAGGTGCTGGACAGCACATCGATTGACGCGATGTTCATCCAGCAAAACACCGGCAACGCCCTGGACTTCGACTGCCAGATGGGCCTGGGCTGGTTCCTGGCGCCCTGCGGTGACGAGCCGATTGGTCCGGGCGTGCGCACCTATCAGCACAGTGGTGGCGGTGACGATTTCGCCGCGCAATTGACCCTGCTGCCGGACCAGCAACTGGCCGTGATCATCATGGCCAACGACAGCAATGCCGAAGAGATGGTGGTGTCGCTGTCCACCGACAGCCTGCGCCTGATGCTTGAGGCCCAGACCGGCAAACCCGTCTGCGCCGACGACTGCCAGGCCCCCAGCCACGGCCTCAAGCTGCGTCATGTACCGGCAGCCATTGATCGCAAGCGCCTGGCCGGATTCTACGCGACCGCCTGGGGCGTGTTCCGCATTAAGGATGACCATGAACGCCTGGCCGGTGAACTGGCCGGCTATGACTTCGAGTTATTGCGCGATGACCAAGGCTGGTTGCGCGCGCAGAAAAAGGTCCTCGGTTTCTGGCTCAAGGACCTGGGCGACCTGGGCCGCATCCAGCTTGATGTAATGAGAGTACAAGGCCGGCAGATACTCACTGCGCGCAGTCACGGCCAGCGCATCGCCATTGGCGAGCGCATCGAGGCACCGCCCTTGCCCACGGCCTGGGCCGACACTATCGGCACCTACCAGGTGCTTAACACCCATGAACCCGACGCGCCATTGAGCGGCATCAGCGTGCGCCTGGAAGAGGGCTTCCTGGTGATTCGCGGCCAATTGCATGACGAGCCGCTGACCGACTACATCCTGCTACCCGTGGACAACGCCCATGCGGTGTTGGCCGGCAGCGGCTACGGCCTGGGAGACACCGTCAGCCGCCAGATCAACGGCCTGAGTGCTTCGGGCTACTCCTTCAAACGTACGCATCCTCCCCACCCCCCCCTGAATTTCTAACCAGGAGCAACCCCTGATGTACCCTAAGAACCTGTGCCTGTCATTCACCTCCTTGTGCCTGCTGGCCACTGCCGGCACGGCCCTGGCCGAAGACTGGCAATACAGCCTCAAGGCCGGCGTGGGCAATGCGCCGCGCTACAGCGGCAGCGACGAACGCATGACAGCCCCCGTGCTGGGCGGCAAAATCATCAGCCCCTGGGGCATCTTCCTCGACACCGACACGGGGCTGGGCTGGGCCTATGAAGGCAATGCCTTGAGCCTCAGCGCCTACGTCGGCGCAAGCGATTCTCGCAAAGATAAAAACCAAAGCATGCATGCCGGCTCCAAACGCCTCAAAGGCATGGGCGAAATCAAATCACGCCCGCAACTGGGCATGAACGCAGCCTACAACCTCGGTGGCGTGATTATCGGCGCCACCCTGGAACACGCGCTCAAGGAAGACGACCACAAAGACACCGGCAAGGCCTACACCCACCTGGAGCTGAGCCTGGGCACCAACCTGTATGAAGGCCGCTTCGGTTCCGTCGATGCCAGCCTCAACAGCCACTTCGGCGACCGCGACTACCTGCAGACCTGGTACGGCGTGACCACCGGCCAGGCCGCCCGCAGCCGCTTCAAGGAATATAAGGCCGCAGGCGGCAATATCAGCAATGGCATGAACCTGGTGTGGAGCTTGCCGATCAACGAGCACACTCAGTTCTCCACCTTGCTGGATGTGCAGTACCTGGCGGATAAAGCGGGCAAGAGCCCGATTGTGGAGCGGCGCTTGCAGACGTCGGTGATGGGGATGGTGGAATACACCTTCTGATTCAAGTTGGTAACCCAATCAAAATGTGGGAGGGGGCTTGCTCCCTCCCACATTTGAGCCGCGCAGTATTCAAAAGGTGTTACTCGGCATACGCCCAGGTCATCCGGAATGACGCCCCGCCCCACTCCGAGTCCAGCACTTGCACCTGCCCGCCATGCCATTGGCTTACGCGCTTGACCAGCGCCAGCCCCAGGCCAAAGCCGCCGGTGCGGCGGTCGCGGCTGGTGTCGAGGCGCAGGAAGGGTTCGAAGATCTTGGTGCGGCCCTCCAGCGGTACGCCTGGGCCGTCGTCATTGACCCGCACTTCGTAACCGCTGCCGAACTTGACCAGCGACACTTCGACACGGCGGTCGGCATAACGAATGGCGTTGCGCAACAGGTTGATCACTGCGCGCGCCATAAAGCGTGGCTCGATCCGGATAAAGTCGACCTCACAGGTGCGCAGTGACAACTGCACCCCTTCCGCCTCGGCCTCCAGCGCCACGCTGCCGATGACGCTGTCGAGCCAGCTGTGGGCCTCGATATTCTCGCGGGTCACCTGGGTGGCGCCGCGCTCCAGGCTGGCATAGGTCAACAGCTCGGAGACCATTTCCTCCAGCTCGCCCAGGTCGGAATACATATCGCTGATCAGCTCACGGCTCTGGCGTGGATCACTTTGTTGCCTGAGCTGATCGAGCTCGAACGACAAACGCGCAATGGGTGTGCGCAATTCATGGGACACGGCATTAGTCAGTTCGCGCTGGTTGGCGATCAGGCTTTCGATGCGCTCGGCCATCTGGTTGAAGTGCCCCGCCAGTTCGCGCACGGTGGAACGACGCGGCAGCAGGATGCGCGAACCGAGGTCGTTGTCACCAAAGCGTTGCGCGGCCAGGCGGATGTGCTCCAGGTCGCGCCAGTGCGGGCGCACCCAGAAATACAGGACAACGGCCAGGCTCACGCCCAGAAAGCCATAGGCCCACAAGTACAGCCATTTGGGCTCTTCCGGCAGTTGGATCTCAAGCAATTGCGGGCCGTCGTCGATAGGTGCCAGGAACTTCATGAAGTCCTCGCGCACCACCACTTGGTCATTGGCCAGGAGCTTCTGTTCGCGCTCGCTCAGGTGCTGTGCGTCGCGCGGCACCAGTTGCAGGCGCAAGCCATAATGCGGTTGCAGCTCATCCAGGCGTGCCTGGCGCGCTTCACCCCGCACCGGCCGCAGTTGCTCCACCAAAGCCCAGGCCGGGCCGCGCAGGGCTTCACGGTTATAGGTCTCGTTGGACTCGGGCATGTACGCGTCCAAGCCGTAGTTGACCAGCCAGATCGAGCCAGCCAGGCCGAGCGCGAGGATGACGTAGAGGCGCAGATACAATCTCAGCATCTAGGCCTCCCACGCGAACGGATTGAACAGGTAACCCTTGCCCCAGATGGTCTTGATGCACACCGGCTCGCGGGGGTTGTCGTTGAGCTTGCCGCGCAATTTGCTGATATAGACGTCGACGCTGCGATTGAGGCCGTCGAAGGCAATGCCGCGCATGCGATTGAGGATGTCATCGCGCGAAAGAATCTTGCCCGAGCTGCTGGCCAGCAACCACAGCAGCTCGAACTCCATGGTGGTGAGGTCAATGTTCTCGCCACCCAGGCTGACCACCCGGCAACTGCGATCGATCGACAAGCGGCCGAACTCCAGGGCACCGCGCACCGTGGGTTCGGGCACTTGACGGCGTTGCAAGGCGCGCAGGCGAGCCAGCAGTACCGGTGGCTTGATCGGCTTGATCACGTAATCGTCAGCGCCGGACTCAAGGCCGAGGATATGGTCCAGGTCATCTTCCTTGGCGGTGAGGATCACGATGGGCGTATCCGACACATTGCGAATCTCGCGGCATACATGCAACCCGCTCTGGCCCGGCAGCATCAAGTCGAGCACGACAATCTTCGGCTTGAACTCAATGAACGCCGCCAAGGCTTTATCGCCCCGGTGGACCACCCGTACCTCAAAACCATGTTGCGATAGAAAATGTGCGATCAGCCCTGCCAGCTTCTCATCGTCCTCAACGAGCAGGACCTTGCCCAGACCCAGGTTTTCCATAAGTTCTCAGTGTGGATAGGCGGATTGAAGTGTGGGCATTATAGGTGGCAAGCTGGCCAACAGAAGCCGCTGGCCAGTACGTGCCGACGAAGCTTCATGCTTTTAAGAGTTTTTAACAAATAACCTGCAATCTTTTACGCCATTCACAGGGAGTTCCATGCGCAAGGATTACCTGGCGTTCTTCGTTTCGCTGTTCCTGTCTCGGCTGGCCGACCAGATCCTGCTGTTCATCGTGCCGCTGATCGTGTTCCAGACCACCAAGAGCGTGTCATGGGCGGGCCTGGCGTTCTTTGTCGAGTCACTGCCGCGCTACCTGGCGTTTCCGGTGTGCGGAGCGCTCTGCGACAGGTTTTCACCGGTGCGCATCCTGCATATCAGCCAGGTGTACCGGGCATTGGCCTGTGTGGTGGCGGTGGCGCTTTACGGGCTGTTCGAGGGTATCTATTGGCTGGTGATCCTGTCCGCGTTGTGCGGAGTATTGACCACCCAGGGCATCATGGCGCGGGAAGTGGTGATGCCGCATATCTTCCAGCATTACACCTACGCCAAGACCTTGTCCTACTCACAGATCGCCGATCAAAGCGGCCTGGTGCTCGGGCCGTTGCTGGCAGCGCTGATGCTGGAAGTCTGGGCGTGGCCCTGGGTAGTGCTCGGTGTCGCCGCACTGTTCGTGCTGGCAGACCTGGCAATGCTGACCTGGCAGCGCAACACCACGGCGAACCTGCAGATCCATGAGCAGCACCCGGGTATCTGGCTGCAACCCCTGCGCACCGCGTTCGGCCACATCCGCAGCCGGGTGGAGTTGAAACGCATCATCACCCTGGCGGTCGGCGTGAATCTGATTGTCGGGGTGACGCTGGCCACTTCGGCCGCGATGGTCACCGGCCATTACGCCGCCGACAAGGATGCCTACGCCCTGCTGCAAGCCGCCGGCGCGCTGGTCACCATCGTGATTCTGTTTTATCTGGCGCGCTCAGCGTTGCCGCTGAAGGTGATGGGCGGGCTGTCGTATTCGATGATTGCCGTCGGCGCGCTGATCACTGCGATCAGCCCCGGCGTGTGGACCTACGCCGTGGGTTTCCTGCTGGTGACCGGCTTCGACAAGATGTTCAACGTATACCTGCGCAGCACCCGCCAACGGGTCATTCCAGTACAGGATTTCGGCAAGACGGTGGGTGTGATCACCTTGCTCAACAACCTGGCCCAGCCATTGGCGGGCCTGATGATTGCCGTGCTGGCAGCGCCCCTGGGCATGCGAACGGTGATCCTGCTGCTGGCCGGCATCACCGCCTTGCTCGGTGTGGTCGTGGCCTCAGGCTGGCACGCCACTGTGAAAGCGGAACTCGATGTCGGGTGATTCGATCAGTTCCTGCTCGGCCGCCCTCACCCGCTCGATCACCTGGGCGATGTCCTTGGCGTCGCCATACTGGTACGCCAGCTTCAAGTAGCCCTGGAAGTGCCGCGCCTCGCTTTTCAACAGGCCGAAGTAGAACTTGCCGAGTTCTTCGTCCAGGTGCGGCACCAACGCTTCGAAACGCTCGCAACTGCGTGCTTCGATAAAAGCGCCGACCACCAGGGTGTCCACCAGCTTGACCGGCTCATGGCTGCGCACCACCTTGCGCAAGCCCGAGGCATAACGGCCGGCGTGCAGTTGGCGCAGCTCGACCTTGCGCTTTTTCATCAGGCGCATGACTTGCTCATGGTGCACCAGCTCTTCGCGGGCCAGGCGCGACATCATGTTGATCAGGTCAACGTGGGCGTGATACTTGGCCATCAGGCTCAGGGCGGTGCTGGCCGCTTTGAATTCGCAGTTCTTGTGGTCGATCAGCAGGGTGTCCTGATCGGCCAGGGCAGCCTGCACCCAGGCGTCAGGGGTGCGGCAGCCGAGGAATTCATGGATTTCGGGCAGGTTCATCGGGCTCACGGGTAAAGGATCACAAAAGGCCGCCGATTATACCGACCCCGTCAAAGACCACCAGCCACCGGCCTTGATGTGTATCAACATGACGTCTGGCGGGCAGCAACTATAGTTGTTGCATGCCCCTTCCTGGAGATTCTGATCATGCAAGCCATCCGCAGCATTCTGGTGGTCATCGAGCCCGAGCATTCGGAAAGCCTGGCCCTCAAGCGCGCCAAGCTGATCGCCGGGGTGACCGACGCACACCTGCACCTGCTGGTCTGCGACAAGAACCATGAGCATTCGGCGCTGTTGAGCGTGCTCAAGGAAGGTTTAAGGAATGACGGCTACAGCGTCTCCACCGAACAGGCGTGGAACGACAGCCTGCATGAAACCATCATCGATGTGCAGCAAGCCGAGGGCTGCGGCCTGGTGATCAAGCAACACTTTCCCGACAGCCCGCTGAAAAAGGCCCTGCTGACGCCGGCGGACTGGAAACTGCTGCGCTATTGCCCGACGCCGGTGCTGCTGGTCAAGACCGCCACGCCATGGGCCGGCGGGGTGATTCTGGCGGCCATCGATGTGGGCAACACCGACGGCGAACACCGCTCGCTGCACAATTCGATCATCGACCACGGGTTTGATATCGCCAGCCTGGCCAAGGCGCAGCTGCATGTGATCAGCGCCCACCCGTCGCCAATGCTGTCGGCGGCGGATCCTACCTTCCAGCTCAAGGAAACCATCGAGGCGCGCTATCGCGAGCAGTGCCGGGCGTTCCAGGCTGAGTTCGACGTGGACGAAAGGCACCTGCATATCAAGGAAGGCCCGGCCGATGTGCTGATCCCGCACATCGCCCATCAGTTGCAAGCGGCAGTGACCATCATCGGCACCGTGGCGCGCACCGGGATTTCCGGGGCGTTGATTGGCAATACGGCGGAGGTGGTGCTGGATGCGGTGCAAAGCGATGTGCTGGTGCTCAAGCCGCAGGAGTTGATGGATCATCTGCAAGAACTGGCAACCAAGCCCTGAAGAACAATAGAGGGCAAAATGTGGGAGGGGACTTGCTCCCGATTGCAGTGGGTCAGTGAAGGATGGGCTGACTGACACACTGCTATCGGGAGCAAGCCCCCTCCCACATTTGGATGCATGCTGTCAGGTAGACAGCGCATCTCTCAGGAACCCCGGCGCGATATAGCGCTGGTAATGCGCCTCGGACAAGATAAAGAACTCCCGATCAATGGCATCGCGCAGGTCCGGCAAGGGCCAATCGCGAAACTCCGGCAACAGCACCATTCCATACGCCTCCAGGTTGTTGATCACCCGCGCCCCGCGCGCAATCAGTTGGTAGGCCCAGCAGTACTCGGATTGGTGCGGCACAAAGCGAATCTTGCGTTGCTCCAACTGCCCGCGCAGGGTCTTGGGGTCGAAGACCTCCACTTTGCCGGCCATGACCTGCACCAGCAGTTGCTCAAGCCTGCGCCAGACTGCGCGTTTTTCCTCTTCGTTATAGCCGTTCCACTGGATCACTTCGTGGTGGAAGCGCTTGCAGCCGCGGCACACGAGATCGCCGTAGACCGTGGAGCACAGGCCGACGCAGGGGGTCTTGATGGTTTGGTTGGGCATGGTCAACAACACGCAAATCAGCGAAACAGTGCGCCATGTTAGCCCTTTGTCTAAGGTTGATCACCCAGCAAACTTGGACAGGCAACTTACCTTTAGATTTTTTTTGCCGTAGAATCACCCGGCCTTGTAAGGCGCCAATAATCCGCTGGAAGCTGTTTTCAAAGCGTCACGAGCACAGTCGTTCCTTCAGAACGGTGTTGGCGTGGGCTCGACCCGGTAGGTCAGAACCCGCGCCAACCCTCATCAGCTCCGTTCTGCAGGCGTAAAACTTTGAAAGCAGCTTCTGTAAAGGAATGACGGCAGCGCTGGCTTTGCGGCTCAAAAAGCCCCCGAGCGCATGCGTGCCGTTCATGCCTGGATGAGCGTCCCGTGGGACCACTGATGAGGGTAATAACTGTGCTTGAAGCCTACCGCAAACATATCGAAGAGCGTGCCGCCCTGGGTATCGTTCCCCAGCCGCTTAACGCCGAACAAACCGCAGGCCTGGTCGAGCTGCTGAAAAATCCTCCGGCTGGCGAAGAAGAATTCCTCGTTGACCTGATCACCAACCGCATTCCACCGGGCGTTGACGAAGCTGCCTACGTCAAGGCCGGCTTCCTGTCTGCCCTGGCCAAGGGCGAAGCCACTTCCCCCCTGATTGACAAGAAACGCGCTGTTGAACTGCTCGGCACCATGCAAGGCGGCTACAACATCGTGACGTTGGTCGAGCTGCTGGACGACGCCACCCTGGCGCCCGTCGCGGCCGCCCAGCTCAAGCACACCCTGCTGATGTTCGATGCGTTCCACGACGTGGCTGAAAAAGCCCGCAATGGCAACGAGCATGCCAAAGGCGTGATCCAGTCCTGGGCTGACGGCGAGTGGTTCCGTAACCGCCCTACCCTGGCCGACAAGATCAGCCTGCGCGTGTTCAAGGTCACCGGCGAGACCAACACCGACGACCTGTCCCCTGCGCCTGACGCCTGGTCCCGCCCTGACATCCCGCTGCACGCCCTGGCTATGCTGAAAATGGCTCGCGAAGGCATCGTGCCGGACGAGCAAGGCAAGACCGGCCCGATGAAGCAGATCGAAGAGATGCGCGGCCAAGGCTTCCCGATCGCCTACGTCGGTGACGTGGTCGGTACCGGTTCGTCGCGTAAGTCGGCAACCAACTCGGTACTGTGGTTCTTCGGCGACGACGTGCCTTACGTGCCGAACAAGCGTGCCGGCGGTTTCTGCTTCGGCAGCAAGATCGCTCCGATCTTCTACAACACCATGGAAGATGCGGGCGCACTGCCGATCGAATTCGACGTGACCAACATGAACATGGGCGACGTGATCGACCTGTACCCTTATGCTGGCAAAGTCTGCAAGCACGGCACCGATGAAGTCCTGACCACCTTCGAAATGAAGACCCCGGTGCTGTTGGACGAAGTTCGCGCCGGCGGCCGTATCCCGCTGATCATCGGTCGTGGCCTGACCGACAAGGCCCGTGCCGAACTGGGCTTGGGCCCTACCGACCTGTTCAAGCTGCCTGAAGCGCCTGTCGACACCGGCAAGGGCTTCACCCTGGCACAGAAAATGGTCGGCAAGGCCTGCGGCCTGCCAGAAGGCAAAGGCGTTCGTCCTGGCACCTACTGCGAGCCGAAGATGACCACCGTGGGCTCCCAGGACACCACAGGTCCGATGACCCGTGATGAACTCAAGGACCTGGCGTGCCTGGGCTTCTCGACCGACCTGGTGATGCAGTCCTTCTGCCACACCGCGGCCTATCCAAAGCCGATCGACGTGACCACCCACCACACCCTGCCTGACTTCATCATGACCCGTGGCGGTGTATCGCTGCGTCCAGGCGACGGCATCATCCACAGCTGGCTGAACCGCATGCTGCTGCCGGACACCGTCGGTACCGGTGGCGACTCCCACACTCGTTTCCCGATGGGCATCTCGTTCCCCGCAGGTTCCGGCCTGGTCGCGTTTGCCGCAGCCACTGGCGTGATGCCACTGGACATGCCGGAATCGATCCTGGTGCGCTTCAAAGGCAAGATGAAGCCTGGCATCACCTTGCGTGATCTGGTGCATGCCATTCCTTACTACGCGATCCAGGCTGGCCTGCTGACCGTAGAGAAGAAAGGCAAGAAGAACGCCTTCTCCGGGCGCATCCTGGAAATCGAAGGCCTGAACGACCTGACGCTGGAACAGGCTTTCGAGCTGTCCGACGCCTCGGCCGAACGTTCGGCTGCCGGCTGCACCATCAAGCTGTCCAAGGACTCCGTCACCGAGTACCTGAACTCCAACATCACCCTGCTGCGCTGGATGATCGGTGAAGGCTACGGTGATGCGCGTACCCTGGAACGCCGCGCCCAGGCGATGGAAGCCTGGGTTGCCAACCCGGAACTGATGGAAGCCGATGCCGACGCCGAATACGCCGAAATCATCGAGATCGACCTGGCCGAGATCAACGAGCCGATCCTCTGCGCGCCAAACGACCCGGACGACGCCCGTCTGCTGTCCAGCGTTGCCGGCGAGAAGATCGACGAAGTGTTCATCGGTTCGTGCATGACCAACATCGGTCACTTCCGCGCTGCCGGTAAGCTGCTGGAACAGGTCAAGGGCCAGCTGCCAACCCGCCTGTGGCTGTCGCCACCGACCAAGATGGACGCGCATCAGCTGACCGAAGAAGGCTACTACGGCATCTACGGCAAGGCTGGCGCACGCATGGAAATGCCGGGCTGCTCGCTGTGCATGGGTAACCAGGCACGGGTAGAGCCGAATTCGACCGTGGTGTCGACCTCGACCCGTAACTTCCCGAATCGCCTGGGTGATGGTGCCAACGTCTACCTGGCTTCGGCTGAGTTGGCGGCAGTCGCTTCCACTCTGGGTCGCCTGCCGACCGTCGAAGAGTACATGGGCTACGCAGCGAAACTGGACACCATGGCCAGCGACGTCTATCGCTACCTGAACTTCGACCAGATCGCTGAGTTCCGCAAGATCGCAGCAAGCGCCAACATCCCGGTGATCCAAGCTTAACGGTGTGTTGATGTGAAAGACGCCGCGTATCGCAAGATACGCGGCGTTTTTTATGCCCGTAATACTGTGGGAGGAGGCTTGCCCCCGATGGCAGTGGCTCAGTCAATTGATGGGTGACTGATACACCGCTATCGGGGGCAAGCCCCTCCCACATTTGGATCTGTGTAGTCCTTGCAGGCTGTGTCAGGCCTTGAGCAATCAGCGAATACACCAACCAGGCTGTAATTCGGCATCAGCAACACCACCAAACAACTGTGGGAGGGGGCTTGCTCCCGATAGCAGTGGCTCAGTCAATTGATGGGCGACTGATATACCGCTATCGGGGGCAAGCCCCCTCCCACATTGGATCTGCTTAACCCTTGCAGGCTATGTCAGGCCTTGAGTAATCAGCGAATACACCAACCAGGCTGTAATTCGGCATCATCAACACCACCAAACAACTGTGGGAGGGGGCTTGCCCCCGATAGCAGTGGCTCAGTCAATTGATGGGTGACTGATACACCGCTATCGGGGGCAAGCCCCCTCCCACATTTGGATCTGTGTAGTCCTTGCAGGCTGTGTCAGGCCTTGAGCAATCAGCGAATACACCAACCAGGCTGTACTTCGGCGTCAACACCACCACCAAACAACTGTGGGAGGGGGCTTGCTCCCGATAGCAGTGGCTCAGTCAATTGATGGGTGACTGATACACCGCTATCGGGGGCGAGCCCCCTCCCACATTGGATCTGCTTAGCCCTTGCAGGCTATGTCAGGCCTTGAGCAATCAGCGAATACACCAACCAGGCTGTAATTCGGCATCAGCAACACCACCAAACAACTGTGGGAAGGGGCTTGCTCCCGATGGCAGTGGCTCAGTCAATTGATGGGTGACTGATATACCGCTATCGGGAGCAAGCCCCCTCCCACATTTGGATCTGTGTAGTCCCTGCAGGCTGTGTCAGACCTTGAGCAATCAGCGAATACACCAACCAGGCTGTAATTCGGCATCAGCAACACCACCAAACAACTGTGGGAGGGGGCTTGCTCCCGATAGCAGTGGCTCAGTCAATTGATGGGTGACTGATACACCGCTATCGGGGGCAAGCTCCTCCCACATTTGGATCTGTGTAGTCCTTGCAGGCTGTGTCAGGCCTTGAGCAATCAGCGAATACACCAACCAGGCTGTAATTCGGCATCAGCAACACCACCAAACAACTGTGGGAGGGGGCTTGCTCCCGATGGCAGTGGCTCAGTCAATTGATGGGTGACTGATATACCGCTATCGGGAGCAAGCCCCCTCCCACATTGGATCTGCTTAGCCCTTGCAGGCTATGTCAGGCCTTGAGCAATCAGCGAATACACCAACCAGGCTGTAATTCGGCATCAGCAACACCACCAAACAACTGTGGGAGGGGGCTTGCTCCCGATAGCAGTGGCTCAGTCAATTGATGGGCGACTGATACACCGCTATCGGGGGCAAGCCCCCTCCCACATTGGATCTGCTTAGCCCTTGCAGGCTATGTCAGGCCTTGAGTAATCAGCGAATACACCAACCAGGCTGTACTTCGGCGTCAACACCACCACCAAACAACTGTGGGAGGGGGCTTGCTCCCGATAGCAGTGGCTCAGTCAATTGATGGGCGACTGATACACCGCTATCGGGGGGTAAGCCCCCTCCCACATTTGGATCTGTGTAGTCCTTGCAGGCTGTGTCAGGCCTTGAGCAAGCAGCGGAAACACCAACCAGGCTGTACTTCGGCGTCAACACCACCACCAAACAACTGTGGGAGGGGGCTTGCTCCCGATAGCAGTGGCTCAGTCAATTGATGGGCGACTGATACACCGCTATCGGGGGCAAGCCCCCTCCCACATTTGAATCTGTGTAGTCCTTGCAGGCTGTGTCAGGCCTTAGGCAATCAGCGAATAGACCAATGCCGTAATGGCAATCAAGCCGACTGCCGTAACAAACACATTCGAAGCCTGCCCGCGATACTTGGCCATGGCCGGCACCTTGCGGATCGCGTACATCGGCATCAGGAACAGGATCGACGCAATCACCGGCCCACCCAGGGTCTCGATCATGCCGAGGATACTCGGGTTGAGCGTGGCGACGATCCAGCACACCACCAGCATGAAGGCGGCGGTCATGCGGTCCAGGGTCTTCGGTGCCGGGCGGCGACCGGTCTTGACCACCAGGCCCTTGAGGCCCTCGCTGGCACCGATGTAGTGGCCCAGGAACGACTTGGCAATCGCCACGAACGCAATCAATGGCGCAGCGAAGGCGATAGTCGGGTTGTCAAAGTGGTTGGCCAGGTACGACAGGATCGACAAGTTCTGCGCCTTCGCCTCGGCCAACTGCGCGGGCGACAGGGTCAGCACGCAACTGAACACGAAGAACAGCACCATCGCCACCATCAACAGGTGCGCGCGGGACAGGATCTGCGAGCTGCGCTCCTCGGCATGTGCGCCGTACTGGCGCTTCTGGTCCACCGCAAAGGCCGAGATGATCGGCGAGTGGTTGAACGAGAACACCATCACCGGAATCGCGAGCCACAGCGTGTTAAGCAATGCCGACGGAGCCGGCACTTCGCTGGCGGTGCTGAGAATGCCACCGTTCCAGTGCGGCACCAGGTACACGGCCAGGAACAGCAAGGCGACGATAAACGGATACACCATCAGGCTCATGGCCTTGACGATCACCTGCTCGCCGCAACGCACCACGGCCAGCAAGCCGAGGATCAGCACGAACGCCAGGACCGCCCGGGGTGGCGGCATGATGTGCAGCTGATACTCCATGAAACTGCTGACGGTATTGGTCAGGGCCACGCTGTAGATCAGCAGGATCGGGAAGATCGCGAAGAAGTACAGCAACGTGATCAGCGCACCGGCCTTGATGCCGAAATGCTCTTCGACCACATCGGTGATATCGGAGCCTTCACGGCCCGACAGCACGAAACGGGTCAACCCACGGTGGGCAAAGAATGTCATCGGGAAGGCCAGCAGCGCCAGGATCACCAGTGGCCAGAAGCCCCCCAGGCCCGCGTTGATCGGCAAGAACAAAGTACCGGCGCCAATGGCGGTACCGAACAGCCCAAGCATCCAGGTCGTGTCCTGGCGGCTCCAGCTTGTGAGGGTTGCAGGTGTCGTTGCATAGCGTTCGTCGACGCTATTGGCCTGATCATTCATCCGGTCGGATCTCCGCATTCACACGGCCAGGACGAGTCAGAAAAACCTGACAGGCAGCGCCCTGACCATAACAAGGCCCGGATTGTCCGGGATTCTCTTGAATAAGCAAAGACTTAGCTGAGCAATGGTCAGGCTGCCCGCGCGCATGGGACAGATGCGCAGTGCCCTCGACAGCGACCATTAGCCGCAATTGAGCAGCTGCCAGCACAGACATTGGCCTGGTTGACTCTATTAACCAGATTCTGATCGACGCGAAGTTACAGAAAAAATAGTTAAGCTTTAATCAGATATAAAAACCTGTAAGAAAAAACCTACTTACAGCGCTTTGAAATAATATTTTTTAATGTGGTTTTCATTATTAACCGCAGCTTTTGTTACAAGGATTTTCGCGAGCATTGAGCGGCCAAGTTATCACGCTTATATTGCAAACCAACAAGCCACCAACACCACAATATCCATATTTCGCAAGGTCTATTGATATGCAAAAGCGCAGATTGCTCTTCACTGTTGTACTTTTCGCCGGACTCCTTAATCCACTCGTGAGTCAGGCACGACAAACAACCGAACATGCTGACAGCCACGCACTGGGCACATCGCCCCAATGGCTGACCACAAAAGTTTATATAGAAGGCGCCCCTGATGTAGACGTCAAGGACAAGTACCCGGGTGTGGTCGGCATCTCGATGTGGGATCCCGAACGCAACCGTTATGAATTCTTTTATACCGACACCGGGCGATCAAAATATGAACAGGGCGGTGGTGGGTACTTCCTGGTCACAGGCGACAGGAAAACCCATATCCTCGTGCCTGATAAAGGCCCGCACAGGTCCATCGTCAGACGCCTGGAAGCACTCAACACCGAGGAATTCACTTATTCCCGGGAAGTACCTCGCGACATGGTCGAGACCAACGAAAACGTACGTATCTATGTCGTTCACGCACCTTACAAAGGGCCGATAAAAACCACCACGACCCACTCGCTACATCCGCATTATTAAAGCAATCGACGTTGTCCCGCGCCAATCATTAACGTTCGCCCTTTATAAACCACTAACAAGAAGATACGTCCCCATGAAAAACCCACTCAAATCGTTGCTGATATCCACAGTCGTTGCATCAGCTTTAATTTCAACCAGTGTTGTTGCACAAGCCAAGGCACCTGCTGCTGTTAAAGAGTCTGTTGCCACTCCCGACGATGCATTGATGCTGACTGTATTCCTGAAACATGATCAATCACGCCCACTGGGTGAACTAAGGGCCCAACTCGAAAAGCAGGATTTTTTCAAGACATTTCCTCCAGCAGGCGTAGAGATCGTCAGCTGGAATATCACCATGGGTATCGGCCACGTTATCGTTCTGCGCTTGCCGGCATCGCGGTTGGCGGCTGTAAACCTGGCGCTGGAAAATACCGCCTGGGGTCCTTACAAAACGGAATTCTTTCCTAGCTATGATTACCGGGAAATCTTCCAGGCGGCACAACAGAAGGCTCGAGAAAGCAAATAACCCTGTCAGCGTCTCCTGGGCACCGAGGCGCTATTACCCTGTGCTGCCAGCCGGCTCAGCGTCAGCGGCACGCCCCCCATTCAACCAGGCAAACATTCTTTTGGCCCCCCGGTTTTAGTGCCACAAAAATCCCGCATAATCCCAGGATCGAACCCCACAGTAAGAGCTGCCCCATGCCCAACACTGTCCTGGTCCTGGTTGAAACCATCAACGAATACCTGCAAATCATCGAGAGCAACGACTTTCACGTGATCCTGGCGCCGACGCCCGCAGAGCGGGCCCAGGCGATCAAGGCCCACGCAGGGCAGATCAAGGCCGTGCTGACCCGCGGGCCGCTGGGGCTATACGCTGAGGAAATCGCCGCGTTGCCGTTGCTGGAGATCATCTGCGTGATCGGTGCCGGCTACGAGCATGTAGACCTGCAGGCGGCGAGTAACCGTGGGATCGTGGTGACCAACGGCGCCGGGGTGAACGCGCCCTCGGTGGCCGACCACGCCATGGCATTGCTGCTGTCACTGGTGCGCGGCATTCCCCAAACCGATGCGGCCGTGCGGCGCAACGAATGGCCGAAGGTCATGCGCCCTTCCCTCGCGGGCAAGCAATTGGGGATTCTCGGGCTTGGCGCCGTGGGCATGGAGATCGCCAAGCGTGCCGCCCTCGGCTTCGGCATGGAGGTCAGTTACCACAACCGCCAACCCCGCGATGACGTGGAGTACACCTACTGTGCAACCGCCGTGGAGCTGGCCCGCAACTCCGACTTCCTGGTGTTGGCGACACCCGGCGGCGCCAGCACCCGGCACCTGATCGACCGCCATGCCTTGGACGCACTGGGACCGCACGGCTTCCTGGTGAATATCGGCCGTGGCAGCGTGGTGGTGACCGCCGACCTGGTGGCCGCGCTGGAACAACGGCGTATCGGCGGCGCCGCGCTGGATGTATTCGACGATGAGCCCAAGGTGCCGGACGCCCTCAAGCGCCTGAACAATACCGTGCTCACCTCCCACGTGGCCGGCCTGTCACCGGAAGCTACCCACGATACGGTGCAACGGGTGGCGGACAACCTGGTGGAATACTTTGCCGGCCGTCCCGTACTGACCCCGGTCACGTTGCCAGCGCCCGCAAAATGACCAATCAGGCACGCTGATCACCCTTCAACACGCTAACCTATTAAACCGCCCCGACCTTGTCGCTGGGCGGTGGTGCGCATTAGATTAGGAAATAGTCCAAGGCCTTTAGAATAAGCAGAAGGGATAAGCATGGCGCTGAACGACCAATCGACCCAGATTCGCCCCGGCGAAGAGCTTGATGCCAGCCTGATTGATCCCTACCTCAAGGCTCATATCCCAGGCTTGCAGGGAACGCTCAAGATCAGCCAATTCCCCGGTGGCGCCTCGAACCTGACTTACCTGCTGGAATACCCGGGCCAGGAGTTCGTGCTACGCCGCCCACCGTTTGGCCACAAGGCCAAGTCCGCCCACGACATGGGCCGCGAATACCGCATTCTCAATCAACTCAAGGATGGCTTCCCGTACTGCCCCAAGGCCTACGTGCACTGCACCGATGAGTCAGTAATCGGCGCCGAGTTCTATGTGATGGAACGGGTCAACGGCATCATCCTGCGTTCCGACCTGCCGACCGAACTGGGGCTGGACGCGACCAAGACTGAAGCCTTGTGCAAAAGCTTCATCGACAAGTTCGTCGAGTTGCATCAGGTCGACTATGCGGCCTGCGGCCTGGCCGACCTGGGCAAGCCCGAAGGCTACGTGGCAAGGCAGATTCGCGGTTGGAGCGACCGCTACGAAAAGGCCCTGACCCCCGACGCGCCAAAATGGGAAGCAGTGCGCACCTGGCTCAATGACAAAATGCCCGCCGACCACCCGACCTCCAGCATCGTGCACAACGACTACCGCTTCGATAACGTGATCCTCGACCCACACAACCCGATGCAGATCATCGGCGTGCTGGACTGGGAACTGACCACCCTGGGCGACCCGCTGATGGACCTGGGCAATACCCTCGCCTACTGGATCGAAGCCGCCGACCCGGCGCCGGTGCAACTGATGCGACGCCAGCCGAGCAACGCCCCGGGCATGCTCACCCGCCGCCAGTTCGTCGACTACTACGCCGAACGCTCCGGCATCCAGATCGATAATTTCGATTTCTATTACACCTACGGCCTGTTCCGCCTGGCCGGCATCGTGCAGCAGATTTACTACCGCTTCTTCCACGGCCAGACCCAGGACAAACGCTTTGCGCAGTTCATCCATATGAACACATTGCTTGAGCAGATGAGCCTGAATGTCATCGGCAAATCCGCGCTCTGATTGCAACCACAAGGAACCCTCATGTCCAAGACCAACCTGTTCGACCTTGACGGCAAGATTGCTTTCGTTTCCGGCGCCAGCCGTGGCATCGGCGAAGCCATCGCCAAGTTGCTGGCCCAGCAAGGCGCCCATGTGATTGTTTCCAGCCGCAAACTGGAAGGTTGCCAGCACGTGGCCGATGCAATCATCGCCGACGGCGGCAAGGCCACCGCCATTGCCTGCCACATTGGGGAAATGGAGCAGATCGCCCAGGTGTTTGCCGGCATCCGCGAGCAGTTCGGGCGCCTGGATATCCTGGTCAACAATGCCGCGACCAACCCACAGTTCTGCAACGTGCTGGACACGGACCTCGGTGCATTCCAGAAGACCGTTGACGTCAACATTCGCGGCTACTTCTTCATGTCGGTGGAGGCCGGCAAGCTGATGCGCGAAAACGGCGGCGGCAGCATCATCAACGTGGCTTCGATCAACGGCATCTCGCCGGGTGTGTTCCAGGGCATCTATTCGGTGACGAAGGCCGCCGTGATCAACATGACCAAGGTGTTTGCCAAGGAATGTGCGGCGTTCGGCATCCGTTGTAACGCACTGCTGCCGGGCCTGACCGACACCAAGTTCGCCTCGGCGCTGGTCAAGAACGACTCGATCCTGAAAACTGCCCTGGCCCAGATCCCGCTCAAGCGCGTGGCCGCCCCCAGCGAAATGGCCGGCGCGGTGTTGTACCTGGCCAGTGATGCGTCGAGCTACACCACCGGCGTGTCGCTGAATGTGGATGGCGGCTTCCTGTCCTGACATCGCCTGGGTTTCTTCGGATCGGTTTGCGCGTAACCTTGGCGCAGATCGATCTGTCCCAGGATGAAACATGGAACTGCACCTCGTCATCACCGGCCGCAAGGACCTGGCTGCCCAGCTTTACCAGCAGTTGCGCGAAGCCATCGCCACCGGGCGACTCTCGGCCGGTGCACAACTGCCTCCCAGCCGGCTGCTCGCCGAGCAACTGGGCATATCGCGCAAAACTGTCTCCGACACCTACGCCACCTTGACTTACGAAGGCCTGCTGGTCGGCAAGATTGGCCGGGGCACCTTCGTCAATGCGTGGGCGCCACAGCCCGACCGCGTGCAGAGCGCCACCGACCTGGCCTGCGCCGCCAACCTGAGCAAGTGGGCGGCACTGCCCTCGCCCATGCGCCATCCCACCGACGACGATATCCTGCGCTACGAATTTATCGGCGGCGCCACCACGCGCAATCAATTCCCCCAGGAGGAATGGCGGCGCTGCACCCAGCATGCCCTGCGCCGTATCGCCCAGCACAGCGGTTTCTACAGCCAGCCCGAGGGCCTGCCCGCCCTGCGCAGTGCCATCGCCGGGCACATCGCGTTTTCCCGCGGGGTCAAATGCCTCGACCACGACATCGTGGTCACCAATGGCGCCCAGCAGGCCCTCGACCTGATCGCCCGTGTGGTGCTGGAGCCGGGCAGTATCGTGGCCATGGAAGACCCAGGCTACAGCCCCGCACGCCAACTGTTCATGGCCATGGGCGCGAGCGTCGCCAGTGTGCCGGTGGACGACCAGGGCATCCGGGTCAAGGACATTCCCGAGGGAACCCGGCTCATCTACGTGACCCCGTCCCACCAGTTCCCCCTCGGCATGCCCATGAGCCAGCCACGCCGCGAAGCCCTGCTGGAACGGGCCATCGAGCTTGGCGCGATCATCATCGAAGACGACTACGACAGCGAGTTTCGCTACGCAGGCCGCCCCACCGACTCCCTGCAAAGCATGGACACCCGTGGCGTGGTGGCCTATGTCGGGACCTTCTCGAAAACCTTGCTGCCGCAGTTGCGCCTGGGCTACGCGGTGCTGCCGCCGGCGATTTATGCCGCGGTGCTCAAGGCCAAGCAACTGACCGACCAGCACTGTTCGACCCTGCCGCAATGGGCACTGGCCAAGTTCATCAGCGAGGGCTATTTGCTCAAGCATATCCGCCGTTGTCATAGCGTCTATGCTGGGCGCCGCGAACGCATCCTGCAGCGCCTGGCCGGTGATCTGTCACCCTGGTTTGAAGCAGTACCCACGGTGGCCGGCTTTCATATGGCAGCGTTGTGCAAAGTGCCGGTGGATATCACGCTGCTGATAGAAATGGCACGCCAGGCTGGAGTGGGCTTGTATCCGCTGGACGTGTTCTACCACGACGCACCTGCTCGCCCGGGCCTGATCATCGGTTTCGGTGCCATTGAAACCCTGGACATCGACCTGGCGCTGGACAAGGTCCGCGACATCCTCGAGCAGATTGGCTAAGGTTTTTTCCGGCGCATTGGTCATTGGTGGCGTGTAGGCTACGGCGTAGGGTGAAGAGGTCTCGAACTACCTGGAACCCTCACCATGAAACGACTGCTCGTCACTACGCTGATGCTCGCGTCCCTCAGCGCCCACGCCCACGACCCGGTCTATAACAAAGAAACGCTCAAGGTGTTGC